>NZ_JBYISA010000008.1:0-303440 GCF_057708345.1 Streptomyces sp. bgisy130
TGCTCGCGAGGAGTTCATGTCGGTTCGCTGGAGGGGTGGGCCGGCCGGGGTGGTGGCAGGATGCCGTCATGAGTGTGGGCCCGATCGGCTGCTGCCGGAAAACCACGGGCCGATTTTCCGCTCCGGTGGAACGCTGGCGGGATGATTGATCACATGGCGATTCAGGTGGCGGACGTTCCTGCCAGTGCGGCTTTCTACGACCGTGCGCTCGCCCCGCTCGGGGCTCAACGGACCAAGGAATTCGGCGAGTTCATCAGCTTCGGCACCACCGGGCACACGCTCTGGTTGGTCCCCGCGGCCGACGACGCTCCCGCCCGTGAGGTGCACCTGGCCTTCGCGGCGCCCGACCGGGCGGCCGTCGACGCCTTCCATGCCGCCGCCGTCGAGGCCGGTGCCGAGTCCCTGCACGCACCACGGCTGTGGCCTCAGTACCACGCGTCGTACTACGGGGCCTTCGTCCGTGACCTCGACGGCAACAACATCGAAGCGGTCTGTCATACGCCCTAGGTGTGCTGTTCCGCAGCGGTCGTTGCCCGGTGCCACGGCGATATGGCGTCGGGTCGGCGGTGCCGGCGGCGGGCGCCTGCGCGGAGGGCGAGGAAGAGGAGGACGCCGAGGGGGGAGAGCAGCACGGTGAGCAGGAGCAGTGGGCCCATCACCAGGGGATGGATGTTCAGCTCCCGGGCCTCGCGGTACATCCACTGCCCCAGGAAGAGGTCCCAGGCGATCACCTGCGCCCAGATCGCGCCCGCCCCGCCGCCGAGCCGCAGCAGCTCCTGGAACCCCGCCAGGTCGGGGCGGCTGACGGCGGCCCACAGCTGGGGGAACACCGGGACGGCCAGGGCGAGATAGACCGCGAGGACCGGCACCATCGGCAGGGGGGAGGCGGCGATCCGGTCGGTCCAGCGCCATCCCGGGGCCAGGATCAGCAGCGCCCAGAACGGCGCCGCGAGGGCGAAGGCCAGGTCGAAGAGGGTGGGGGTGGTCATGCCGGCAACTCCTCTGTGGGGTGGTGGGGTTGGGTGGTCTTGGCCTCGGTGGTGGTGGCTGCGGGCGGGGTTACGGGGCCGGTTCCGCTGCCGGGGCGGCGTAGCGCGGCGAAGGTGCCGGCCGTCGTGGCCGCCGTGAGGGCCGCGAGGGCGCCGAGTGTCGCGCCGTCCGGGTGGATCAGGGCCTGGCCGCGCAGGGCCTGCCAGGTCACCAGTGCCAGCAGCCCGGTGGTCCAGCCGGCCGCGACCAGGACCAGGCGGAGGCGTATCCGCTCGTGCCGCAGCCGGGCGCAGCGGCCGGACAGTGCCTCGAGCGCGTAGAGGAAGAGGGGTAGCCCCTGAAGGGCGTGCATGCCGACGAAGTGCGGGATGCGCAGATCGCCGCCGGTGGTGTTCCAGCCGGTCAGCGGCATGGCCGGGCCGCCGTCGGGGACGCCGACGCTGTGTGCGCCGACGAGGGTGCGCAGCCCGCCCGCGGCCTGCTGCTCCGGTGTGGGCAGCACCATCAGGCCGCCGAGCAGCAACCCGGCCAGGGCGAGCAGCAGTCCGAGCCGGATCGCCCAGGTCGCGGCGCGGTCACCCAGGTGGGCGCGGAAGAGCAGGACCGCGATGACGAGGGTGGCCACCCACAGGACGGCGATGGTGAGGCCCATGGTGGTGAACAGGCCCTGGTCCAGCGGGGTTTCGATGTTGAAGTGGCTGCGCCGGCCACGGATGGTCTGCCCGGTGATGATCGCCATCTCGATGGTTCCGGCCACCACGACGGTGTGTGCGGCCCACCGCCCGGTCCGACTCGGGGGTGCGTGCCGGGACAGCATCCAGGCCAGCGTGAGCCCGTAGGCGGCGAAGGAGACCGCGAACTTGAAGGGCTTGAACCAGATGGGCGCGCCGACCAGTACCCGGTCGTCGACGATCAGGCCGACCGCCGCGACGACGGCGAGCCCGGCCATCGTCCAGGAGAAGGCGAGTAATGAGCGGTATCTGGACATACGGATCCCCCATGAATAGATAGTGGCGCTTGCTGCTATCTGATAGCTGGACTATCTATGATGGGAGGCGGAATGACAAGGCCGGGTGCGGGCGCCCGGCCATTTGGAAACGCCGGGGATGTGCTCCCGGCGAGGGGAAGGGCGGCAGATGCGCATCGGGGAGTTGAGTCGCGAGACGGGAGTCGCGATCCCGACGATCAAGTACTACGTCCGCGAGGGGCTGTTGCCCGCGGGCCGGCTGACCAGCCCGAACCAGGCCAGCTACGACGACGGCCATGTCCGCAGGCTGCGGCTGATCAGGGGGATGATCGACGTCGGGGGGCTGTCGGTCTCGGCCGTGCGGGACGTGCTGGCCGCCGTCGACTCACCGGAGGAGTCGGTGCACAACGTCCTCGGCGCGGCGCAGGAGGCGATCACCCCGCGGACGGCCGCCGCGCCGGAGGGGATGGAGGAGGCGCGGCAAACGGTCGCGGAGTTGATCCGCCGCCGCGGCTGGCGGGTCGGGCCGGAGAACCCGTCCTTCGAGAAGCTGGCCGTCGCCCTGGCCACCTTCCGGGGCATCTCGCACGGCGATTTCGAGGAGGTCGTGGACGACTACGCCGAGGCCAGTGAGCAGGTCGCCGCCGCCGATCTGGCGTGGGCGGGGCGCAATGCCGAGGTCGACGGGCTGGTGGAGAGTGTCGTGGTGGGGACCGTCCTGGGGGACGCGGTCCTCTCGGCGATGCGCCGGCTCGCGCATGTGGAGTGGTCGGCCCGCAGGTTCGAGAGTCTCGCGGAGGGGGCCGGGATGGAGGGGGCCGAGGGGGCGAGCGGCCGATAGGGCGCGCGGCGCGCCCTATCGGTGCAGTGGGCGCCGGAGTGCGGTGGGCGGCCGGGTTCGGCCGCAGCCAACTCCCGGCCCCCGTGCGGCGCTTCCCGGCCCCCGTACGCCGACGGGCCCTTCCCCCGCGACGCGCTCGCCGGGAAAGGGCCCGTAGGGCTCCGGTGGGTCAGGAAGTCGCCGCCGCGGCGGGCTCCTGTTCGGCCTCGACCTGCTGGTTCCAGTCGCGCTTGGCGGCCTGCCAGCCGTCCTCGTCGTGGCCGGTGCGCCAGTAGCCGGAGATGGACAGGGCCTCGCGGGGGATCTCGCGCTCCACGCGGAGCAGCCGCCGCAGTTCCTTCACGAAGCCGGCCTCACCGTGGACGAACGCCTGGACCCGGCCGGACGGGAACGTCAACGCGCGGACGGCGGCGACCAGTTCGCGGCCGACCGGGGCGGCGCCGCGGTACAGCCAGCTGATCTCGGCGCCGGCCGGCGCGGCCAGCTCCTGGCGCTCCTCCGGCCCCGCCACCTCGATGAAGGCGTGCACCGGCACCCCCGCGGGCATCCGGGCGAGCGAGGCCGCGATGGCCGGCAGGGCGCTCTCGTCGCCCGCCAGCAGATGCCAGTCGGCCGCGGCCTCCGGGACGTAGGCGCCGCCGGGGCCGAGCAGGAAGATCTCGTCGCCCGGCCGGGCCGCGGCCGCCCAGGGCCCGGCCAGGCCCTCGTCGCCGTGCACCACGAAGTCCACGGCCAGCTCGCGGGTCACGGCGTCCCAGGTGCGGACGGTGTACGTACGGGTGCTGGGCCACTGGTCGCGCGGGAACTCCTCGCGGATCCGCGCGATGTCGAACGGCTCGGGGTAACTGACGCCGGGCCGCGGGAAGACCAGCTTGACGTAATGGTCGGAGTACTCGCCCGCGGTGAACTCCGCCAGCCCTTCACCGCCCAGCACCACCCGGACCATGTGCGGCGTGAGCTGCTCGGTGCGCCGCACCCGGGCACGGTGTAGGGCGGGCTTCTTGCGGGACGGACGCTCTGCTGCCACGGCAATCTCCCCTGACGCCAAGGTTATTAGGTATACCTAACCTAACAGTTCACCGGCGAAGTGTGAGGAGCAGCCGCTGGAGGGCGCCACCCAGGCCCCACTGGGCGGCCAGTGCTTCGAGGCGCTCCGGGTCGGCAGGTTCGACGGGGAGGGCGTGGTCGACGGTGGGCACCGGCACATCGGCGGCCACCTTCACGACCTTCGGGGCGACCGCCACATACGGGCGCGACTCCAGCAGCCGCTTGCGCTGTGCGGGGGTCACCTTCGAGGCGGGGTCCTCGGCGGCGGCCATGATGCCCGCCAGATCGCCGTAGGTGGCCAGCAGCTTGGCGGCGGTCTTCTCGCCGATGCCCGGGACGCCGGGCAGGCCGTCGCTGGGGTCGCCGCGCAGCAGCGCCAGATCGGCGTAGCCGGGGCCGTCCACCCCGTACTTCTCCCGCAGCAGGGCCTCGTCGGTGACCTGGAGGGTGCCGACGCCCTTGAGCGGATACAGGATGCGGATGCCGCGCCGGTCGTCGACGAGCTGGAAGAGGTCGCGGTCGCCGGTGACGATGTCCACCGGGCCCGTTGCCTTGGCGGTCAGGGTGCCGATGACGTCGTCGGCCTCGTAGCCGGCCGCTCCGATACGGGCGATGCCCAGGGCGTCCAGGACCTCCTCGATGACCGGGACCTGCGGCGAGAGGGTGTCGGGGATCTCCTCCTCGTCGGGCTCCGCGGACCCGGCCGGGGCCTCCTCGGCGACCCGGTGTGCCTTGTAGGAGGGGATCAGATCGACTCGCCACTGGGGCCGCCAGTCGAAGTCCATGCAGGCGACCAGGTCATCGGGGTGGTGGTCCTGGACGAGCCGGGCGATGAAGTCCAGCAGTCCGCGCACCGCGTTCACCGGGGTGCCGTCCGGAGCCTTGACTGATTCCGGTACCCCGAAATAGGCGCGGAAGTAGAGCGAGGCGGTGTCGAGGAGCATCAGGCGTCGAGTCACATCCCGCATCTTGCCGTATGCCCCATACGTCACACAGATGTGAGCTGTCTCACCGTTGCGTTTGAGCCAGATAAAGAGGGGCAGACGCGGACCCGGAGTAGACCGGCCGGGATTCAACTATTCGACGGTAAACGCGGGCCGACCCCGTGGCGCTCCGCGACCTGGCTACGGGGGTGGCAGGTCGTTCTTCGCACAACAAGAGAGGCATATGTGTCCAGGCTGCAAGCCGAGCACCTGTACAAGGTGTTCGGCAGACGACCCGAGGACGCGGTCCGCAAACTCGAAGCCGGCGCGAGCCGGGACGAGCTGCGGGCCGAAGGCACCACGGCGGCGGTGATCGACGCGTCGATCGAGGTCGACGAGGGCCAGATTTTCGTCGTCATGGGTCTGTCCGGGTCCGGTAAGTCCACCCTGCTGCGCATGCTCAACGGGCTGCTGGAGCCGACCGCCGGAACCGTCCGGATCGACGGCCAGGACCTCACCTCGCTCAGCGACAAGGAGCTGCGCAAGGTCCGCTCCGAGAAGATCTCCATGGTCTTCCAGCACTTCGCGCTCTTCCCGCACCGCAGTGTGCTGGAGAACGCCGCCTACGGCCTGGAGGTGCAGGGCGTCCCGCGCGCCGAGCGCACCCGGCGAGCCACCGAGGCACTGGAACTCACCGGGCTCAAGGGCTGGGAGAAGTCCTGGCCCGACGAGCTGTCCGGCGGTATGCAGCAGCGGGTGGGCCTGGCCAGGGCGCTGGCCACCGACGCCGATCTGCTGCTGATGGACGAGTCCTTCAGCGCGCTCGACCCGCTGATCCGCCGCGATATGCAGGACCAGCTGCTCGAACTCCAGAAGACCCTGAAGAAGACCATCGTCTTCATCACCCACGACCTCAACGAGGCGATGCGCCTCGGCGACAAGATCGCGGTGATGCGGGACGGGCGGATCGTGCAGACCGGCAGCGCCGAGGACATCCTCGTCCGGCCCGCCAACGACTATGTCGCGTCCTTCATCCAGGACGTGGACCGCAGCCGGGTGCTGACCGCAGGAGCGGTCATGGCCGAGGTCGGCACGGTGCTCGGCAGCAGCACGCCGGACGGCGAGAAGCTCGGCACGGCCGCGGAGTTCCGCGCCGCGGCACCGGCGACCGTCGATGTCGACACCCCGCTGGTGGAGCTGTTCGCGCCGTGCTCGGTCAGCAGCGTGCCGGTCGCGGTGACGGACGCGAAGGGTGAACTGGTCGGTGCCGTACCGGCCGAGCGGCTGCTCGCGGTGCTCGGCGAGCCCGCGGTGCAGGACGCGGCCCCCGCCCTCCCCGCACAGCCCGTGGTGAAGACCTCCGCCGGGGCGCCCGGGGACAACGAGCCCGAGGACAAGGTGATCGCCGGTGCCTAGGATCCAGATAGGCAGCTGGGCAGAGAGCGCCGTCAACTGGCTGCGCGACAACCTCGACTGGCTCTTCACCCTCATCACGAAGGTGCTGAACGGCCTCTACGACGCGATTCACACGGTCCTGTCCGGGCCCGAACCGCTGCTGCTGGCCGGCATTTTCGCGGTGCTCGCCTGGTGGCTGCGCGGTCTGCCGGCCGCCCTGCTCGCCTTCCTCGGCTTCGCCCTGATCGACTCGGTCGAACAGTGGGGCCCGACCATCGAGTCGCTGTCCCTGGTGCTGGTGGCCTGCCTGATCACCGTGGTGGTCGCGGTGCCGCTCGGTATCTGGGCGGCCCGCAGCCGGGTCGTCGGCGGGGTGCTGCGACCGGTGCTGGACCTGATGCAGACGATGCCGGCGATGGTCTACCTCATCCCCGGCATCCTCTTCTTCGGCCTCGGTGTCGTCCCCGGCATCGTCGCCACCATCGTCTTCGCCATGCCGCCCGCGGTCCGGATGACCGAGCTCGGTATCCGGCAGGTCGACCCGGAACTGGTCGAGGCGGCCGAGGCGTTCGGCACCCACCCGCGGCGCACGCTCCTCCGCGTCCAGCTGCCGCTGGCACTGCCCACGATCATGGCCGGTATCAACCAGGTCATCATGCTGGCGCTGTCCATGGTCGTCATCGCCGGCATGGTCGGCGGCGGCGGTCTCGGCTCGTCCGTCTACAACGCGATCAGCTCGGTCGATGTGGCGCTGGGCGCCGAGGCCGGACTCGCGGTCGTCATCCTCGCCATGTACCTGGACCGGATGACCGGCGCGCTCAACCAGCGGGTCTCGCCGCTCGGCCGGCGGGCGCTGGCCAAGGCGCAGGCGGCGCTCGGCGGTATGAAGTTCCTGCACTGGCGGCCCGCCACCTCCGTGGCCATGGTCGGCATCGTGGTGCTGGCGCTGCTCGCCGGCGGCATGGGCATGACGGGCAAGAGCGGCGGCCAGGGCGGCGGCGGCAACGGCCGTCCGATCAGCCTCGGCTACGTCAACTGGGACGAGGGCAAGGCCACCACGTACCTCTGGAAGGAAATCCTGGAGGAGCGCGGCTACAAGCCCAAGGTCCAGGCACTGGAGGCCGGCCCGCTGTTCGCCGGCCAGGCCCGCGGTGACATCGACGTACAGACCAACGCCTGGCTGCCGACCACCCACGCCTCGTACTGGAAGAAGTACCAGGACAAGCTGGAGGACCTCGGCGCCTGGTACGACAAGACCTCCCTGGAGATCGCGGTCCCGTCCTACATGAAGGGCGTCAAGACCCTCGACGACCTCAAGGGCAAGGGCGGCGAGTTCGACGGCAAGATCACCGGCATCGAGCCGGGTGCCGGCGAGATGAAGATCCTCAAGGAGAAGGTCCTCAAGGACTACGGCCTGGGCGGCGAGTACAAGGTCCAGGAGTCCAGCACCGCGTCCATGCTCAGCGAGCTGGACCGCTCCGTGCGCGCCAAGAAGCCGATCGCGGTCACGCTGTGGTCGCCGCACTGGGCGTACGACAAGTACCCGCTCACCAAGCTCAAGGACCCCAAGGGCTCCTTCGGCTCCGGTGACAGCCTGCACCTGCTGGGCCGTAAGGGCTTCGCCAAGGACGAGCCCGAGGTCGCCAGGTGGATGAAGAACTTCCACCTGGACGAGAAGCAGCTCACCAGCCTTGAGAACGACATCAAGAGCGCCGGTGAGGGCCATGAGCAGGACGGTGTGCGCACCTGGCTGAAGAAGTACCCCGGTCTGGTCGACAAGGTCGCCCCGTCCGCCGGCGCCTCTTACGCCAAGGGCAAGGACGCCGGCAAGGCCCCGAACATCGGCTACCCCGCGTGGGACGAGGGCATCGCCACCACGTACCTGTGGAAGAACGTCCTGGAGAAGCGCGGCTACCAGCCGAACATCCGCAACCTCGATGTCGGACCGATGTGGACGGGACTGTCCACGGGCCAGATCGACGTGGAGACGGACGGCTGGCTGCCGGTCGCGCAGAAGCAGTACTGGGACAAGTACAAGAAGGATCTGGTCGACGTCGGGCCCTGGTACGACAAGACCTCGCTGGAGATCGCGGTGCCCTCGTACGTCAAGGGCGTGAAGACCATGGACGATCTGCGGGCGCACAAGGACGAGTTCCAGGGCAAGATCATCGGGATTGAGCCGGGCACCGGTGAGATGAAGCGCCTCAAGGACACCGTCGCTCCCGCGTACGGCCTCCAGGACTTCGAGGTCACCTCGGCCGGCACCAGCGCCATGCTGACGGAGCTGGACCGGGCGTACCGCAAGAAGGAGCCGGTCGCGGTGGTGCTGTGGTCGCCGCACTGGGCGTACAGCAAGTACAAGCTCACCAAGCTCAAGGACCCCAAGGGCACCTGGGGCGCCAACAACCAGATCAAGACGCTCGGCAACAAGAGCTTCCCGGAGAAGTTCCCGGAGTTCCACGGCTGGCTGAAGAACTGGAAGATGAGCGCCGATGAGCTCGGCAGCCTGGAGCAGGCCATCCAGGACGCCGGTAAGGGCAACGAGAACAAGGGCGTCGAGAAGTGGATCGCCGACCATCCGGGCATCGTCGACAAGATGGCGCCGGTGAAGTAGGCGGACCGGGCGCGTAGTTCGCGCGGCTCGTGCCGCGCGAACTACGTGGCCCCTGTGGTGCGGTGAGCCCCGTCCCCGGCAGATGCCGGGCGGCGGGGCTCGTTGCTGCGCGGCGCGGGGGCGGTGGATCACCCGACCGGCGGCGTTTGCTGCGCGGCGGCGTGGGACAGGTGATTCGCTCTGCTGTGAGCCCGTTTTTCCTGAGGGGCCGCCGTGGTGGCGGCCGGCGAAGGAGATGACCGTGAAGCCCGCACCTTCCGCCGCCGTGACCCTGCTCGGCCTCACCGTCCTGGGGCTCACCGCGCCCACCGCCGCCGCCCGGGTCGAGCCCGATCCGATGGTGGCCGGACAGCGGGTGAGCATCAGCGACGGCGGGCAGTGTGCCCAGGACCGTGCCGCGCGGGCCTCGTCGCGGCTGTTCGGCTCGGTGGTGCTGCGGCCGGGGGAGGGCGGGATGGGTGCCCGGGCCCGGGTCGCCGAGGGGGTCGCGCCGGGCCGCTACCCGGTCACCATCCACTGTGCGTCGGGCGGGGCGGGCCTCACCGAGACCGTCACGGTGCGCGACGGCCGGGTCGAGGGGCTGAACGCCGCCCAGGCGGCCGGCGGTCTGGCGCTGCTGGCGCTCGCCGCGGGTGCGGCGTTCTGGCTGCGGCGCACGGTCGGCGGACGCTCCTGAGGGCCGGGCCGTGGGGCGCCGGCGACCCACGGCCCGCGGGGTGACGGGCGCGTACCGTGAGCGGATGACCGGTCACCGTTCCCCCCGGCGCGTGGTGTCCCTGGTGCCCTCCCTCACCGAGGCGGTGGCGGCGAGCGCGCCCGAGCTGCTGGTCGGGGTCACCGATTGGTGCAGCCACCCCGCCGGGCTCGATGTCCCCCGTATCGGCGGCACCAAGAATCCCGACGTCGGCCGGATCGTGGCGCTGGCACCGGAGCTGGTGCTCGCGAACGAGGAGGAGAACCGTCCGCAGGATCTGGCCGCACTGCGGGCCGCCGGGCAGACCGTCCTGGTCACCGAGGTGCGGACGCTGGACCAGGCGTGGCGCGAACTGGCGCGGGTGCTGGTGACCGGCTGCGGGCTGCCCCGGCCCGAGTGGCTGGACGCCGCCGAGGCAGCCTGGCGCGATCTGCCGGTCCCGGCGATTGGGGTCTCCCCTGCTCGAACGGAGTGGAGAGCTTGGGGAAGGACGGCCGTGGTGCCGGTCTGGCGCCGGCCGTGGATGGTGCTGGGCCGGGACACCTTCGCCGGCGATGTCCTGGCCCGTCTCGGCGTACGGAACCGGTACGCGGACCACGCCGAGCGCTACCCCCGTATCCCGCTCGACGAACTCAACGCCGGGCCCGCCGATCTCGTGGTGCTGCCCGACGAGCCCTACCGCTTCAGCGCCGAGGACGGTCCCGAGGCGTTCCCCGGCCTGCCCGCCGCGCTGGTCAGCGGCCGCAGCCTGACCTGGTACGGGCCGTCCCTGGTGGCGGCCCCGGCCGAGTTGGCACAGGCGCTGGCCGGGGCCCGGTGAGGGCGCGGGGGACCGCTAGGGCGTGACCGGCCGGGGCGGCGCCAGCAGGCGGCCGCGGATCAGGCCCACGGCGGTACGGGCACCGGCCACCGCCACCGCCGTCACGAGGGCCGCGAACAGCGCCGCGGCGAGCCAGCCGAAGGCGCTCAGGCCGGTGTGCCGGGCCAGGCCCGCCGCGCCCGTGACGCAGGTCCCGAGGGGGAAGGTGAAGCCCCACCAGGTCATCGAGAAGCCCATGCCGTGGCGGACGGCGCGGATCACCATCGCGGATGCGAGCGCCAGCCAGAGCAGTGCGAAGCCCATCACGGGGACGCCGTAGAGCACCGCGAAGGCGCCCATGGCGTGTGCGGTGGCGGGGTCCACGACGCCCGGTGCGGCGTCGGCGAGGTTGTTCACCGCGGTGGTGGACTGGCCGAGCGGGCCGAGGACGAGGAACAGCGTGGGGGTGAGCGCCAGGGGGAGCGGGCCGTGGTGGATCAGCCGGGACAGCACCAGCGGCAGCACGAGCAGCGTGGCCAGCAGGGACATGCCGAACAGGGCGTAGCAGCCGAGCAGCAGGGCCCGCTGCCACTGGCCGGCCGGCAGCTGCGGCACCAGCGCCGGGCCGAGCGCCGCCGAGACCATCGGGGCGACCAGCGGCAGCAGCCAGACGGGGGAGGCGCTGCCGGGCTCGATACGGTGCCGGGTCACCATCAGATACGGGATCGCCGCGGCGGCCACGAGCCCGGTCAGGGTGCCCACGGTCCACAGCACGGCGTCGGCGGCCACCGCGGCCGGCATGCCGATGACGTCCCGGCCCACCGCGAGCGTGCCGCCGCCGACCGCCAGCAGGGCCATCGCGAGACAGCCGTAGAACGGGGCGACGGCCGGGTCCAGCAGCTGGTGGCGCGCCTGGTCGCCGTGGCGGACCCAGTGCACCGTTCTGGCGGCCAGCAGGGTCAGCAGCATCAGTACGGACAGCGCCCAGACCGCCTGGTACACGGTGCGCGCACCGGGCCCGGTGAACGGCAGCACCGCACCGGCGTTGGCGACGATCGCCGTGCCCATGACGGCGGCGTACCAGTTCGGCCCGAGATGACGGACCGAGGCCGGGGCGTGGGGGGTGCCGGGGGCCGGGGTGCCGGTGCGGGGAGGCGCTTGCGCGAGGGTTGCCATGAGAGCAGCGTCGCCGCCCCGGACGGCCGCCACCAGGGACCCTGTTTCTATGAGGGCATAAGCTGGAGTTATGTGCAGGGGGATTTATGGGTGCTGAGGACGAGCCCGTCGCCATATCGCTGGCGCACCGGGTCCCGGATCTCGGCGCGTTGGAGCTGCTGCTCGCCGTCGCCCGGCTCGGGAGTCTGGGGCGGGCCGCCCGGGCGCGGGGCATCACCCAGCCCGCCGCCAGCAGCCGTATCCGGTCGATGGAGCGGCAGTTGGGGGTGGCGCTGGTGGAGCGCTCCCCGCGCGGCTCCCGGCTGACGGATGCCGGCGCGCTGGTGACGGACTGGGCGCGGCGGGTGGTGGAGGCGGCCGAGGCGTTCGACGCGGGTGCGCAGGCGCTGCGCGGGCGGCGCGATTCCCGGCTGCGGGTCGCGGCCAGCATGACGATCGCCGAGTATCTGCTGCCGGGCTGGCTGATCGCCCTGCGCGCGCAGTGGCCCGGCACGGCCGTCTCGCTGCTGGCGGGCAACTCCAGTGTGGTGGCCGAGCGGTTGCTGGGGGGCGCGGCGGATCTCGGTTTCGTCGAGGGGCTGGAGGTGCCGGCGGGGCTGGACGGGACGGTCATCGGACACGACCGGCTGATCGTGGTCGCCGCGCCGTCCCACCCCTGGACCCGGCGCCGTACGGAGCTGACCGCCGCCGAACTGGCAGCCACCCCCCTGATCCTGCGCGAGCGCGGTTCGGGCACCCGCCAGGTGCTGGACGCGGCGCTCGCCCGGCACGGCGGCCTGGCCGAACCGCTGCTGGAACTCGCCTCCACCACTGCCGTGAAGGCGGCGGTGGTGAGCGAGGCGGCGCCGTCCGTGCTCAGCGAACTCGCCGTCGGTGAGGAGCTGACCGCGCGCCGGCTGGTGGAGATTCCGGTGCGCGGACTGCGTCTCGGCCGGGAGCTGCGTGCCGTGTGGCCCACCGGTCAGCGCCCCGCGGGACCGGCCCGCGACCTGCTCGGACTGACGCGCGGAACGCCCTGAGGCCGGGGTGAGCCCGGCCGGTCTCACTCCGCCGGGGACGTCCCGCGTGCCGCCGCGACCAGCGCGTCCATCACCCGGGTGTCGTCCCCGGCCTCCGGGTGCCACTGGACCGCCAGCGCGAAGCCGTAGGCGCCCGGGAGTTCCAGCGCCTCGATGGTGCCGTCCTCCGCGTACGCCGAGGCCAGCAGGCCGCGGCCGATCCGGTCCACGGCCTGGTGGTGGTACGTCGGCACGGCGACCGGCTCGGGGAGCGTACGGCCCAGCAGCGTCCCGGGGACCGGCTTGATCTCGTGCTGCTCGAAGACCCCGGGCGCTCCGGCGTGCCCGTCGAGGTGCTGGATGAGGGAGCCGCCCAGCGCCACGTTCAGCAGCTGGAGGCCGCGGCAGATGCCCAGCAGCGGGACGCCGCCCGCCAACGCGGCCTCGATCAGGGCCAGTTCCCAGGCGTCCCGGTCCAGGGCGGGCGGACCGGTCCGGGGGTGCGGCTCGGCCCCGTAACGCGCCGGCTGGACATCCGCGCCGCCGGCGATCACCAGACCGTCCAGGCGGGCGACGGCCGCGGCGGCGGTGGCCGGATCGCCCGGCGGCAGCAGCGCGGCCAGCCCGCCCGAGCGCTGCACCAGCTGGGGGTACCCGGCGGGCACCAGCGCGGCGGGCAGCGTCCACACCCCCCACCGGGCCTCTTCCTGGTAGGTGCTGATGCCGATGAGGGGCTGGGACATGGGGTGTGGTCCTCCGTGCGTGCGTGGGGTGGGTGCGGTGCGGGGACGTGCCGGGGCCGGCCGGGAGGTCCCGGCCGGCCGTGGGGCGTGTCCCGAGGGTGCGGGTCAGGTGCGTTCGAGCTCCGCTTCCGCCGCGGCCAGCGCCGCGAACTCCTCCTCGGGCGCTGCGGCCACCAGCCGGTGCCGGGAGTAGAAGGCGAAGTAGGCGAGCGCCACGACGTAGACACCGAGGGCGATGAAGGCGGCTTCCTTGTCGACCAGGAACGTCGCCACCAGCGCCGAGCAGGCCAGCACGAACGCGACGGACGAGGTCAGCATGCCGCCGGGGGTGCGGTAGGGGCGGGGCAGTCCGGGCTCGCGGCGGCGCAGCACGATGTGCGAGAGCGCCATCAGCGCATAGGAGATGGTGGCGCCGAAGACCGCGACATTGAGCATCCGCGCGCCGTCGCCGGTGGCCGCGGCCAGCGCGAAGCCCAGCGCGCCGGGCACCAGCAGGCCCAGGTAGGGGGCCTTGCGGCGGCTGGTCAGGGAGAGGAAGCGGGGCAGATAGCCGGCCCGGGAGAGCGCGAAGAGCTGGCGGGAACCGGCGAAGATCAGGGAGAAGAAGGAGGCCACCAGGCCCGCGAGCCCCGCGTAGTTGACGATCCGGCTGACGGTGGTCGGCTTGCCGTCCGGCTGGAGCGCCTGGACCAGCGGATCGCCCACCGACTGGATCGCCGCCGAGCCACGCGCACCGGTCGCGGCGACAAAGGTGATCAGCGCGAGGACCAGCAGGATGCCCATCGCGGCGGCCATCGCCCTGGGCAGCGAACGGGCCGGGTCCTTGGTCTCCTCGGCCGCCAGCGGGACGCCCTCGACGCCCAGGAAGAACCACATGCCGAACGGGAAGGCCGCCCAGATCCCCAGGATGCCGAACGGCAGCCAGGAGTTGGCCCCGAAGGCGCCGGCCTTGACGGGGATGTCGTTGAGCGAGTCGACATGGAAGTCGGTCAGTGCGGCGATCGCGAAGACGACGACCGCGGCGACCGCGATGGCGGTGACGATCAGGCTGAAGCGCAGTGCCTCGCCCACGCCCCACAGATGGATACCGATGAAGATCACGAAGCAGGCGAGATAGACCGGCCAGCTGGAGTGCAGACCGAACAGGCCGAGCGATTCGACGTAGTCACCGATGAAGATGGAGATCGCGGCGGGCGCCAGCACATATTCGATCAGGATCGCGGTGCCGGTCAGAAAGCCGCCCCAGGTGCCCAGGGCGCGCCGGGCGAAGCCGTAGCCGCCGCCCGCGGTCGGCAGGATCGAGGCCAGCTCCGCCAGCGCGAAGACCAGACAGGTGTACATCAGGCCCATCAGGACGGCGGCGATCGCCAGGCCGCCGAAGCCGCCCTGCGCCAGACCGTTGTTCCATCCCGAGAAGTCGCCGGAGACGACATAGGCGACGCCCAGGCCGGTCAGCAGCAGCGGTCCCGCGCTGCCACGGCGCAGGGTCCGCCGCTCCAGATAGGTCTCGTCGGGGGATGCGCCGCCCGCGGACCCGGGGGGCGGTGCGGTCTGCGTTTCCGTGTTGTCGGCCATGAGCCGCTCCTGCCTCGCCGAGGGGATAACGAGCAAAGGTTTAGCCGCATACCTTTGCTGGCGGGTCGGCGCAGCGCAAGACCTGTACGTAAAAGAATGGTGAACGCGCGCTCACCGTCCCCGGGCGGGCGCTCAGGGTGACGGGGCGGTCAGGAAGCCCCGCAGCAGCGCCGCGGTCCCGCAGCAGTGCTCCCGCATGACCTCGCGCGCCCCGTCCGCATCGCCCTCCAGCACCGCCTCGACCAGTGCGGTGTGCTGGGTCTGGGAGTGCTCCAGATTCCGGACGAGCAGCGGAATGCAGTCCAGGAGATCGTTCACCCGGGCCCGTACGGCCGCGTACTGCGCCGCCAGCGACGGGGAGCCGGACAGCTCCGCGAGCGTCAGATGCAGCAGGGTGTCGCGCCTGCGGTAGTCGGCGAGCGGGGCGTCCTGGGTCGCCGCGAGCGCCGTGCGCAGCCGGTCGCTCTGCGCGTCGGACAGCCCGTGGGCGGCGCACAGCCCGGCCGCGCCCACCTCCAGCACCTCCCGGAAGCGCAGGGTGTCCTCGACGTCGACCTTCTCGATCCGGCGCCGCAGCTCGGCCTCGCCGTGGTTCTCCGAGCGCACCCGGACGAACGTGCCGCCGTAGCGCCCGCGCCGGCTCTCCACCAGGCCCTCGTCCTGGAGTACCTTCAGTACCTCGCGCAGGGTGACCCGGCTGATCTGGAGCCGCTCGGCCAACTCCCGCTCCGCGGGCAGCCGTTCACCCTGGGGCACCAGGCCGAGCCGGACGATCTGGAGTATCTGCTCCAGGGCTTCCTCGAAACCGTTGCCCGCCCGCACCGGCCGCAGCACCGGTGCCAGCCGATCAGCCGCACTCTCCATCGATACCCCTTCCCAATCAATGGTTCGTGTGCCTACCTTATGACCTCCGGATGCAGTGACAGGAGGCAATACCGTGGCAGACCGCACGCCCCCACTCTCCGTCGAGGAGCTCAGGGTCCTCGTCGACGCCGGGGAGATCGACACTGTCGTCCTCGCCTTCACCGATATGCAAGGCAGGCTCCAGGGCAAGCGGTTCGCGGCCCGATATTTCCTGGACACCGTCCTCGACCACGGTACGGAGGGCTGCAACTACCTCCTCGCCGTCGATGTCGACCTCAACACCGTCGAGGGCTACGCGATGTCCTCCTGGGAACGGGGCTACGGCGACTTCGCCATGCACGGCGACCCCGGCACCCTGCGCCGCACCCCCTGGAACGCCGGCACCGCCCTGATCACCGCCGACCTCGCCTGGCACGACGGCTCGCCGGTCGTCGCCTCGCCCCGGCAGATCCTGCGCCGCCAGCTCGACCGGCTCGCCGAGCGGGGCTGGAGCGCCCACGCCGGCACCGAGCTGGAGTTCATGCTCTTCAAGGACTCCTACGAGGACGCCTGGTCCCGCGGCTACCGCGGGATGAACCCCGCGAACCAGTGGAACGGCGACTACTCCGTCCTCGGCACCGGCCGCGTCGAACCCGTGCTGCGCCGGATCCGCAACGAGATGGGCGCGGCGGGCATGACCGTCGAGTCCGCCAAGGGCGAGTGCAACCTCGGCCAGCACGAGATCGTGTTCGTCTACGACGAGGCCCTCACCACCTGCGACCAGCACAGCATCTACAAGACCGGCGCCAAGGAGATCGCCGCCCAGGAGGGCATGTCGCTCACCTTCATGGCGAAGTACGACGAGCGCGAGGGCAACTCCTGTCATATCCACCTCTCGCTCCAGGACGCGGACGGCCGGCCGGTGCTGGCCGACGACGACGGCCCGTACGGCATGTCGAAGACCATGCAGCACTTCCTGGCCGGCCAGGTCGCCGCGATGCGTGACTTCACCCTCCTCTACGCGCCCAACATCAACTCCTACAAGCGCTTCCGCCCCGGCTCCTTCGCGCCCACCGCCGTCGCCTGGGGCCCCGACAACCGCACCTGCGCCCTGCGGGTGGTCGGCCACGGCCGCGCCCACCGCCTGGAGAACCGGCTGCCCGGCGGCGATGTGAACCCCTACCTCGCGGTCGCCGGCATGGTCGCGGCGGGTCTGTACGGCATAGAGCACGAACTGGAGCTCCCCGAGGCGACCACCGGCAACGCCTACACCGGCGACGCCGCCCATGTCCCCACGACCCTGCGCGAGGCCGCCGAGCTGTGGGAGCAGAGCGCGATCGCCCGGGCGGCGTTCGGCGACGAGGTCGTCGACCACTACCGCCACATGGCCCGCGTCGAGCAGGACTCCTACGACGCCGCCGTCACGGACTGGGAGCGCTTCCGCTCCTTCGAGCGCATGTAAGGAACCACCCGTGTTGCACGAGCTGAAGATCATCAATCCGGCCACCGAGGAAGTGGTGGCCACCGTCCCCACCACCTCCCCCGAAGAGGTCGACGCCGCGGTCCGGCGGGCAGCCGGAGCCCAGGAGACATGGGCCGCCGTGGCACCCGGCGACCGGGCCCGGATCCTGCGCCGGTTCGCCGAGGTCGTCGACGCCCACATCGAGCCGCTTGCCGAGCTCGAACTCAAGGAGGCCGGGCACCCGCTGGGCAACGCCCGGTGGGAAGCCGGCAATGTCCGCGATCTGCTGCACTACGCCGCCGGGGGAGTGGAGCGGCTGACCGGCACCCAGATCCCGGTCGCCGGCGGACTCAACATCACCGTCCAGGAGCCGCTCGGCGTCGTCGCCGTCATCGCCCCCTGGAACTTCCCGATGCCGATCGCCGCGTGGGGCACCGCCCCCGCGCTCGCGGCCGGCAACGCGGTCCTGCTCAAGCCCGCCGAGACCACCCCGCTCACCGCGCTGCGGCTCGCCGAGCTGGCGCTGGAGGCCGGGCTCCCCGAGGGCCTCTTCCAGGTCCTGCCCGGTGAGGGGCCGGTCACCGGCACCGCGCTGGTCGACCACCCCGGCGTCGCCAAGGTCGTCTTCACCGGCTCCACCGCCACCGGCCGGCAGATCGCCGCCCGCTGTGCCACGCAGACGAAGCGGCTCACCCTCGAACTCGGCGGCAAGAGCCCCAACATCGTCTTCGCCGACGCGGATGTCGAGGCCGCCGCGGCCGCCGCCCCCGGCTCCTTCCTCGACAACACCGGCCAGGACTGCTGCGCCCGCAGCCGCATCCTCGTCCAGCGCTCCGTGTACGACCGCTTCATGGAGCTGCTGGAGCCCGCGGTCAAGGCGTTCACCGTCGGCGACCCGGCCGACCCGGCCACCCAGATGGGCCCGCTGAGCTCCGCCGCCCAGCGCGAGCGGGTACGGTCCTACGTCCCCGAGAGCGCCCCGGCCGCCATCCGCGGCGAGGCGCCGGCCGGCAAGGGCTTCTGGTACCCGGCCACCGTCCTGGAGGGGCGCCCCGGCGACCGTACGGCCGTCGAGGAGATCTTCGGCCCGGTCGCGGTCGTCCTCCCCTTCGAGGACGAGGCCGAGGCGGTCCGGATCGCCAATGACACCGACTACGGACTGTCCGGCTCGCTGTGGACCCGTGACGTGAGCCGGGCGCTGCGGGTCTCGCGCGCCGTCGCGGCCGGCAACCTCTCCGTCAACTCCCACAGCAGCGTGCGCTACTGGACCCCCTTCGGCGGGTTCAAGCAGTCCGGACTCGGCCGTGAGCTGGGCCCGGACGCGCTGTCCGCGTTCACCGAGACCAAGAACATCTTCATCAGCACCGAGGAGAGCTAAGTGACCGACCAGACCGCAGTGTGCCGCCGCCTCGTCGGCCGTACCGCCGTGATCACCGGAGCCGGCAGCGGCATCGGCCTGGCCACCGCCCGCCGACTGTCCTCCGAAGGCGCCAACGTCGTCTGCGCCGACATCGACGAGGTGGCCGGCAAGGCCGCCGCCGAAGAGGTCGGCGGGACCTACGTCCAGGTCGATGTGACCGACTCCGAGCAGGTCGAGGCGCTCTACAAGACCGCCTTCGACACCTACGGCTCGGTCGACATCGCCTTCAACAACGCCGGGATCTCCCCGCCCGACGACGACTCCATCCTCACCACCGGCCTGGACGCCTGGAAGCGCGTCCAGGAGGTCAACCTCACCTCGGTGTACCTCTGCTGCAAGCACGCACTGCCCTACATGCAGCGCCAGGGCAAGGGATCCATCATCAACACCGCGTCCTTCGTGGCCGTGATGGGCGCCGCCACCTCCCAGATCAGCTACACCGCCTCCAAGGGCGGCGTGCTGTCGATGTCCCGCGAACTGGGCGTGCAGTTCGCCCGCGAGGGCATCCGGGTCAACGCGCTGTGCCCGGGGCCGGTCAACACCCCGCTGCTGAAGGAGCTGTTCGCCAAGGACCCCGAGCGCGCCGCGCGCCGCCTGGTGCACGTCCCGGTCGGCCGGTTCGCCGAGCCCGAGGAGATCGCCTCCGCGGTCGCCTTCCTCGCCAGCGACGACTCCTCGTTCGTCAACGCCGCCGAGTTCCTGGTCGACGGCGGTATCGCGGGCGCGTACGTGACTCCCCTCTAAACGCGCGCTGTTCACCTGCGTGCAACCGTCACGGCGGCCGGACGTCAAACGACGCCCGGCCGCCGTACGCTAGCGTCCGCCTTCGGTTCTTCGTTCGACAGGAGTGCGTTCCATGCTCACCAAGCGTCGCTGGATGGCAGCGGGTGCTGCCCTCGCAGTCTTGGGCGGAGGCGGCGTCGCCGTCGCCCAAACGGCCACGGCGGGCCCGGCCCCCCGCCACTGCCCCACCCTCCATGTGACCAAGGGCTGGTACGGCGACAACCGTGCCGAGCTCCAGAAGATGATCGACGAGCGGGGCAGCTGCTCCGGCTCCGGGGGCACGCGGCCGGTCGCGACCTTCGACTGGGACAACACCGTCGTCAAGAACGACATCTCCGACGCCACGCTGGCCTGGATGCTGCGCCACGACAAGGTGCTGCGCCCCGCGAGCTGGAAGGCCACCAACAAGTGGATGACCGATGACGCCGCCCGCGCGCTGACCACGGCCTGCGGCACGTCCGTACCGGCCGGCAAGCCGCTGCCGACGTCGACGGACACCGGCTGCACCGACGAGATCCTCGACATCTACGAGGACGCCAAGACCTCCACCGGCAAGCCCGCGTTCGAGGGCGAGTGGAACCACCGCCGCACCGTCCCCGAATACGTCTGGATCACCCAGCTGTTCGCCGGTCACAGCCCGGAGCGGCTGACCGGCTACGCCCGCGCCGCGCGCGCCGAGAACCTCGCCGCGCCGATCGGTGCGGAACAGAAGGTCGGCACGCACACGATGGCCGGCTACGTCCGCTACTACGACCAGCAGCGCGACCTCATCGGCACCCTCCAGAAGGCCGGCTTCGACGTCTACATCGTCTCCGCGTCGGCCGAGCCGCTGGTACGGGCCTGGGCGCCCGGGGTGGGCATCGACCGCCACCACACCATCGGCATCCGCAACCTCGTCCGCGACGGCAAGCTCACCACGGGCGTCCAGGGCTGCGGCGACGTCAAGGACACCCACGGCGAGGTCCTGACGTACATGGACGGCAAGCGCTGCTGGATCAACCAGGAGATCTTCCACGTCAAGGGCGCCAGGGCCTGGCAGCAGCAGGACCGGGCACACCGCCCGGCCTTCGCCGCGGGCGACGCGGAGACCGATGTGACCTTCGTCGGTGACGCCACCGCCGGGCACCTGGCCATCAACCGCAACAAGCCCGAGCTGATGTGCCGGGCGTACGACAACGCCGACCACCGCTGGCTGGTCAACCCGATGTTCATCGAGCCGAAGAAGCGCCAGGCCGACCCGTACCCGTG
Organism: Streptomyces sp. bgisy130; assembly: GCF_057708345.1. NCBI lineage: Bacteria > Bacillati > Actinomycetota > Actinomycetes > Kitasatosporales > Streptomycetaceae > Streptomyces > Streptomyces sp. bgisy130. The sequence goes on from NZ_JBYISA010000008.1 coordinate 20,519, forward strand.
CGCGACCACCGGCTACACCCGGCCGGACGGCACCCTCGGGCCGGTCCGCCGCGCGGACGGCAGCATCGTGCCCGACCAGCAGGACCGCATCCACGGCTGACGGCAGGAACGGGACGGGGGGCGCGCCTTCACAGGAAGGCGTGTCCCTCCCCCCGGTACGTCGGCACCGTGTCCACCACCCGGTCCCCGTCGACCAGATGCAGCGTGGAGAACCGCTCACACAGCTCACCGGCCTTCGCATGCCGGAACCACACCTTGTCGCCGATCCGCAGCCCGTCCGCGGCCGGCCCCAGCAGCGGAGTCTGCACCTCCCCGGGCCCCTCCTGCGGGTCGTAGCGCAGTCCGGCGGGCAGATACGGCACCGGCAGCCGGTCCGGGCCCGCCACCCCCGACGCCGGATAGCCGCCGCCCAGCACCGTCACCACCCCGGGGCCCGGCCGGCGCACCACCGGCTGGGCGAACAGCGCCGCCGGACGCCCGCTGAACGAACGGAAGTTGTCGAACAGCCGCGGCACATACAGCCCCGACCCGGCCGCGATCTCGGTGACCGCCGCCTCCGCCGCGGTGTGCTGCACACTGCCCGTCCCGCCGCCGTTGACGAACTCCAGGCGCGGCGCCACCGCCCGCACCGCCCGGACGGCCGCCCAGCGCCGCTGCGCCAGCTCCTTGCGCGCCGCCGCCTGCATCACCCGGATCGTCCGCGAGAACACCGGCTTTCCGGCGACCTCGTCACCGACCCCCGCCACATGCCCCTCGTAGGCCATCAGCCCCGCCAGCCGGAACCCGGGGCGGCGCACCACCGACCGGGCCAGCGCCGCCAGTTCGGCGGGCGTGCGCAGGGGAGAGCGGCGGGCACCGACCCGCACCTTCCCGCCCAGCAGCCGGTAGGAGGTGTCCAACTCCAGGCACACCCGCACCTCCTCGCCCGGCCCGCCGGACGGCCGGGCGGCGTCGATCAGATCCAGCTGCACCGGGTCGTCGATCATCACCGTCACCGCGGCCGCGAGCTCCGGATCGGCGGTCAGCTCGGCGAAGCCCGCCCGGTCCGCCGACGGATACGCCAGCAGGACGTCCCGGAAGCCCGAGCGCGCCAGCCACAGCGACTCGGCGAGCGTGAAGCTCATGATTCCCGCGAAGCCGTCCCGCGCCAGCACCCGTTCCAGCAGCGCCCGGCAGCGCACGGACTTGCTCGCCACCCGGATCGGCTTGCCCTTCGAGCGGCGCACCAGATCGGCGGCGTTGGCGTCGAAGGCCCGCAGGTCGACGACCGCCAGCGGTGCGTCGAGGGAGGCGGTGGCCCGGTCGTAGGCGGCTTTGTCGGCATCCGCGCCGGATGTGTAGGGGGGCATGGCCGCAGCCTGCCAGACCCCGCTACCACTGGGTAGGGGAGAGATTGCGACAGAGCGGACAGGGGTTGGAGCACCGACGGTGCCAGCCCTTACAGTGGCTCGACACCGCAACCAGCAGGTCAGCGGCGTGTTGTCCGGATACGAACCACCGTGCCCCGATTGCGGATCGGGCCCGGAGGTCAGCGGTGCAAGGGGGAGCGCGGGTGAGCACCGACGCCGAATTCGCCGATGCCCGGCACATTCCACCGATACCCCCGCAGCCGCCCCGGCAGCCCGCCCCGGCCGGCATGCCGGAGCCCGAGGGGGACCCGCGGACGACCGTGCTGCGCCGGGTGCCGGCCGAGCCGCCGGCACCGGAACCCGGGACGCACCCCGTCCCGCCGCGCCCCACCGTCCCGCCGCCCACCGGTGCGCAGCCGCCACCCCGGCCGGACCGTGCGCCCGGCGCCCCGGCGGCCGCCCCCACCCCTCCGCCGCCCGCCGGCCGCCCCGCCGCCTTCCGCGACACCGCCGCCTTCCACCTGGCCAACAGCCAGAAGCTGTGGGGCGACTCCCGTGAACCCGCCGCCGGCAGCGGGCCGGGCGCCCCGCCGGCCCCCCGCCACCCGGCCGCCGGCCCCTCGGCGGCCCCCGGCAGCCTGCCGCCCCGGCCCGCGGCCGAGCGTCCGCCGCACCTGCCCTGGCCACCGACCGCCGCCCCGCACCCGGGCGTCGGTCCCGCCCCCGGCACACCGGGACGGCCGCTGTCCGTCCGCCGCCCCGGCCCCCGGCTGCTCGCCGCCGCGGCCTGCCTCGTCCTCGGCATCGGCCTCATCGGCGCTGCCGCGGCCGGGAGTTGGCTCACCGACGAGGCCGACGCCGCCCCGCCCACCGCCGAGGCCGTCTTCGCCAAGGGCCGCGACGTCTGGCACAACACCCCGGTCGACCGGCTCTTCCCGCGCACCGTCAACGGCCTGGGCGTCGGACCCGGCGGCGCCGACCGGACCTGGACCCGGATCGCCGTCGCCCCGGACGGCGCCTGCGGCCACGCCTACGACCCGAAGCTCGCCGCGGCGCTCGCCCGGGCCGGCTGCACCCGGCTGCTGCGCGCCACCTACGCCGATGCCACCCGCAGCAGCGTCATCACGGTCGGAGCGCAGATCACCAAGGCCGACCAGCCCGGGATGATGGCCCTCAACACCCGCTTCAGCACCAGGAGTCTGGGCACCCGCACCGACCTGCTGCCGCTGCCGTACGCCGCCAAGGGGACCCCGGCCGAGGGCTTCGGGCGCACCCAGCGGGCCAGCTGGACCGTCCGGATCCTCACCGACATCCCGGTCGTGGTCTACGCCGTCTCCGGCTTCGCCGACGGCCGCACCGTCACCGATCCGCAGCCCGCCGAGGCCGCGGTCCGGCCCGGCGTCACCACCGCCCCGGCCGAATCCGGCCTGGGCCACGACGCGAAGGGCCTGGCGGACCGCATCGGGACGGACTTCCGCAAGGCGGCCGGCAGCCCCACGCAGACGTCGGAGGCCTCGTCATGACGCACACCGTGCTGCGCGGCACCGCCCTGGCGCTGGCCTCCGCCGCGCTGGCCGTACTGCCCGCCGTCCCCGCCCGGGCCGATGCCCTCCGCGCCCAGGAGTGGGCCCTCCAGGCCGTCCACGCCCAGCAGGCCTGGCGCACCACCAAGGGCGAGGGCGTCACCGTCGCGGTCCTGGACACCGGTGTGGACGCCAACCACCCCGACCTGGAGGGCCAGGTGGAGCCGGAACGGGACCTGGTGGGCTTCGGGGCCGGTCCCGGGGACGCCGCCTGGGCCCGGCACGGCACCGGAATGGCCAGCATCATCGCCGGTCACGGCCATGGCGCGGGCCGCGAGGACGGGGTGCTGGGCCTCGCCCCGGCCGCCCGGATCCTGCCGGTCCGGGTGATCCTGGAGGACGACGACCCGCAGCGCGGACGGGCCCGCACGGAGAAGGCGGGCGCGCTCGCCGACGGCATCCGCTGGGCCGCCGACCACGGCGCCGACGTGATCAATATGTCGCTGGGCGACGACAGCGAATCCGCGCACCCCGAGCCCCGTGAGGACGCCGCCATCCAGTACGCCCTCGGCAAGGGCATCCCCGTCGTCGCCTCCGCGGGCAACGGCGGCGAGAAGGGCAACCGCGTCTCCTACCCCGCCGCCTACCCGGGCGTCATCACGGCCACCGCCGTCACCCACCTGGGCGGCCGCGCCCGGTTCTCCACCCGCCACTGGTACGCCACGGTCAGCGCCCCCGGCTACGACATCATCATGGCGGACCCCGAAGACGACTATCTCTCGGGCTGGGGCACCAGCCCCGCCGCCGCCTTCGTCTCCGGCGCCATCGCCCTGATCCGCTCCGCGCACCCCGACCTGAGCCCGGCCCAGATCCGCCGGCTGCTCACCTCCACCGCGCAGGACAGCCCCGAGGGCGGCCGTGACGACGACTACGGCGCGGGCCTGATCGACCCCGCCGCCGCCCTCGAAGCGGCGGCGGATCTCCGGCCCACCGCGCAGAAGCCGTCCCCTGCCGCCTACGCCGACCGCTACTTCGGCCCCGGCCCCACCGCGGACGACGCCGTGGACACCGGCACCCCCTGGCTCCCCTGGACCGCCGGCGCCGTGGGCGTGGCCTTCCTCGCGGCCGCCGCCGTCCTCTGGCGCAGCCGGAAGTACGGCCCCTGAACCGGTCGCGGTCCACCGGCGCCCCCGCACCCGGTGACGCCGTCCCGCCACCCGATACGCTCGGGCGCGTGCAGAAGAACATTCCCGACCCCGGTTTCGGCGACGACGACGGCTCCGCCGACCCGGCCCTGACCGCGGCCCTGGCGGCCTACGACCGGGACCGGAGCGCCGAGCCCGAGCTGCTGTCGGCGCTGGCCGGCGCACGCGTCCTGGTGCCCGTGGTGGCCGTCCTCGGTGAGGTCGAGACCGGACCCGACGGCCTGCGCCGGGAGAAGACCAGCGATATGGCCGTCCCCACCCTCCAGGCCCCGGACGGCCGCCGCGCCCTCCCCGCCTTCACCTCCATGGAGACTCTCCAGCGCTGGCGCCCCGACGCCCGCCCGGTCGCGGTCCCGCTGCCGCAGGCGCTGCTCGCCGCCTCCCACGAGCAGGCCGACACCGTGGTCGTCGACCTGGCAGGACCGGTCACCTACCAGCTCACCGGCCCCGCCCTGCGCGCGCTCGCCGAGGGCCGCACCAGCGCCGACCCGCTCGCGGACCCGGCCGTCACCGACGCCCTGCGCACCCTCCTCGACGCCGAGCCCGGGGTGCTCGTCGCCCACCTCCTGCCCTCCGCCGAAACCGACGCCACCCTCGCCCTCGGCCTGGCGCCCGACGCCCCGGCCGCGGAGGTCGCCCAGCGGCTGGCGCAGGCCCTGGCCACCGACGAGGTGCTGCGCGCCCGGCTCGTCCGGGGCCTGGATCTGGCCCTGCTGCCGCCCGGCGGCGCGACGGCCGGGGACCCGTTCCACCGGCGCTGACACCCACGGCCGGGGCCCGGGGCCACCGGCCGGGCCCCCGGCCGCCAACGGGCGGGTTCGTCTCCAGGGCCGCACAATGCGAGGAGAGCTCAAGATCCACGCGAGGAGAGCCCCCATGGAGAAAACGGAGATCTCGTCGGTATTGACCCGCACGGTCGTATCCGAGTTCCTCGGCACCCTGCTCCTGGTGTTCTTCGCCGTCGGCTCGGCAGTGCTGGCGGGCGAGTACATCGGCACCTTCGGCATCGCCCTGGCCTTCGGCTTCACCATGGTGGCGCTGGCCTACGCCCTCGGCCCGATCTCGGGCTGCCACTTCAACCCCGCGGTGACCCTGGGCATGCTGCTGGCCCGCCGGATCACCCTGCGGACGGCCACCGAGTACTGGATCGCCCAGGTGGTCGGCGCCATCGCCGGCGCGGCCCTGCTCTTCCTGGTCGCCAAGCAGATCCCGGGCCTCCAGACCAGTGGGTCCTTCGGCACCAACGGCTGGGGCGACCGCTCGGCGGTCCACCTCAACCTCGGCGGTGCCTTCGTCGCCGAGATACTGATGACCTTCCTGCTGGTCTACGTGTGGCTCTCGGTCACCCACAAGGTGGCCGTGATCGGCTTCAACGGCATGGCCATCGGCCTGGCCCTGGCCGCCGTCCACTTCATCGGCGTCCCGCTGGACGGCACCTCCGTGAACCCGGCGCGCTCCATCGGCCCGGCGCTGTTCGCGGGCGGCGCGGCCATCACCCAGCTGTGGCTGTTCATCGTCGCGCCCCTGATCGGCGCCGCCGTCGCGGCGGTGGTCCACCAGATCACCCATCCGCCGCACGAGCCGGTCCTCGTCGCCGACGAGCCGATGCCCTACGAGCCCGCAGATGACGGGCCCTGAGGCGCAGAGCCCGCACCGCACGCACGACGGGCCCCGGCCGCATCCCGGCCGGGGCCCGTCGTCCCGTGTGTGCGGCGCTCCGCCGCCCGGCTCAGCCGTAAACGGGGCCGGTGTACTTCTCCCCGGGGCCCTGGCCCGGCTCGTCCGGCACGACCGACGCCTCGCGGAAGGCCAGCTGGAGCGACTTCAGACCGTCGCGCAGCGGGGCCGCGTGGTACGAGCCGATCTCGGTGGCGCTGGCGGTGACCAGCCCGGCCAGCGCCTGGATGAGCTTGCGCGCCTCGTCGAGGTCCTTGTGCGCCGCGCCCTCCTCGGCGAGCCCGAGGTTGACCGCCGCCGAACTCATCAGATGCACCGCGACCGTGGTGATCACCTCGACCGCCGGGACCTCCGCGATATCACGGGTCATGGCGTCGAAGTCGGGATTCGCCGCGTGCGCTGCGTCGGGCTGCTGCGGGGTCTGGTCACTCATGTCTTCGGGCTTCTTCCTGCTGAGGGGACGCCTCCAGCCTATGGGCAGCCCGCCCGGACCCCGCGTCCGGGAGCGTTGTCCCGGTCCCGGAGCGGGTCCGCGCCCGCACAGAAGTGGGTGCCACCCCTTGACTCGTGTATTCTGGTGTTCCGACCGGCCGGACACGCATGTGACCGGCCCACAAGTGGAGGCTCCGATCTCCCACCCGACCGACCTCACGGTTGGCGGGTCAACGGTCCGGCTGCGCCCCGCGGAGACTTCGCGGCGGTGCTCCAGATCTATGTGGAGCCCCGCCTGTGTCCCGTCCGGGGCATTTTTCATGTACCGCTCGGTTGGTCACACCGAAAAGACGTTACGCGGCAGTCCGCCAGGCCGTCGCGTGGTGCTACCGAGGAGGATCCATCAGCGCCGAGCCCCGCATCAACGACCGGATTCGCGTTCCCGAAGTGCGACTTGTCGGTCCCAGCGGCGAGCAGGTCGGGATTGTTCCGCTTGCCAAGGCCCTTGAGCTTGCTCAGGAGTACGACCTCGACCTGGTCGAGGTGGCGGCGAACGCTCGCCCGCCCGTCTGCAAGCTCATGGACTACGGGAAGTTCAAGTACGAGTCGGCCATGAAGGCCCGTGAGGCGCGCAAGAACCAGGCGCACACGGTCATCAAGGAGATGAAGCTCCGGCCGAAGATCGACCCGCACGACTATGACACCAAGAAGGGTCACGTCGTCCGGTTCCTCAAGCAGGGTGACAAGGTCAAGATCACGATCATGTTCCGTGGTCGCGAGCAGTCCCGCCCCGAGCTGGGCTTCCGGCTGTTGCAGCGGCTCGCGTCCGACGTGGAGGACCTCGGCTTCATCGAGTCGAATCCGAAGCAGGACGGCCGAAACATGATCATGGTTCTCGGTCCGCACAAGAAGAAGACCGAGGCGATGGCCGAGGCCCGTGAGGCGCAGGCCGCCCGCAAGGCGGAGCGCCAGGGTGGAGCTTCTGCGGAGGAGCCCGCCGAGGAGCCCACCGGGGCGTGACCCCGAGGCGTCGGCCCCGGTTCGCGCCGGGGCGCCCCGCCCCGGACATCAATCGATATACATGACGCTCCCGCTCGCCGGTCCGTGCCTGCGGGAGCGCCAATGACGAGGAGAGAACGGCGCATGCCGAAGAACAAGACGCACAGCGGTGCCAGCAAGCGCTTCAAGGTCACCGGTTCCGGCAAGGTGCTGCGTGAGCGCGCCGGCAAGCGCCACCTGCTCGAGCACAAGTCGTCCCGCGTGACGCGTCGCCTTTCCGGCAACGCCGAGATGGCCCCGGGCGACGCCGCGAAGATCAAGAAGCTTCTCGGCAAGTGAGCCGACGCGCCCCGCTGACCGGGGGCGCGCGACTCGGACCGGGACCCAATCGATTCGGGCCGTTGTGACGACAACCACGGCCCCGCTACAAGGAGTTAACAAGTGGCACGCGTCAAGCGGGCAGTCAACGCCCACAAGAAGCGCCGGGCGATCCTCGAGCAGGCCAGCGGCTACCGTGGCCAGCGCTCCCGCCTGTACCGCAAGGCGAAGGAGCAGGTCACCCACTCCCTCGTCTACAACTACAACGACCGCAAGAAGCGCAAGGGCGACTTCCGTCAGCTGTGGATCCAGCGCATCAACGCCGCTGCCCGCGCCAACGGCATGACCTACAACCGCTTCATCCAGGGTCTGAAGGCCGCCAACATCGAGGTGGACCGCAAGATCCTGGCCGACCTCGCGGTCAACGACGCCAACGCGTTCGCCGCGCTCGTCGAGGCCTCGCAGAAGGCGCTTCCGAGCGACGTCAACGCCCCGAAGGCTGCCTGAACTTCAGCCTGACGAAGCGATGACGGACCCGCAGGCCCCGGCCTGCGGGTCCGCCGCTTTTCCGGACCCGGCCCGGTCCACGGACCGGGACCCCCACGCACCGCACAACAGAAGCGAGCCGCCGCCCATGGGCACCCCCGAGCTGATCTCCCCGCGTTCCCCGCGTGTCACCGCCGCCCGGCGGCTGGCCCGCCGCGCCTTCCGCGGCAAGGAGCGCCGGTTCATCGCAGAGGGCCCGCAGGCCGTACGGGAGGCCATCGCGCACCGCACCGGCGGTACGCCCACGCTCATCGAGCTGTTCGCCACCGTCGAGGCCGCCGAGCGGCACACCGAGATCATCGAGGCGGCCCACGCGGCCGGGGTGCGGGTCCACCTCGCCGACGACAAGACCGTCGCCGACATCTCCCAGACCGTCACCCCCCAGGGTCTGCTCGGCGTCTGCGAGTTCCTCGACTCGCCCTTCGAGGAGATCCTCGCCGCCCGCCCGCAGCTGGTCGCGGTGCTCGCCAACGTCCGTGACCCCGGCAACGCCGGCACGGTGCTGCGCTGCGCGGACGCCGCCGGCGCCGACGCGGTCGTGCTGACCGACGCCTCCGTGGACCTGTACAACCCCAAGTCCGTACGGGCCTCGGTCGGTTCGCTCTTCCACCTGCCGGTCGCGGTGGGTGTCCCGGTCGAGCGGGTGGTCAGCGGACTGCGCTCGGCCGGCGTACGGATCCTCGCCGCCGACGGTGCGGGCGACCGCGACCTGGACGCCGAACTGGACACCGGCTCCATGGGCGGGCCCACCGCCTGGGTCTTCGGCAACGAGGCCTGGGGACTGCCGGAGGAGACCCGGGCGCTGGCCGACGCCGTCGTGCGGGTCCCGATCCACGGCAAGGCCGAGAGCCTCAACCTCGCGACGGCCGCCGCGGTCTGTCTCTACGCCTCCGCCCGCGCCCAGCGCAGCCCCGGCGGCTGCCGCGCGGTGTCACCCGCCTGAGGGGTGTCCCCCCGATCTTCGGGGCACTTCCGGTGCGAGCTAGTAGGCTTGCGTGCTCGGAGGCCCGGAAGGGGGTAACGGGGATGAGTGTGAGGACTTCCGGCATCACGGTCACCGCTGACGGCCGCCGGTCCGAGGGGCTCGTGGGCGACCGCTCGCCCGCTCCGGCCGGAGAGCCAAAGGCCCTGGGGACCGGCCTCGGAGTGGACCCCGACGATCTGCCCGACGGCCTGGTCGTCGCCGACGAGACCGGCCGGGTGATCTGCTTCAACGCCGCCGCGGCCAGGATCACCGACATCGCCCCCGAGGACGCGGTCGGCCGCCCCCTCGAACACGCCCTGCCGCTCCAGGACATCGAGGGCCGCCGCTGGTGGCGGCTCACCGACCCCTACGGCGGGCTCGCCATCCGCCGCGGCCAGCCCGAGCGCAATCTGCTGCTAGGCGGCCGTGAGGTGCTGGTCTCCGCCCGTTATGTCCGTAGCCGCCCCACTGGGCCCGTCCAGCGGCTGGTGATCGCGCTGCGCGGCACCGAGGCCCGGCGGCGTACGGAGCTCAGCCATGCCGAGCTGATCGCCACCGTCGCCCATGAACTGCGCTCGCCGCTGACCTCCGTCAAGGGCTTCACCGCCACCCTCCTCCAGAAGTGGGAACGCTTCACCGACGACCAGAAGCGGCTGATGCTGGAGACGGTGGACGCCGACGCCAACCGCGTCACCCGGCTGATCGCCGAGCTGCTGGACATCTCCCGGATCGATTCGGGGCGGCTGGAGGTGCGCCGCCAGCGGGTCGACATGAGCGCCGCGGTCCGTCGGCACGTCCAGGCGCAGACCACCGCAGGCCAGCGCCCGGACCGCTTCCTGATCCGGATGCTGGAACCGCTGCCCGATCTGTGGGCAGACCCGGACAAGGTCGACCAGGTCCTGGGCAACCTGCTGGAAAATGCGGTGCGCCACGGCGAGGGAACCGTCACCATCGAGGTCGGACCGGTATCGGACGAGACCAGCACGGAGGGGACGAGCGTCACCGTGAGCGACGAGGGCCCCGGCATCCCGGAGGAATCGATGAGCCGCGTGTTCACCCGCTTCTGGCGGGGCAGCAAGCGCGGCGGCACCGGCCTGGGCCTCTACATCGTCAAGGGCATCGTCGAGGCCCACGGCGGGACGATCACGGTCGGCCGGGCACCGGCCGGCGGCGCGCAGTTCCGATTTAGCCTGCCCGTCGCGACCCCGGCCTTCATGGCCTGATAACTAGGAGAAGCCGCGAAGCGTCGTACGAAGGGCGGTGGTGGGCGACGGGTGGGAGGGCGCCCCGCGGGGGCGCGGACCGGCCGCGCGGCCCGTCCCCCTTAGACTTGACCTTTGGCACCTTTGGCGCACAGGCATCGCGGGCACAGCGCGGGCTCGGCATCCGACCTTTGTGATCGAGGAGCCGAGGCGACGCGAGCCAAGCCAAGCCAGTCCACCGGAAGCACGGGAAGAGATGTCCGCACCCAATAAGTCGTACGACCCTGTCGAGGTCGAAGCCCTGAAACCGGAAGAGATCGCCGCACGGCTGGACGAGGCGCTGGCCGCCATCGCCGCCGCGGACGGTCTGGAGGCGCTGCGTGAGGTGAAGGTCGCGCACACCGGCGACCGCTCGCCGCTCGCGCTCGCCAACCGTGAGATCGGCGCCCTGCCCCCGCACGCCAAGGCGGACGCCGGCAAGCGCGTCGGCCAGGCCCGTGGCCGGGTGAACCAGGCGCTCAAGGCCCGCCAGGAGGAGCTGGAGGCGGAGCGCGACGCCCGCGTGCTGGTCGAGGAGGCGGTGGATGTCACGCTGCCCTACGACCGCACCCCGGCCGGCGCCCGGCACCCGCTCACCACCTTCATGGAGCGGGTCGCGGACGTCTTCGTGGCCATGGGCTACGAGGTCGCCGAGGGCCCCGAGGTCGAGGCGGAGTGGTTCAACTTCGACGCCCTCAACTTCGTGCCCGACCACCCGGCGCGCCAGATGCAGGACACCTTCTTCGTGCAGGGCAACGGCACCGAGGGCGATGAGTCCGGTGTCGTGCTGCGTACCCACACCTCGCCGGTGCAGGCCCGTACGCTCGTCGACCGCGAGCCGCCCGTGTACGTCGTCTGCCCGGGGCGGGTCTACCGCACCGACGAGCTGGACGCCACGCACTCCCCGGTCTTCCACCAGATCGAGCTGCTCGCCGTCGACGAGGGCCTGACCATGGCCGACCTCAAGGGCACCCTCGACCACATGGTCCGGGCGCTCTTCGGTCCGGACATGAAGACCCGGCTGCGGCCGAACTACTTCCCGTTCACCGAGCCGTCCGCCGAGATGGACATGGTCTGCTACGTCTGCCGTGGCGCGTCCGTGGGCAACCCCGACCGGCCCTGCCGTACGTGCTCCAGCGAGGGCTGGATCGAGCTCGGTGGCTGCGGCATGGTCAACCCCAAGGTGCTCATCGCCTGCGGCGTCGACCCCGAGAAGTACAGCGGCTTCGCCTTCGGGTTCGGCATCGACCGGATGCTGATGTTCCGGCACAACGTGGAAGACATGCGTGACATGTTCGAAGGCGACGTCCGGTTCACCCGGCCGTTCGGGATGGAGATCTGATGCGGGTCCCGCTTTCTTGGCTGCGGGAGTACGTCGACCTGCCGGCGACGGAGACCGGCCGTGACGTACAGGCCAAGCTCATTGCCGTCGGCCTGGAGGTCGAGACCGTCGAGCGCCTCGGCGAGGGGCTCAAGGGCCCGCTGGTCGTCGGCCAGGTGCTGACCATCGAGGAGCTGGAGGGCTTCAAGAAGCCGATCCGCTTCTGCACGGTGGACGTGGGCCAGGCCAACGGCACCGGCGAGCCGCAGGAAATCGTCTGTGGCGCGCGGAACTTCTCCGTCGGCGACAAGGTCGTGGTCGTGCTTCCCGGCGCCGTGCTGCCCGGCGACTTCAAGATCGCCGCGCGCAAGACGTACGGCAAGAAGTCGCACGGCATGATCTGCTCCGGCGACGAGCTGGGCATGGGCGACGACGGTACGCACGGCATCATCGTGCTGCCGCCCGAGTACGAGGTCGGCACCGACGCCATCGAGCTGCTGGAGCTCGTCGACGAGGTGCTGGACATCGCCGTCACCCCGGACCGCGGCTACTGCCTGTCGATGCGTGGTGTCGCCCGCGAGACCGCCACCGCCTACGGGCTGCCGCTGCGCGACCCGGCGCTGCTGGACGTGCCGCCGCCGAACTCCACCGGCTACCCCGTCCAGGTCTCCGACCCGCTGGGCTGCGACCGCTTCACCGCCCGTACGGTCAGCGGTCTCGACCCCGAGGCGCGCTCCCCGCTCTGGCTCCAGCGCCGTCTTCAGAAGGCCGGGATGCGCCCGGTCTCGCTGGCCGTCGACATCACCAACTACGTGATGCTGGAGCTCGGCCAGCCGCTGCACGCCTACGACCGCACCAGCGTGGACGGCCCGATCGGCGTCCGCCGGGCGAGCGCGGGAGAGAAGCTGACCACCCTGGACGGCACCAAGCGGGTGCTGGACGCCGCGGATCTGGTCATCACCGACAACCGCGGCCCGATCGGCCTCGCGGGCGTGATGGGCGGCGCCCACACCGAGATCGCGGCCCCGGCCGCGGACGCCGGGACCGGCGAGGTGCGCGGCACCACCGACGTCGTGATCGAGGCCGCGCACTTCGACGCGCTCTCCATCGCCCGTACGGCCCGCCGGCACAAGCTGTCCTCGGAGGCCGCCAAGCGCTTCGAGCGCGGGGTGGACCCGGAGGCCGCGTCCGCCGCGGCGCAGCGGACCGTCGACCTGCTGGTGCTGCTCGCCGGCGGCACCGCCGGGGAGGGCGTCACCGAGGTCGTCACGCCCTCCGGGCCGCGCACGATCACCCTCTCCGCCGGCCACCCGGACAAGGTCGCCGGTGTCGACTACGGCCGGGAGACCGTCGTCCGCCGCCTCCAGCAGGTCGGCTGTGACGTCTACGGGCAGGACGAGCTGGTCGTGACCGTGCCGTCCTGGCGGCCGGACCTCAGCGAGCCCAACGACCTGGCCGAAGAGGTCATCCGGCTGGAGGGCTACGAGAACCTGCCCTCCACCCTCCCGAAGCCGCCCGCCGGCCGGGGGCTGACCGAGCGTCAGCGCCTGCACCGCCGGGTCGGCCGGGCGCTGGCCGGTGCGGGCTATGTCGAGGCGCTGAACTACCCGTTCACCGGCTCGCACGTCCTCGACCAGCTGGGCATCGAGCCGGACGACCCGCGCCGCGCGGCGGTCACCCTCGTCAACCCGCTCTCCGACGAGGAGCCCGACCTCCGTACGACGCTGATCCCGGGCCTGCTGAACGCACTGCGCCGCAACTACGGGCGCGGCACCCACGACCTGGCGCTCTTCGAGACCGGACCGGTCTTCCGGGCGACCGGCGACGAGCAGCCGGCCAGCCGGCTGGTCGTCGACCGCCGGCCGACCGACGACGAGATCGCCTCGCTGGACGCCTCGCTCCCGCAGCAGCCGCGGCGCGCCGCCGTGGTGCTCGCCGGGGGCCGCGAGCAGGACGGCTGGTGGGGCGCCGCACGCCCCGCGATCTGGGCGGACGCCATCGAGGCGGGCCGTACGGTCGCACGGGAGGCGGGTGTGGAGCTGATCGTCCGGCAGGACCAGCACGCGCCGTTCCACCCGGGCCGCTGTGCGGCGCTGCTCGCCCTCGTCGACGGCGAGGAGATCCTCGTCGGCAACGCCGGTGAGCTGCACCCCCGCGTCATCAAGACGCTGGCCCTGCCGGAGCGCACCTGCGCGATGGAGATCGACCTGGACCGCCTGGAGCGGGCCGGTACCGGCCCGCTGCGCGCCCCGAAGATCTCGGCCTTCCCGGTCGCGACCCAGGACGTCGCCCTCGTGGTCGACGCCGCTGTCCCGACGGCGGAGGTCGAGGGCGCGCTGCGCGGCGGTGCGGGTGAACTGCTGGAGTCGCTGCGGCTGTTCGACGTCTTCACCGGCGAGCAGATCGGCGCGGGCAAGAAGTCGCTGGCGTACGCCCTGCGCTTCCGCGCCGCCGACCGGACGCTGACCGCCGAGGAGGCCTCGGCCGCCCGTGACGCGGCGGTCGCGGCGGCCGTGGAGCGGACGGGAGCGGTGCTGCGCGGCTGAGCGTGGCCCGCGGCGCCGCGACGGCGTGCTCAACGGGGTGAGGGCGTGGACGGGAGGAACCGTCCGCGCCCTCACCCCTTTTCGGCGTGCGGCGGACGGGTGCCGCGGGGGCGGTGGGACGGCCGGTGCGGTGAGGGAGACGATCGGATCCGTACACAGTCACTCCATCGGGTGACGGTGTACGGATCGTCGTCGGACGGACACGGAACGTCGCGAGAATCGACGGGTCGGCAGGGCCCGTGTGACCACGGCAGCGGGCCGGACCGACCCGCTCAGCACCTGGGGGACCACCGGCGAGCGTGCGTGCCGGACCCTGCGAGCCCGCCATGATCCGAACGACGCGCCCTAGGGGGACCATCGGCATGATCCGACACCGGGCGAGGCCGGGCACGCGCGCCGGGGCGGCAAGCGCCCGGCGCGCCTTGGTTTTCGTCCTGCCCGGCCTCTGGGTCCTCGGCGTGGTGGCCTGGGAGCTGAGCCACCCCACCAGCGGCCGGCTGCTGCAACTCCTCGCCGCCGCACCGGCGATCGCCTGCGCGGGCACCGGCCGCCGCCAGTGCGTGCTGCTCGGCGGAGTGTGCGCGCTGCTCGCGCTGCTGCCGTTCGGTGAGGTGGAGCCCGGGGCCGGGTGGGGCACCCGCCTGATGACCTGTGCCGCGGTCCTCGCGGTGATCGGTGCCAGCTATCTGACCGCCGGGCGGCGGCTGCGGCTGGTACGGGAGCTGGAGCGGACCCGGGAGGTCGCTGCCACCGCGCAGCGGGTGCTGCTGCGGCCGTTACCGCGGCGGATCGACGGAGTGCTGCTGGCGGCCGACCATCTCTCCGCGAGCGAAGGGGCCGTGGTCGGCGGGGATCTGTACGAGGTCGTGGGGACCCGGCACGGGGTCCGGGTGGTGATCGGGGATGTGCGCGGGCACGGGCTGGACGCCATGGGCACGGTCGCGGCGATGCTCGGCAGCTTCCGCGAAGTGGCGCACGGCGAGCCCGAACTGGGGGATGTGCTGCGCCGGTTGGAGCGTTCGCACCAGCGGCATCTGTGGGAGCGGGCGCGCCCCGGCCGGGCGGCGGCCGGTGGCGAGCCGGGCGGCCCGCTCGCCGAGGAGTTCGTGACGCTGCTGCTCGTGGAGGTGGCCCCGGACGGATCCGTCACGGCGCTCAACTGCGGGCACCCGTGGCCCTATCGCATCGCCCGCCGGGCGGTCGCGCCGGTCGCCCCGGCCGATCCGATGCCGCCGCTGGGCCTGTTCCCGTTGCCGGCGGAGCTGTCCGCGGTGTGCTGTGGGCAGCTGCGGCCCGGGGAGGGGCTGTTTCTGCACACCGACGGGGCGGCCGACGCGCGGGACGCGGCGGGGGAGTTCTTTCCGCTGACCCAGGAGCTGCGCAGCAGTGTCGAGGCGGCCGCGGCCCCGGGCGGGCCCTCGCCCGCGGGGGTGGTCGGGAAGGTGCGCGAGGCGCTGCTGCGGCATGCGGGCGGACGGCTGACGGACGATGTGGCGCTGCTGATGCTGAGCAACGACCGGGTGCGGATTCCGGCGCAGTCGAGGCGGGGCCGGCGGCCCGCCGGGCCCGGGCGGGTGGAGGCGGGACGGGCCGAGTAGCCGGGGCCGCTTTTCCCGTACGGCCGGGGACCCATGGCCGGCACGCCCCTTCACACCCCGTGTGAAGGGGCGTTCACTACGCTCAACTGACGGAGTGGTCCTGTCGACAAGGCCATGAGCCGGCGGCCCGCGGACGGGCCCGGCTCACCGGGAGGCCGGTATGGAGCCCAACACCCTGCTGGACGCGATGCTCGACGAGTCCGGGATCTCGCACGCGGGACTCGCCGCGCGGATCAACCGGCTCGGCCGGCGCCGCGGCCTGGCGCTGCGGTACGAACACACCGCGGTGGCCCGGTGGTTGAAGGGCCAGCGGCCGCGGGGACAGGTACCCGATCTGATCTGCGAGATCCTGGGGGAACGACTGCACCGGCCGGTCGGGCTCGCCGACATCGGCTTCAGCGGTCCGGGGGCCCGGCGGGCCGCCGACACCCCGCTCTCCGGCTTCGTCGAGCGCGCCACCGCGCTGTGGCGGTCCGACGAGCAGCAGCGGCCGCACATCCTCGACGCACCGGCGCTCACCGGCACCTCGGCGGTCATCCCCGTATGGGAGTGGGAGAACCCGCCCGAGGACTCCGATGTCTCGCGCGACGGGCTGACCCGGGTCGGCATGGCGGACATCGAGATGCTGCGCACCGCGCGGACGCACTACGAGACGATGTACCGGAAGGCGGGTGGTATCGCGACCAGAGCACGCATCGTGGGATTCCTCAACGCCGAGGCGGCGCCGCTGCTGCGGGGCAGCTACAGCGATGCGACGGGGCGGCAGCTCCACCGGGCGACCGGCGGACTGGTCGCGGTCGCCGGCATCTGCGCGTACGACTCGGACGCTCTCGGGCTGGCCCAGCGCTACTTCCATCAGGCGCTCCGGCTGGCCAAGGCCAGCGGGGACCGCGGCCTCGGCGCGTATGTCATCGCGCTGCTGGTCAACCAGTCCCTCTTCGTACGGGAATACCGTCAGGCGGTCGCCTTCGCGGAGGCGGCGCTGCGGGCCGCGGGTCCGCAGATCACCCCGGCGCTCTCCGCGGACCTCTACGCGATGCAGGCCAAGTCCTACGCCCGGCTCGGCGACGGCGCCGGCGCGCTGTCCTGCATCCGGCGTGCGGAGGCGGCCGCGGAGCGTATCCGGCCCGGTCTCGAACCGGCGGAGACCGGCTATGTCCAGCCCGGCCTGGTGAACGTACAGGTGGCGGAGGCGCTGCTCAGCCTGGGCGACTTACGGTCCGCCCGGGAACAGGCGGACGCCGCCGTCGACACCCCCGCACACGACCGCGGCCGGGTCCACCGGCTGGCCATGCTCACCCATATCGAGCTGCGTCAAGGCGATGCGGACCGGGCCGTGGCCAATGCCGCGGAGATGACGGAGCAGGCCCGCGGCATGGAGTCGCAACGGCTGCGGGACCGGCTGCGGGCGGTGCGCGAACATCTGGCGGAGACCGGGAGCTCCGCGACGGACGAGGCTGCCGATCTCATCGACGAGGTGCTGCGCGTTCCGCTGTAGGGCGTAAGACACGCCCCTGACCGGGCTCGTGTCACCTTGCCGGCCCTACAGCGGAAGGTGGCAGTTACGTGCGTTGGAACAATCTCAGCGAGAAGCCCGTCTATGCGAATCCGTGGTTCCGGGTCAATCTGGCCGATGTGGAGCTGCCCGACGGCCGGCATCTGGATCACTATCTGATCCGGATGCGCCCGGTCGCGGTGGCCACCGTGGTCAATGAGGCCAACGAGGCGCTGCTGCTGTGGCGCCACCGCTTCATCACCGACACCTGGGGCTGGGAGCTGGCCGCGGGCGTCGTCGAGGACGGTGAGGATCCCGCGGCGGCGGCCGCCCGCGAGATGGCGGAGGAGACCGGGTGGCGCCCCGGGCCCCTCCACCATCTGCTCACGGTGGAGCCGTCCAACGGCCTCACCGACGCGCGGCATCACATCTACTGGTCCGAGGAGGGCGAGTACACCGGCCCGCCGCAGGACGGTTTCGAGTCCGAGCGGCGGGAGTGGGTGCCGCTGAAGCTGGTGCCCGACATGGTGGCGCGGGGGGAGGTGCCGGCCGCCAACATGGCCGCCGCGCTGCTGATGCTGCATCACCTCCGGCTGGGCTGACCGGTACCGGCCGGTGACCGTGGCCGGCGGTCATCGGCCGAGGGCCTGCCACACCGCCACCACCAGCGCCGCGAGCCCCGTGAGCGCGGCGAGGGACGGCAGCGGCCAGCGGGTGCTCTCCAGCCGTGTGACGCGGGCCTGGAGGTCCTCCGCGTCCCGCTCGTACTGCGCGGAGCGCTGGGCGAGCAGCGCGAGGTGGCCGTCGACGCGGGCGGTGCGGACGTCGAGCTGACGCCGCAGCTCGGCTAAGTCGGCGGTTACCAGGTCGGGTTCGGGGTGGGCGGTCACGGTCCGCTCCTCATTCCTTCGGTCGGCTGCTTCGGGATCCGTACGGGCCTTAAGTCAACTGTGCTGCGGCGAAGGGCGGGAGCGTGTGCGGCGGGGAGATACGGGTCTGGGGTTCACACCCCGTGTGAAGTGACCCGGGGTGACGGCGCGGCGGCCCTTCACACGGGGTGTGAACCACGCACCCCGAGAGGCCCGGTTCACACGCTCCCGTACGCCCCCGTACCGCGCTTCACTCGAAGATGCCACGGGGGCCGACGCCGGCGGACGGGCGCCCGCCGGCCCGGGGTCCGCCCGCCGGTATCTCCCCCGAGCGGCGGGCGGACGGCCCGTGGGCCGCGGTCGGACCGGCGGGGCGCGCGTGGCCTCAGCCCACCCCTGTGGACCCGGCGCCCAGGGCGCGTTCGATCTCTGCCGCCGGGAAGGGCGTCCGCTTGCTCTCGGTGAGCAGCCGCCGGTGGAAGCGGTTCAGGACGGCGGCGGGGCGGGCGTGCCGGTCAAGGAGGGCGGCGACCCCGGGCGGGAGGCCGCCGGGCCGTCGGCCGGCGATCCAGTCGCGCAGCAGGGCCGCGCGTTCCGTGGTGCCGAGCCCGCCGTCGAGCAGGTGCTGACGGAGCAGATGGGTCACGGTGTAGACGCGGTCGTACGCGAGATGGTCCGTGAGGAACGCGGACTCGTCGGCCGCGAGGTCGAAGCGGGAGCTCAGGGCGAGTCCGAAGTCGGCGAAGTAGAGCCGGCGGCCATCGGTGAGGATGTTGGCGAAATGGGCGTCGAAGTGGACGAGTCCGCGCGCGCTCATGAAGGCGGTCCCGCGTGCCAGAGCCGCCTCCACCCAGGCGTGCGGTGGGCACTGTCCGCCGTCCGTCACGGCGGCGTCGCGGTGCTCGGCCAGCCATCCGGCGAGGGTGTGCGGCACATGCTCCAGGAAGAGCACCAGGCTGGACGAGGACCGGCCGATGGCCTCCAGCCGGTCGCGCACCGCCGGTGATCCCTCCCAATGGGCGACGGCCCCGTCCACACCTCCGAACTCGTCGGTGAACCCTTCGGGAGGGGAGTCGGGCAGGACCCGCCAGTGATACATCAGCGGGAAGCCCGCATACCCGCCCCCGAGAACCCAGTGGGTGGTCAGGGTGTGTGTCGCCAGCTCCCGCCAGGCACCGAACCCGGCCGAGCCCGCCCCGTACTGGTAGAACGTCGGCAGCCCGAAGACGTTCGCCGTCGACCGCACATGCTCCGGCCGCAACTCGACCTCGGTCAGGGGCACCCGCTTGACGAAGAGGCGGGTCCCCGCGATCTCCAGCTCCGCCGACCTGCCGCCGATACCGGACCCGAGCGGCGCGGCGGATGCCACCACTTCCCTGAGCCGGTGGTCGCTCAGCAAGGAAAGCTCCGTGGCCGCAGTCCCGAAACCGGCCCGGCGTACGGAATCCAGCTGATCCCCGTCCGGCATCAACCGCTCCTCGGTGCCCTCACCAGGGCCTTGGTGATGGTGCGTAGGGGACGGACCCTACGGGGCGCGGGACCGCTCGGGCTACTTGATGCCCTGGGCACGGGCGTTGGCCAGCAGCGCCTTCAGGCCGTCGAGGTCGAAGCCGGTGAGGCGGCCCATGCCGGTGGCGGTCCGGTAGCCGCCGTTGGGGGAGCACATGATCGGGGTTTTGTGAACTGGATGTGCCCCACGGGCCCGCACTTCGCCGGGTCGACCGGCTCGACACCGCCGATGGCGAGCTTCAGCCCCGCGGCCTTGGCCTGGGACACCGCGGCCGTCAGGTAGGGCGTGTAGCGGGCCTTCATGGCGGCCGTGGCGAACGTGATCGTGTACTGACGTAAGGGGCTGAGGCTGGTGACGCCGAGCTGGGTCGTGAGCTTCCACCCCGTGCCCTTCGTGGTGAGCGTCGCCGCGTGGGTGGGTACGGCGGCGAGCGCACACACCGCGAGCGCCGCGGCCACGGGCAGGGTCTTGTGCATGGGTCCTCCGTATGTAGTTGTGGGGGAGTGTGATGGTCCTTTCACAAGTGAGACGCATGAGACCGGAAAAGGGATACATCATCAACTAGATCGTTTACAGCGGGATTTGGGGGGATGGGATGACGAAAAGGGCCTGCGGGGGGACCGGAGGTGAGCGCGCACAGCACAGCGCCTCGCACCGGAAGGCGCGAGGCGGGGGCGGAAGGGCTGGAAGGGGCGGTCCGGAGCGGCCCGTTACGGCTGGCCGAGGGTGAGGACCGGTTTGATGACGTCGCCCGCCAGCGAAGCCTTGGCGGCAGCCTCGATGTCGGTGAACGGGAAGGCGGTGATGAGCTTTTCGAGGGGGAGTTTTCCCTGCCGGTGGAGGTTGATCAGGTGGGGGATGGTCACGGCGGGGAGTGCGTCCCCCTCGGTGACGCCCCGGAGGGTGAGGCCCTTGGTCAGTACGGGCAGGGTGTCGAACTGTGCGGAGCCGATGCCGACCAGGGCGAGCGTTCCCCGTTGGCGCAGGGCGCCGATGGCCTGGGACACGACGGCCGGCCGGCCGGTGGTGTCGAGGGCGTGGTGCGGACCGCCGTGGGTGAGGTCGCGGACCGCCGTCGCCACATCCTCCTCCGCGGTGGGATCGATGACGGCCGCGGCGCCGAGCTCCAAAGCCAGCGCGCGGCGGGTGGCGAGGGGTTCGACGGCGATGACGGTGTGGCCGTCGGCGACGGCGGCCATGAGGGCGCTCAGCCCGACGCTGCCGGCGCCGAAGATGGCCAGAGTGGCGCCCGGGGACGGCCGGAGGACGTTCTGGACCGTGCCGACCCCGGTCTGGACGCTGCATCCCAAGGGGGCGACCAGCGTCGGGGGGAGATCCGCGGGGACCTTGACGGTGTTGCTCGCGGTGGTCAGGCAGTGTGTCGCGAAGGCGGACTGGCCGAAGAAGCTGCCGTAGGCCGGGGTGCCGTCGGGGTGCGCATGGGGCGTGCTGCCGTCGGGCCGGGAGCCGAGGGCGTTGAGGGCGCCGGACTGCTCGCAGTAGGCCGGGCCTCCGGTCGTGCACGGTTCGCAGGCTCCGCAGCTGCGGTAGGTGAGGCAGACGGTGTCGCCGGGGGCGACGGTGGTCACCGCGTCCCCCACGGCCTCGACGACACCGGCGCCCTCATGGCCGAAGACCATGGGGAGACGTTCCCGGGGCCAGACCTGCCGCATGGCCAGGTCGGTGTGGCAGATGCCGGTGGCGGTGATACGGACCAGGATTTCGTCCGGCCGTGGCGCATCGAGGTGAAGCGTGTGGAGGGTGAAGGGGCCGCCGGGGGACTCGACCAGGGCTGCTTGTATCCGCACGTACGTCTTCCTTGAGCTCGTGGCTGCCGCGCGCCGCCTGGGACGGGGCGTCCCGTGCGGGCGCCGCCGGCAGGGCAAGTGGTGGGGACTTCAGGCGCGGTTCTTCAGGCGCGTTCGAGGAGGAAGTAGAAGTGGCGTCCCTCGTCGAGGACGTTCTTGCCGTTCATGACGCCCAGGAGGGTGTCGTCGCCGGCCCGTTTGAAATGGTCGAGTACGGGCTGGCCGTCGTAGACCATCGTGGCGGTCGTCTCCCCGCGGAACTCCACCATCCACAGGCTCGCTTCGCCCTTGGCCAGCTCCGTGTGGGAGAAGAGCGCGCCGTGCTCGTCCCGGCAGATCAGGGGCTCGACCCGGTCGACGGAGTGGAAGGTCTTGCCGTACCAGCGGGCCTGGCCCAGCAGACCCTCCACCTGGTGGCCGGTGCTGATCCCGGTGCCCTTCCAGGTCCCGAGGATCTCCTCGGGACGTACGGTCTCCAGCGCCGCCCACAACCGGTCGCACTCACCGGTGTCCGACACCATGTCATCGGTCGCCTGTATGGCGGCAATTCGGGCACGGGCCTGCTCGGCGTCCATGTGGCGCTCACTCCCCTTCGTGAACCATGTCCAGGTCGGAGCCAGTCTGCCAGCGATCAAGGGCACTTGCCGGGCCATGTCCTCGTACGGAGCGGGCAGGACACCGCTGCGCGGACCACGTCCCGGCTGCGACGCCCACAACCACCCGGGCGCAGCACCGTCATCGGTGCTGCGCCCGGGTGAATTCGCTGGTGAGCAACGCCACTTGGCGCCGTCACGGCACTTCCTAGTACGGGTAGAACCCCGACCCCGACTTCCGCCCCAGCCGCCCCGCGTCCACCATCCGCGCGAGGAGCGGGGGAGCGGCGTACAGGGGCTCCTTGTACTCGTGGTACATCGATTCGGCGACCGAGGCCACGGTGTCCAGGCCGATCAGGTCGGTCAGCTTGAGCGGGCCCATCGGGTGGGCGCAGCCCATCTCCATGCCGTTGTCGATGTCCTCGCGGCTGGCGATGCCCGACTCGAACATCCGGATCGCGGAGAGCAGATACGGGATGAGCAGCGCGTTGACGACGAAGCCCGAGCGGTCCTGGGCGCGGATCGCATGCTTGCCCAGCACGTCCTGCACCAGCGCCTCGGAGCGCTTGATGGTCTCCTCGGCGGTGGTCAGGGCGGGGATCAGCTCGACGAGCTTCTGCACCGGTGCCGGGTTGAAGAAGTGGATCCCGATGACCTGGTCGGGGCGGGAGGTGGCGACCGCCAGCTTCACCAGCGGGATCGACGAGGTGTTGGATGCCAGGATGGCGTCCGGCCGGGTGATCACCTGGTCGAGGACCTGGAAGATCTCGGTCTTGACCTGCTCGTTCTCCACCACGGCCTCGATGACGAGGTCGCGGTCGGCGAACTCCCCGAGGTCGGTGGTGAAGCTGAGCCGGCCGAGCGTCGCGTCGCGCTCCGCGGCGGTGATCTTGCCGCGCTCGGCAGCCTTGCCGAGAGAGTTGGTCAGACGGGTACGACCCAGCTCCAGAGCTTCGCCGGTGGTCTCGGCGACCATGACGTCCAGTCCGGCGCGGGCGCACACCTCGGCGATGCCTGCGCCCATCTGGCCGCAGCCGACCACTCCGACGCGTTCGATGTCGGTCACATCGTGCCTTTCGCTGATCTTCAGGACCGGCGGTACGCCGTAAGGGTCCGGCACCCGCCTCGACCCCGACGTTACTCCGCGCGGTGCTGGGCCACGGGTGCCGGGGCGGGCATTCTGAGCCCCCAGACGGGACGAACCGGACAACTTGGGGACTTTTGATGAGACGGATGACCCGCAGAACGTTTGCCACGGCCGCGCTGGGGGCGGCTTCCTCGCTGCTGGCCACGGGTGCGGCGCCGTCCGCGAGCCGGGCGCAGCGCCGCGAGCTGCGCGGCATGTGGCTGGCGACCGTCGCCAACCTCGACTGGCCCTCCCGCGCGAAACTCGGGCCCGCCGAGCAACAGCGCGAACTGCGCGCCCACTTCGACACGGCCGTCGCCCGCCGGCTCAACACGGTGTTCTTCCAGGTGCGGCCCACCGCGGACGCCCTGTGGCCGTCGCCGTACGAGCCCTGGGCGCAGTATCTGACCGGACAGCAGGGCCGCGACCCCGGCTGGGACCCGCTCGACTTCGCGGTCCGCGAGGCCCACCGGCGGGATCTGGAGCTGCACGCCTGGTTCAACCCGTACCGGGTCGCCAACCACACCGATCCCGACCGCCTGGTTGCCGGCCACCCCGCCCGCCGGCACCCCGACTGGGTCCTCCCGTACGGCGGCAAGCTCTACTACAACCCGGGCCTGCCGGAGGTCCGCGGCTTCGTCCAGGACGCGATGCTCGACGCGGTGCAGCGCTACCCCGTCGACGGGGTGCACTTCGACGACTACTTCTATCCGTATCCGGTCGCCGGGCAGCGCTTCGACGACGATGCGGAGTTCGAGGAGTACGGCAGCGGCTTCGCGAACCGGGCCGCCTGGCGGCGGGACAACATCGACCGGCTGGTGTACGAGATGGCGCAGAAGCTCCGGGACGGGAACGAGCGGGCCGGGCGTACGGTGCGGTTCGGCGTCAGCCCGTTCGCGGTCTGGCGTAATCAGGGCACCGATCCGCAGGGCTCCCGGACCAAAGCCGGGGTGCAGACCTACGACGATCTGTACGCGGACACCCGCCGCTGGGTGCGCGAGGGCTGGCTCGATTACATCGTGCCGCAGGTCTACTGGCCCCTCGGCTCCACGCCCGCCGATTACGCCGAACTCGTGCCCTGGTGGGCGCGGACCGTCGACGGCACCGATGTGGACCTCTACATCGGCGAGGCCCTCTACAAGGCCGGTGACACCCAGCCCGCCGCCTGGAAGGACCCGGCCGAACTCTCCCGCCACCTCACCTTCGCCCGCCGCTATCCGCAGGTCGGCGGCCATGTCTACTTCTCGGCGAAGGAGGTGGCCAGGGACCGGGCCGGTGCCATGGCGAGGGTCGTGCGCGACCACTACGGCAGCGCGGCGCGGGCCCGGGGCTGAGCGCCGCCCAAGATGACGGCCCGCGCGGGCGGTGGCGCCGTCCGCGCGGGCCGTGGTGGCGTTCCGCGTACGGGGTCCGGCTACCGGCCGGTGTCCACGTCGGTGGTCTTGCCGTGCCGGACGACGGAGTCGGGGCCGGGCGACATGATCGCCTCATGCCCGTCCTCGGCGCGGACACGGTAGGGCGGGTCGCCGTTCGTGCCCAGCACCTCGATGATCTCGACAACCCGGTCGTGATGCCCGACGGTCCTGCCGTGCACCACCAGCCGGTCGCCCCTGCTTGCGTGCATGAGGGTCCTCCCCGCTTCGGGGCGGCCGTGCGACCGGTTCGGCCGACGGTGAGCCGGCCAACGGTTGAACGGCCAACGGTTTCAACGGTTTACGGGCCTGGAGCAGCCCGGACGGCGGTATCCGCCTTCGCGGCAAGTTTACGTCCGCAGGGGACGGCTGCACCCGGTAAGTCATGAGCCGTCCCGATTCCGGCCGGTGCCAGGTGCCCGGTGCCCGGCGCCGGTCAGCCGCGGGTCCGCTGGGTGACCGCGATGCACGCCAGGACCGCCAGCGCCGCCGCCGGAGCGGCCGGCGGCAGCCGCTCGCCCAGCAGCAGTACGGACCAGACCAGGGTCAGCAGCGGCTGGGCGAGCTGGAGCTGGCTCGCCTTGTGGATGCCGATCGCGGCCATCCCGCGGTACCAGACGACCAGCCCCAGGAACTGTGAGCCGAACGCCAGCCACAGCAGTCCGCCGACCGAGTGCACGGTGAGGTGCAGCGGCTCGGTGGACAGCGCGAGCGCGGCGCCCGCCACCGTCACCGGCAGCACCAGGACCAGCGCCCAGCCGATCACCTGCCAGCCCGGCATATGGCGGGCGAGCCGGCCGCCCTCGGTGTAGCCGGCCGCGCACACCAGCAGCGCCGCGAACAGCAGCAGATCGCTGCGGCCCGGCGCCCCGCCGCTCTGCTGCACCGCGAAGCCGATGACGACGGCGGCGCCGACCAGCGAGGCGATCCAGAAGGTGCGGGAGGGCCGGACCCCGGTCCGTACGGCCGAGCAGGCGGCGGTGGTCAGCGGCAGCAGGCCGACCACGACGGCCGCATGCGAGGTGGTGGAGGTCTCCAGGGCGAGGGTGGTCAGCAGCGGAAAGCCGAGGACGACACCGCCCGCGACCACCGCGATACCCGCCCAGTGGCGGCGCTCCGGCAGGCGCACCCGGAAGACGGCGAGCGCGCCGCCGGCCACTACGGCGGCCAGCACGCTGCGCAGCATCACCACCGTCCACGGGCCCATGCCCTCCAGCGCCCAGGCGGTCCCGGGGAAAGTGAGCGAGAAGGCGGCCACGCCCAGGACGGCGAGCAGGGCGCCACGGCTGACGAGCGCGCCCCGGGCGGGGGTGGCGGCGGTCGCCAGGGTCTGCTGCCCGGCGGTGGCCCGGGTGCCCTGCCGGGCGGTGTCCGGGGTGCTGACCGCTATCGTGGCGGTGGCAGTAGCGCTATCGTTGGCTCTCATGCAACAGCGTAGCAGTGGTACCGAACTGGCCGCGCTCCTGCGTACGGAGCTGAATCGCTACTCTCCCGGAGAGAAGCTGCCCTCCAGCCGTGCGCTGGTGGAGCGGCACCGGGTGAGTCCGGTGACCGTCTCCCGGGCGCTCGCCGAGCTGGCGGCGGAGGGGCTGGTCACCACCCGGCCGGGCGCCGGCGCCTTCCGGGCCGAGCCGCGCAGCGAGGCGCCCCGGCCGGTGGACACCTCCTGGCAGGAGATCGCGCTGAGCGCGGAGCCGGGCGGCGACCAGGTGCCGCGCAGCGTCGACGCCTCGGGCGTGGTGGCCACCCTCGCCGTCCCCGGCCCCGGCGTCATCGAGCTCAACGGCGGCTATCTGCACTCCGATCTCCAGCCCGAACGCGCCCTGGGCGCCGCACTGGCCCGGGCCGGTCGCCGGCCGGGCGCCTGGGGGCGGCCGCCGGTCGACGGGGTGCCGGAGCTGCGGGCCTGGTTCGCGCGGGAGATCGCCGGGGCCGGCGGCCCGCTCGCCGCCAGCGATGTCCTGGTCACCGCGGGCGGCCAGAGCGCACTGACCGCCGCGCTGCGGGCCCTGGCCGCGCCCGGCGCCCCGGTGCTGGTCGAGTCCCCGACCTACCCGGGCATGCTGGCCGTGGCCCGCGCCTCGGGGCTGCGCCCGGTGCCCGTACCGCTCGACGCGGACGGGGTCCGGACGGATCTGCTCGCCGAGGCGTTCCGCGCCAGCGGGGCGCGGCTCTTCGTCTGCCAGCCGCTGTTCCAGAACCCGACCGGTGCGGTGCTGGCCGCGGAGCGGCGGCGCGAGGTGCTGCGGGTGGCGCGGGCGGCGGGCGCGTTCGTGATCGAGGACGACTTCGCGCGGCTGCTGGTCCACGGGGACGCGCCCACGCCCCCGCCGACCCTGATCGCGGACGACCGGGACGGCACGGTCGTCCATGTCCGCTCGCTGACCAAGGCCACCTCGGCCAATCTGCGGGTGGGCGCCCTGGCGGCCCGCGGACCGGTGCTCGACCGGCTGCGCGCCATCCAGATCGTGGACAGCTTCTTCGTGCCCCGGCCGCTTCAGGAAACCGCCCTGGAACTCGTCGGCTCGCCCGCCTGGCCCCGCCATCTGCGGCTGATCGCGGGGGAGTTGACCGCCCGCCGGAACGCCCTCACCACCGCGCTGCATCAGGAGCTGCCCGCGCTCGCCGGGCCGGAAGCGCGGCCCGGTCCGGCGTACGGCCACGACCCGGCGCCCGGCGGCCTGTATGTCCCGCCGGGCGGCTACCACCTCTGGCTGCGGCTGCCGGACGGTACCGACGAGGCGGCCCTGACCGGGGCGGCACTGCGGGCGGGCGTCGCGGTCGCGGCCGGGCGCCCGTACTTCGCCGCCGAGCCGCCCGCCGCGCATCTGCGGCTGAGCTTCGCGTCGGCGTCCGGCACCGGCGAGATCACCGAGGGCGTGCGCCGGCTCCGGGTGGCGTGCGAGGAGCTGGGAGTGGCGGTGCGCTGACGCCGGGGAGGGGCCGGCGGGGCCCGCCGCCGGCCCCCGGCCTCGCCCTTCGCATACCGGTTCGACGCCGGACCCGCCCTTCTGCCAACCTCCCGGCATGAATGATCACGCCCTCGACGGCTACGAGATCTCCACCGACCCGGCCCGCCTGGACGCCGACCTGGTCCACTACTGGCTCGCCACCGACGCCTACTGGGCCGTGGACCGCCCCCGGGAGCTCCATGACCGTGCCGTCGCGGGCTCGCTCAACTTCGGTCTGTACGCGTCCGTTTCCGGCCGTCAGGCCGGATATGCCCGGGTGGTCACCGACCACGCCACCTTCGCCTGGCTCTGCGATGTCTACATCTGCCGCGACGACCGCGGCAGGGGCCTGGGCACCGCGCTGATCGAGGCCATCGCCGACCATCTGACGCCCTGCGGGCTGAGCCGGCTGACGCTCGCCACCAAGGACGCCCACGGGGTGTACGAGAAGGTCGGCTTCCGCACCCTGGTGTCTCCGGAACAGTGGATGACCCTCGGGCTGATCGACCCGGGTCCTGTCGATATCTGATCAAGCTGGACCACAGGGGCGGTACTGCTCTTACCATCGGCGGATGAGCGTTCGACTCAAGCTGCTCGCCGCGGTCCGTAACTCCACCCTGCTGGAGACACGGTTCGACGACGACCGCCCGCTGGATGCCGCGGGATGGCACGAGGTGGAGCGGGCGGCCCCCGTCCTGTGCGGGCTGGCCGCCGCCGAACTCCGCTACTGCTCGCCGTCCGCCCGCTGCCGGCAGACCGGTGAGGCCCTCGGGCTCCGGCCGCTCGCCCAGCCGGCACTGCGCGACTGCGACATGGGGCGCTGGCGCGGCCGCACGCTGGGCGAGGTGACCGCCGCCGAACCCCGTGGGGTGGAGGCCTGGCTGGCCGATCCGCGCGCCGCACCGCACGGCGGGGAGTCGCTGCTGGAGTTCATCACCCGGATCGGCGGCTGGCTGGACACCCGGCCGGCCGAGGACGCCGCCGGGCTGCTCGCGGTCGCCGAACCCGCCGTCGTCCGCGCCGCCCTGGTCTATGTGCTCAAGGCGCCGCCGCACGCGTACTGGCGGATCGACGTCCAGCCGCTCTCGGTGACCACCCTTACCGGCCGGTCCGGTAAGTGGGACCTCCTGCTGGAGGCGTGAGCCGACGCCCGGTCACCCGCCGCCGTCCGCCCGGGGCATGTCCGGGCCGCCGGGCCGCACCACCCGGAAAGCCCAGCCGCCGGGTTCCGCCGTCCGGGGCGTGCGCACCCGTCTGACCTGCGGAAAGACCAGGAAGGCGGGGGTCTTCGGGGGCAGTTGGCCCCGGGCGGCGGACACCATCGAGGTGCGCACCGCCGGGGCTGGCGCTTCGCTCGGTCTATGCATATACGCCACATTCCTCTGTATGCCCTGGCGGCCGGCGCGCTGGCGGTGTCCGTTCTGCTCTTCGGTGACGACGACGGTGCGGACGCCGCCACCGAGGCCGCCTCCGGCGCGGTGACCGGCACCGTCACCGAGGCCGGCCCCGCCGTGGACACCTCGCGGGCGGTGGTCGTCGAGCCCGACCCGGTGGCACCGGGCGGCGCCTTCTCCGTCAACGACGGCGGCAACTGCTCCGGCGACAGCGCGGAGGCCACCTTCGACGGCGCGGACATCCCCGCGATCCGGCTGACCTCCCAAAGCGACCGGACGGTCGGCAGCGCGATCATGCCGGCGGGCACCGCGCCCGGCTCGTACCGGGTCACCGTCACCTGCGGCGGTGCGTCCGGAGCCCGGCAGAGCGCGGCGGAAGCGGACCGGGCCGGCACCGGGGAATACGGCGAGGCATACGACTCGGAGCAGGGCGACACCGACGGCGGAGGGCGCGGAAAGGGATCCGGTGACGGCCGCCGGACCCTCACCGGCACCATGGTCGTCTCCGGTGACGACACCGAGGTCGTCCCGCAGGGCGGCGCGGACACCGGCCTCGGCGGCACGGCCGGCTCCGGCCGGGCGGCCACGGCGCTCGGCGGAGTGGTGCTGCTGGCCGCGGCCGGCGGAGGCGCCCTGGTCCGCCGCCGGCGCGCCCGCGGCGACCGGGGCTGACGGCGGTGAGCGCACATCCGCCCCGGCGCGTCCTCGTCCTCGGTCTCCTCACGGCCCTCGCCGTGGCGGGCGTGCTCGCGCTGACCGCCGCCCGGTTCCGCACCCGCGAGGCCACCAGCGAGGTCGACGGCGGCACCCACACCGTGCCGCGCACCGAGATCGCCCGGACGATCAGCGGGCAGCTCACCCTGCCGTTCCGCAACGGGCCCGACGCGGTGCACTGCTCCGGAGACCTGCGGCCCGTGCGGTACGACGCGGTGCGCTGTACGGCACACTTCCCCCTCGGCCCGGACCGCCAGCTGACCGTCGAGGTCACCCGCGTCCGCCACAACCTGGTCACCTACCGGCGCCACTCACTGTCCCGCTGACCGGGGTGGAAGGCCCGGTCCCTACGGCTTGAGATCCAGGGCCGCCAGCCCCGACCCGTCCATCAGGAACGGCACCGAGTCATGGGTGTGGGTGATCTTCCAGGTGCCGTCGATCTTGCGCAGACCGACGGTGGCCCGGCTCCACAGCTCCACCTCGAAGCCGTCGGTCTTCGTCCCGTGCATCCGGTTGATGCTGTGGCCGAACGCGACGTCGTCGCCGACCGTGATCTCCAGCTGGGTCACGGTCACCTCGATCGGCCCGTCCCAGGTCGCGTACCACGCCTCGACGGCCCGCCGGTCCCGTGCCGCGGGCCCCTTGTACTGCAACGGGGGAGCGAGGCTGAAGTCCACGAGGTCCGGCGCACTGGACGCCAGGAACCGCCGGGCGTCCCGCTCCTTCGTCGCCGCCGCCCGGTCCGCCAGCAGCTCCCGGATCTGTGCCTCGTCCGTCGTGCGGTCGATGTCGGTGGTCATGAGGGCTCCTCCTGTCGGACGGCGCCGCGGCGCCCCGGATTCTCTGTCCGAGGCGCCGCGGCGTCCCGGATTCTCTGTCCGACCGGTAGACCCCGGCGCGTACGGAAACTCATCGGCGGGAGGGGCGCGGGCCCCGGGGGTACGCCGGCCCGGGGGCGCTGTGGCTCGACGGCTGAGTGGCCGGGCCCGCCGTCTACGGCCCGAGCGGCACCGCCGCCCGGCCGCGCGTCAGCCAGGCATTGGCCGCCTCGACCCGGCTGCTCACCCGCAGTTTCGCGTAGGCGTGCTCCAGGTGTTTGTCGACGGTGCGGGGGCTGATCTCCAGCCGGCGGGCGATCTGTTGGTTCGTCAGGCCCCGGGCGAGCAGGGCGAGTACGGCCGACTCGCGGGGAGTGACCAGGGAGGGCGGGGGCGTCGGCGGGGCGAGCCGGTGGAGTACGTGGCTGAGCCGGGTGCGCAGCAGGGCGGCGGCCGCCACATCGTCGTCGGAGAAGTCGCTGCCGTTGCGGCTGATCGCCACACAGACCTTCCGCGGCCGGCCGGCGGCGTACCCCGCGGGGAACGACATCGCGAGCTGCTGCTCGGCGCCGAACGGCCGGTAGACCTCGGCGTAGGCGGCGAGGGCATGGAACTCGGCGCGGGTCTGAAGCGTCGAGCGCCGCATCGGGGCGCCGGAGCCGAGGGTGGTGTGGGTGACGAGGGAGTCCGCCGCCGCCTCCCGGGCGAACGCCTCCTGCACGTCCGGGGTCAGCAGCCCGGCGGGCAGGGTGAGCGGCCGGTCGGCGGTGCCGGCGCGGGGGGACCAGATGATGCTGTCGCCGGGAACGGCGCCGAGCAGCAGCGGCAGCAGTGCCGGAACAAGGGTCTCCTCGTCGACGGCATCGATCAGGAGGTCCACGACGGCGAGAATGCGTCGCAGGCCGGCCTCCGCGGCCGCGCTCATATGTCCAGCGTGCCGAGGGGGCCGGGGCCCGTCAAATGAGGGCCACCCGGCCGGCCGGGGGAAGACCGGCCGGGCGCGTCAGGCGCGCTAACGCCCGACGGCATAGACGCGGTTGAGGGGGCTCTCGGCGGCGAGTCGCCAATGGTGGAGCCCGGCCTCGTCGGCGATCTCCCGCATCGCCTCCTCACCCGCGTGGTTTCCCAGTGCCTGCGGACCGTGCTGGGCCAGCGCGGAGGGCAGACAGACGGCGACCGAGGAGGCGGTCACCGCCCGGCCGATGGGGTTGGTGTTTTCCTGGACCTTCTCCGAGGCGTTCGGCTCGACGAGCATGCAGGTCCCGCCGTCGGCCAGTGCCTGCTCGGCGTGGTGCAGCGCACCGCCCGGATCGCCGGTGTCGTGCAGACAGTCGAAGAAGGTGATCAGGTCGAAGTCCTCGCCCGGGTAGTCCTGGGCGGTGGCGACCTCGAAGCTGACCCGGTCGGCCAGCCCCTCCTCGTCCGCGATCCCGCGGGCCGCCTCGATGGACGGGCGGTGGAAGTCGAAGCCGTGGAACTGCGACCGGGGGAAGGCCCGCGCCATCAGCGTCGTGGAGTAGCCGTAGCCGCATCCGACGTCCGCGACGCGCGCGCCGCGCTCCAGCTTCTCCCGTACGCCTTCCAGCGCGCTCAGCCACTCCGGGACCAGGGCGGCCGCGTAGCCGGGGCGGAAGAACTTCGCGGTGCCGGCGAACAGCGCCGGGCCGTGTTCCTCCCAGCCGACGCCCTCGCCGGTGCGAAACGCCTCGACGAGCGCGTCCTCGGTGGCGTAGAGCGCCTGCATCGCGGTGAAGAAGCCCGCCGCGTACGTGGGCAGTTCCGGGTCCGCCAGGACCGCGGCGTGCTCGGCGGGCAACAGGTAGGTGTCGGTTTCCGGGGCGTAGCTGACGTACTCGCCGGCGACCTGCGCGGCCAGCCATTCGCGGACGTAGCGCTCGACCAGCCCGGTACGGGCGGCGAGCTGCGCGGAGGTGAGCGGCCCGGCACCGGCCATGGCCGTGTAGAGGCCGAGCCGGTCGCCGAGTGAGGTGCACAGCCCGGCGACCGCGGCCCCGCTGTCGGTGATCACGCGCTCCAGGAACGCCTGCACCCGCTCCTGGTCCAGGGCCCCGCCCGAGCTGACACCGGCGGCCGTCGCCATGACTCCCACCTCCTCGTTCCCTTCACTGCAACAGCCACGCCCCCCGCGCGCCATACGGGATTCGCCGTATACGGCCGCCGGCGGCGACCGGCCGACACTGAAGGAAGAGGAGGAGGTGCACCATGCGCAAGAAGGTCGACTGCCGGGACTACCCGAGCGAGATGAACTGCAGCCTCGTCATCATCGGCGAGGAGGAGGAAGTCGTCCGCGCCGCCACCGAGCACGCCGTCTCCGTCCACGGCCACACCGACAGCCCGGAGCTGCGCGAACAGATCAGGTCGTCCCTGAAGAACGAGATGCCCCAGCACGCCTGAGGCACGCGCACGGACCCGCCGCCCCTGACCGGGGGCGGCGGTCGCGCGGTGTCCGGGCGTTGTCGAGGTGACCGAGCGCTTCAGCCGGCGAGCCTCGCCAACGGAAGCGCTCGGCGCGGGGCGTGCCCGTCACCGTCTTGGTCCTGCGATGGCGTACACCACGGTGCCGAGCGCGAACAGGGCCCACGCGGTCCCGGTGGACGCCGCCGTGGCGGGGGGACAGATCATCCACATGACCACGTCTCCCGCGGTGCCGCCCGGAGGCGGTCCGAAGAGGGTGAACGCGAGCCAGCCGGTCGGCAGGGTCCATGCGAACTGTGCCCCGCACAGCGCCGCCCCGAGCGCGGCCAGGCCGACCAGGCCCGCGCTGTCCCGGACGACGACCTCGGCGGGGGCGAGCGTCACTCCCGCCGCCTGGACCGTCAGCAGCGCCGCACCGGCGCACGCACCGGCCAGCAGTACGTGCGCCGCCCGCCGGGGCATCCACCGGATCGCGGCCGTCCTCTCCAGCACGACGTCCCACCCACCGAGCCCGACGGAAGCGGCCGTCACGTTCGCGGTGAGGACCAGGACCGCCATCGCCTGATCCGCCGGTCCCGGGCCGTGGAGGGCCCACACCGCCAGCGCGACGAGCGTGACCGCGGCGGCCGAGGCGGGCACCTGCCGTGAACGGGCGTAGAGGATCAGCCACCTCATCGCGTCGCCTTCCCCGCCAGCACCGCGAGCTGGTCGTCCGCCGCGCAGGAGAGGCCGGCGGTGTGCAGTGCGGCGATCCGCGCGCGCTGCTCGGCCGGTGACAGCGCCGTCAGCCGCTGCCAGGCGACGTCGGCGTCCTGCCAGACCGTGCGCAAGTACGGGTCGCTGCCCCGCTCCGCCAGCGGTTGGAGCCGGGAATCGTGCCGGGCCCAGCTCACGGCGACGCTCTGGACAGGGACGTTGCCCCGCCCCCCGCCCTCCCGGTCGTCGTTGCCGTAGCAGCTCGGAGCCAGACCCTGGGCGATCAGCGCGCGGGTCAGTTTCTCACCTGTGGCATCGGCGAGCAGCCGGTCGTCGAAGTCGACCGGCACCACGTCGCCGGAGGGTTCGCGTTTGTCGGCGATCGCGCGCAGCCCGGTGTCCTCCCGCACCGCGGTCGGCGCCTTGTCGCCCAGGACGTTGTGCAGCACGCGCAGCGCCTCCTTGCCGCGCCGCGCGAGCTCGGGCAGGCGTGCGCGGTTCGCCTGCGTCACGCACACCGGTCCGTCGCAGACCAGGCTGGCGGCGGCCTGGTCGACGACGTAGGTGTCGCGTGCGGCGGACGGGAGGACCAGCAGGGCCAGGGCCGCACCGGCCAGCACGGGGATCACGGCGAGCAGCCGGGCCCGGCGGGTCACGGCCGACAGCAGTGCGAAGCCGGTGGCCAGCAGACCGAGCAGCCAGAGCGTCTGACCGAGGTGCACGGAGCCGGTCAGGGTCAGCAGCATCTCCCGCGGCTCCGGGGTCACCGGGAGCAGCTGGGCGAGCCGGTTCGGTGCGATGCCCGACGGCAGTGCCTCTTCGTTGTTCTGCTGGAGAAGGGCCGTCAGCAGGAGGAAGGACAAGACCAGGCCCGGCGGGGTGAGCACGGAGGGCAGGGCGCGCGCGACGCCCATGCCGAACACGGCCCCCGCGACGAGGGCCAGCGCCGCCACGAGCGAGATCGGCAGCCAGTCGAGCGGCGTGTAGGTGGTCCGGCCGAGGGCCACCTGGACCCCGCCCACGAGGACCAGGAGGCCGAAGCCCGACGCCAGCGCGAGCGCCATCGCACCGGCCGGCAGCGCCGCACGGCGCCAGGCCGGCCGCGGCACGGTCGTCAGCAGTTCGGCCATCCGCGAGCGGGGTTCGCGCAGCCCGTACACCGCTCCCATACCCACCGCGAGCGGCCACAAGAAGGTCAGCAGGGACCGGGTCCACAGGGCCATGGAGGTCCACTGGGCCGTCCACCCCGCGGTGCCCCTCCACCAGAGCCCGTC
Source organism: Streptomyces sp. bgisy130 (assembly GCF_057708345.1). Classification (NCBI taxonomy): domain Bacteria; kingdom Bacillati; phylum Actinomycetota; class Actinomycetes; order Kitasatosporales; family Streptomycetaceae; genus Streptomyces; species Streptomyces sp. bgisy130. The sequence continues at coordinate 55,334 of NZ_JBYISA010000008.1, forward strand.
GTACAGACAGAAGATCGCCAGGCTGCCGCCCAGGACGACGATGCCGGGCCACGGGGCGACGGAGCGCTTCAGCTCGATGCGCAGCACACGTCCGGTCACCAGGTGCCTCCCCGCTGCCCGGAGTTGCGGAGCAGCGCCGAGTAGCCGCGCTCCAGGGGGCTGTCGCCCGGGAAATCGGTGCTGCCCGCCGCGGCCAGGTCCTCCGGCGTGCCCTGGAAGACGAGCCGGCCGTCGGCGAAGAGCACCACGTCGGAGCAGGCGGCCGCGACGTCCTCGACCAGGTGGGTGGAGACGACCACACAGGTGTCCCGGCCCAGTTCCTGGAGCAGCTCGCGAAAGCGCAGTCGCTGCGCCGGGTCCAGGCCGGCCGTCGGCTCGTCCAGCAGCAGCACCGCGGGGTCGTTGACGATGGCCTGGGCGATGCCGGCCCGCCGCACCATGCCGCCGGACAGGGTCTTCATCCGATGGTCGGCGCGGTCCGCCAGGCCCACCCGTTCCACGGCCCGCTGGACGGCCGCGGGGACGTCCGCCTTCGGGACCTCCTTCAACCAGGCCATGTACTCGACGAACTCGCGCACCGTGAAGCGCTTGTAGTAGCCGAAGTCCTGCGGCAGGTAGCCGATCCGGCGACGCAGGGGCCGGTGGTCGACCATCCTGCCCAGGGAGGTGCCGAGCAGCTCCAGTTCGCCCTCGGTGGGGCGCAGCACGGTGGCCAGCGTCCGGATCAGGGTGGTCTTTCCCGCGCCGTTGGGCCCCAGGAGGCCGTGGGTGCCGATGTCCAGGGAGAGGTCGAGCCCGTCGACGGCCATCTTCTTCCGTCCGACGCGTACTCTCAGGCCACTGGCCCGGATCTGCCAGGCGTAGGTTGTGGGCGCGGTGTCGGCCGCGCTCGTGGTGGGCGTCATGCGGTAGTCCCTTGCGAGGGTCGACGATGGTTTCACAGCGTGGAGTACGCGTTTCTGCGGGCGATCACGGCGCCGGTGCCGAGCGCCAAGAACAGCCCCCACGCGGGCAGTTGGTCCGGCTGGAGGACACGCTCCAGGTCAACGGGGCCGTGGTCGGTGGCCCACGCGAGTACCACGACGACGCCCCAGGCGCCCACCAGCCCGGTGGCGGCGCGGGTCACGCCGACCACGCTGCCCAGCGCCAGGGCGGTGGAGGTGAAGGCCAGGGAGGGCAGCAGCCACTGCGCGGCCGTCATCGTTCCGGTCAGCCATCCCTCCACCAGGAGCGCGGGCAGGACCACCACGAGAACCGCCGCGGTGCGCCGGAGGAGCAGGGGCAGGCCGGCCCGGGCGGTCGAGGCCGTCAGTTCGTGCGCCGGGTCCAGGCCGCGCGACCACGATGCGGCGACACCGCACAGCGGCAGCACGGGCGCGATCGCCAACACGGGAGAGACGCCGCCGAAGAACATCGGCCGCGCGACCGCGTCCAGCAGCAGCGCCATCAGGGCGACGAGGACGGTCATGGCCAACCACGGGGCCATGACCGGCGTCAGCCAGGCAGCGACCCACCTCGGGCGGTGTCGCCGCGAGGGCGCCCTGACGGCCGCGTCCAACTGCGGTTCCAGACCGGCCCGGACGGTGTCGACGAGCGCGGCGATGCCGGGCGCCTCGGTGGCCACCGAGGCCGCCAGGTGGCTCCGGCACGACGCGCAGGTCTCCAGATGGGCCTCCAACGCCCATACCGTGTCCGCGGCCATCGTCGCGTCACCCCGTGCATAGTCGTCGATCAACTGCCTCGACGCGTGTTCCCCGCTCATGTCAGCGCCTCCCGCATCGCGATCCGGGCCCGGCGGGCGCGGGTCTTGACCGTGCCTTCGGGCAGTCTGAGCAGGACGGCGGTCTCCCGGACGGAGAGCCCGTCGAGCACCGTGGCCCGTAGCACTTCCCGGAGTTCCGGTGCCAGCCGCCGCAGGGCGTCGCCGACGTCGCCGCCGACGGTCCCGGCGAGTGCTTCTTCCTCCGCCGCGGGCACCACCGCCCGCTCGGCGGCGGCGACCGGCGGTTCGGCGTGGTGGGCACGGCGCCGGAACGCGTCGACGAGGCGGCGCGCCGCGATCGTCCACAGCCACCCGACGGCCGTCCCGCCGACCGCGCTCCCGGCGAACGCGCCGGCCGCGCGCCACACCGCCAGATAGGTCTCCTGCATGACCTCGGCGACGATCTGTTCGTCCGCGCAGCGGCGGCGCAACCGCACCGCCAGCCACGGCGAGGTGCGCCGGTACAGCTCGTCGAACGCCCCGCGGTCACCTCTGGCCACCAGCCGGACGAGGCGTTCCTCGTCCAGCTCGTCCAGTGCTCTCCTGCGTGATCTCACACCAGCCAGACGCCCGGTGCGGCGCGCAGGTTCTGGATCTACTGTGAGCTGAGTCACAGTTCCCTGCAGGGGACCCGCACCCGGCCATTGCATAAAACTGCTGGATTCCGTATAGTCATGCCATCAAGGAGGAGGGCCCATGACGGTACGAGCGGCAGTGGCCGGTGCGAGCGGATACGCCGGGGGTGAGGTGCTGCGCCTGCTTCTGGGGCACCCGGAGGTGGAGATCGGCGCGCTGACCGGGCACTCCAACGCCGGGCAGCGGCTGGGGGCGCTCCAGCCGCATCTGGCGCCGCTGGCCGACCGGGAGCTCCAGGCGACCACCGCCGAGGTCCTGGCCGGGCACGACGTCGTCTTTCTCGCGCTGCCGCACGGCCAGTCCGCCGCCGTCGCCGAGGAGCTCGGGCCCGGTGTCCTCGTCGTGGACTGCGGTGCCGACTTCCGGCTGAGCGACGCCACGGACTGGGAGGCGTTCTACGGCTCGGACCACGCGGGCACCTGGCCGTACGGGCTGCCGGAGCTGCCCGGGGGGCGCGCCGCGCTCCAGGGGACCCGGCGCATCGCGGTCCCGGGCTGCTACCCCACCGCCGTCTCGCTCGCCCTGTTCCCCGCCTACGCGGACCGGCTCGCCGAGCCCGAGGCCGTGATCGTCGCGGCCACCGGCACCTCCGGCGCGGGCAAGGCCCTCAAGCCGCATCTGCTGGGCTCCGAGGTCATGGGCTCGATGAGCCCGTACGGCGTCGGCGGCGGCCACCGGCACACCCCCGAGATGATCCAGAACCTCAGCGCGGTGGCCGGCGAGCGCATCGGCGTCTCCTTCACCCCGACCCTGGCGCCCATGTCCCGCGGCATCCTCGCCACCTGCTCGGCGAAGGCGAAGCCCGGTGTGGACGCCGCCGCCGTACGGGCCGCGTACGAGAAGGCGCTGGCCGACGAGCCGTTCGTCCAGCTGCTGCCCGAGGGGCAGTGGCCGTCGACCGCCGCCGTGTACGGATCCAACACCGCGCAGATCCAGGTGACCCTCGATGCGGCGGCCGGCCGGATCATCGCGATCAGCGCCCTCGACAACCTCACCAAGGGGACCGCGGGCGGCGCGGTGCAGAGCATGAACATCGCCCTGGGCCTGCCCGAGGGCACGGGGCTCCCGACGACCGGGGTCGCGCCGTGACCCGGGCCGGCACAGGACAGCACGGCGGGACCGGCGGGGCCGGAGAAGCGACGGAGGACGAGCAGTGAGCGTGACGGCAGCACAGGGATTCACGGCGGCGGGCATCGCGGCCGGGATCAAAGCCCCTCTTGCCAATGGCAGCGGCGGGAATCCGGACCTCGCCCTCGTGGTGAACAACGGGCCCCGCCGCGCCGCCGCCGGCGTCTTCACCTCCAACCGCGTCAAGGCGGCGCCGGTCGTCTGGTCCGAGCAGGTCCTCAAGGGCGGCACGGTCTCCGCCGTCATCCTCAACTCCGGCGGCGCCAACGCCTGCACAGGGCCGCTCGGCTTCCAGGACACCCACGCCACCGCGGAGAAGGTCGCCGAGGTGCTCGACGGACACAGCGCCGGCGAGGTGGCGGTCGCCTCCACCGGGCTGATCGGCCTGCGGCTCCCGATGGACAAGCTGCTGCCCGGCGTCGAGCGGGCCGCGGCCCAACTGACCGAGCACGGCGGTGAGAAGGCCGCCATCGCCATCATGACCACCGACAGCGTGCACAAGACCGCGGTCGTCACCAAGGACGGCTGGACCGTCGGCGGTATGGCCAAGGGCGCCGGCATGCTCGCCCCGGGCCTGGCCACCATGCTCGTGGTCCTGACCACCGACGCCGATGTGCCGGCCGCCGGGCTCGACACGGCGCTGCGGGCCGCGACCCGCACCACCTTCGACCGGGTCGACTCCGACGGCTGTATGTCCACCAACGACACGGTGCTGCTGCTCGCCTCCGGCGCCTCCGGCGTCGTCCCGGCCGCCGACGACTTCGCCGAGGCGGTGCGTACGGTCTGCGACGACCTCGCCCGGCAGCTGATCGGGGACGCCGAGGGCGCCAGCAAGGACATCCGCATCGAGGTGATCAACGCCGCGAGCGAGGACGACGCCGTCGAGGTCGGCCGCTCCATCGCCCGTAACAACCTCCTCAAGTGCGCCATCCACGGTGAGGACCCCAACTGGGGCCGGGTGCTCTCCGCCATCGGCACCACGTCCGCCGTCTTCGAGCCCGACCAGCTGAACGTCGCCATCAACGGCGTCTGGGTCTGCAAGAACGGCTCCGTGGGGGAGGACCGCGAGCTGGTCGACATGCGCTACCGGGAGGTCCGCATCACCGCCGACCTCGCCGCCGGCACCGAGTCCGCGGTCATCTGGGCCAACGACCTCACCGCCGACTACGTCCACGAGAACAGCGCGTACTCGTCATGAGTGAGCGGAGCGAGCGAATGATCCAGAGGTGCGTGCTGTGCTCACAGCAGGGCGAGCGAAGCGAGGCCGGCGCATGAGTGCACGGAAGCACACCGCGCTGCCCAAGGCCCGCACCCTCATCGAGGCGCTGCCCTGGCTGACCCGTCACCACGGCAAGACCGTCGTCATCAAGTTCGGCGGAAACGCCATGGTCGACGAGGAGCTCAAGCGCGCCTTCGCCCAGGACGTGGTCTTCCTGCGGCACGCCGGGCTGCGCCCCGTCGTCGTGCACGGCGGCGGCCCGCAGATCAGCGCCCAGCTGGACCTGCTCGGCCTGGAGTCGGAGTTCAAGGGCGGCCTGCGGGTCACCACCCCCGAGGCGATGAACGTCGTACGGATGGTGCTGGCCGGCCAGGTGCAGCGCGAGCTGGTCGGCCTGCTCAACGAGCACGGCCCGCTCGCCGTCGGCATGACCGGCGAGGACGCCCATCTGATGACCGCGACCAAGCACTTCGCCCAGATCGACGGCGAGCGGGTGGACATCGGCCGGGTCGGCGAGATCACCGCCATCGATCCCGGCGCGGTCCAGGCGCTGCTGGACGACGGCCGCATCCCGGTCATCTCCTCCATCGCCCGCAGCAGCGACGAGGAGGACGCCGCCCCCGGGGCCTCGGGGGCCTCCGGTGTCTTCAACGTCAACGCCGACACCGCCGCGGCCGCCCTGGCCGCCGCGCTCGACGCCGAGACGCTGATGGTGCTCACCGACGTCGAGGGCCTCTACGAGGACTGGCCGAACAGCGACGAGGTGATCTCCCGCCTCACCGCCACCGAACTGGAGAAGCTGCTGCCCGACCTGGCCAGCGGCATGGTCCCCAAGATGCGGGGCTGTCTGCACGCCGTCCGCAACGGGGTGCACACCGCCCGGGTCATCGACGGGCGGGTCCAGCACTCGATCCTGCTGGAGATCTTCACCGACGAGGGAATCGGCACGATGGTCGTGCCGGACGCGAACACCATCGAGGGGGCGACATGAGCGACACGGCACACACCCACGGCCCGGCGACCAACGCCGGGCTCACCGGGCGCTGGCAGGGCGCCATGATGGACAACTTCGGCACCCCCCGTATCCCGCTGGTCCGCGGTGAGGGCGTCACCGTGTGGGACGCCGACGGCAAGGAGTACCTCGACTTCCTCGGCGGTATCGCGGTCAACGCCCTCGGGCACGCCCACCCGGCGGTGGTCCGCGCGGTCTCCGACCAGGTCGCCACCCTCGGCCATGTCTCGAACTTCTTCGTCGCCGAGCCCACCGTGGCCCTCGCCGAGCGCCTGCTCGCGCTGGCCGGACGCCCCGGCCGGGTCTACTTCTCCAACTCCGGCGCCGAGGCCAACGAGGCCGCCTTCAAGATCGGCCGGCTGACCGGACGCACCCATATGGTCTCCACCGCCGGCGGCTTCCATGGCCGCACCATGGGCGCCCTCGCGCTCACCGGCCAGCCCGCCAAGCAGGCCCCGTTCGCCCCGCTGCCCGGCGATGTCGACTACGTGCCGTACGGGGACGTGGAGGCCCTGCGCGCCGCCGTCACCACCGACACCGCCTTCGTCATCCTGGAGCCCGTCCAGGGCGAGAACGGCGTCATCGTCCCGCCGCCCGGCTACCTCCAGGCCGCCCGCGAGATCACCGCGGCCACCGGCACCCTGCTCGTCCTCGACGAGATCCAGACCGGCATCGGCCGGACCGGGAACTGGCTGGAATCCCGTGCCCAGGGCGTCGAGGCCGACATCATCACCCTGGCCAAGGGCCTCGGCGGCGGACTGCCGATCGGCGCGACGCTGGCCTTCGGCCGGGCCGCCGAGCTGCTCACGCCCGGTTCGCACGGCTCGACGTTCAGCGGCAACCCGGTCGTCTGCGCCGGCGCGCTCGCCGTCCTGGACACCATCGAGGCGGACGGCATCCTGGAGAACGTCAAGCGCGTCGGCGAGCGGCTGCGTACCGGGACCGAGGCGCTGGGCCACCCTTTGGTCAGCCAGGTCCGCGGCGTGGGGCTGCTCCTGGGTATCGTCTTGACGGAGTCGCTCGCGCCGCAGGTGCAGCAGGCGGCTCAGGACGCGGGCCTCCTGGTGAACGCGGTCGCGCCGGACGTCGTCCGGCTCGCCCCGCCGCTGATCGTCTCCGACGAGGAGGCGGAGGAGTTCCTCCGGAAGCTGCCCGGCGTCCTCAACACGGCCCGCCAAGGGGCCGACGGGGAACGACGAGCCGGAGACTGACGACAACGATGACCGAGCCGCAGGACACCGAGGCGCAGAACGGCGGCCAGGCCGTACCGCAGACCCGCACCGCCCGCCACCGCCGGATCGTGGACATCCTCAACCGGCTGCCGGTCCGCTCCCAGAGCCAGCTCGCCAAGCTGCTCGCCGACGACGGCCTGTCCGTCACCCAGGCGACGCTCTCCCGCGATCTGGACGAACTGGGCGCGGTGAAGATCCGCAACACCGGCGGCGAGCTGATCTACGCGGTGCCCAGCGAGGGCGGCGACCGCAAGCCACGGGCGCCGCTGGGGGAGTCCGCCAAGGAGGAGCGGATGCGCCGCCTCTCCGGCGAACTCCTCATCTCCGCCGAGGCGTCCGCCAACCTCGTGGTCCTGCGCACCCCGCCGGGCGCCGCCCAGTTCCTGGCCTCGGCCATCGACCAGGCCGAACTCCACGACATCCTCGGCACCATCGCCGGCGACGACACCCTGATGCTGATCAGCCGCGACCCGGCGGGCGGCCAGGCACTCGCCGACCATCTGCTGCGGCTGGCGCAGAAGGCGCACTGAGCCCCTCCGCACGCGCTCCCGGGGGCCTTTCGCCGCCCCCGGAGCGCTTCTCCCCACCCCCGGTGGGCGGTTGTGCGGAGCATCCACCCGAGCCACTCTCTCCCCGCCGAACCCCATACGGCAGGATGGCAGTTCGCGCCGGGACGTCCACGGATGTCCCGGCGCCTTCACAGCCCTAGAGATAAGCAGGTGGCATGGTGACGAGACATCACATCCGGCTCATAACACGTCCGCTCCTTCCGGTCGCGGGAGGAGCCGGCCGGTGAACCGCGCTGTGACACTGCACGACCTGATCGTGGCCGGCGCGGCGCTGGCCGCCGGCATCGTGGCCGGCCTGCTGCTGCGGGTGGCCCTGCGATGGCTGGGCAAACACGCGCTCAAAACCCGGTGGAGCGGGGACGACATCCTCGTCGACGCACTGCGGGCCGTGGTGCCCTGGGCGGCGATCACGGGTGGCCTGGCGGCGGCGGCCGCGGCGCTGCCGCTGACGGAGACCGTCGGACACACCGTCAACCGGTCGCTGATGGTGCTGCTCATCCTGGTCGGCACGCTCACCGCGGCCCGGGTCATCACCGGCGTGGTGAAGTCCCTTGCGCAGTCCCGGTCCGGAGTGGCCGGATCGGCCACCATTTTCGCCAACATCACCCGCATCATCGTGCTGGCGATGGGCTTCCTGGTGGTCCTCCAGACCCTGGGCATCTCCATCGCCCCGCTGCTCACTGCGCTCGGCGTGGGCGGCCTCGCGGTCGCCCTGGCGCTCCAGGACACCCTCGCCAACCTCTTCGCGGGCGTGCACATCCTCGCCTCGAAGACCGTGCAGCCCGGTGACTACATCCGGCTCAGCAGTGGTGAGGAGGGCTATGTCGTCGACGTCAACTGGCGTAACACCGTGGTGCGGCAGCTCTCCAACAACCTGGTGATCATCCCCAACACCCAGCTGGCCGGCACCAACATGACCAACTTCACCCGCCCGGAACAGAAGTTGACGATCCTGGTGCAGGTGGGCGTCGCCTATGACAGCGACCTCGGCCATGTCGAGCGGGTCACCATGGAGGTCATCGAGGGCGTGATGAAGGACGTCAACGGCGGTGACCCGGACCATGAACCGGCCGTCCGTTTCCACACCTTCGGCGACTCCCGGATCGGTTTCACGGTGATCCTGGGCGTCGGCGAGTTCAGCGACCAGTACCGGATCAAGCACGAGTTCATCAAGCGTCTGCACCAGCGCTACCGGGACGAGGGCATCCGGATTCCCTCCCCGGCACGCACCGTGGCACTTCAGAAGCCGGACGAGATCGTGATTCCGCATCAGCGCGATCTGTCGGACCGGCGCGACATGTCGGACCAGCGCGATCTGTCGGGCCCGCTGCCTCCGGTGCCGTAGCCGCGCGGCACCACGGCGCCGTGCAGCACCACGGCGCCGTGCGGCGCGCGTACGACGGCGGAGCCCCGGCCCGGTGAAGATCACCGGACCGGGGCTCCGCCGTCGGCCCCACCCCCACCCCACCTTCCGAGGGAGCCCAGCACCGTGTCAGAAGAATTAACCGTCGTGCCCATCGCCCATGTGGTCGGCGGACGCGTGGAACCGACCGATGACTACTGGGGCGCCTCCCGCTCCGTCCTCCGCATCGACCCCGAGCGCTACACCGAGGAATCGGTGGTCGGCCTGGACGCGTTCTCCCATATCGAGGTCGTGTTCCTCTTCCACCTGACCGACCCCGGCGATCTGCCCCCCGAGCTGCGACGGCCCCGGGGCAACCCGGACTGGCCCGTGGGCGGCACGTTCGCCCATCGCAACATGCGGCGGGTGAACCGGCTGGGTGTCTCGCGGTGCCGCCTGGTCGCGGTGGACGGCCTGGACCTCCATGTGGAGGCACTGGACGCGGTGGACGGCACGCCGGTGCTCGACATCAAGCCCTGGTTCAGCGTGATGGGCCCGCAGGGTGCGGTCCATGAGCCGGCCTGGCCGTCGCAGATGCTGGCCGACTACTACTCCACCCCGCCCGCATAGGTTCCCGGGGGAGCCCGGGCCGAGGAGCCCGGGAAACGATCAAGGGCCTTGCTTCAGTGATCCGAAGCAAGGCCCTGACCTGGGCTGAAAGCCCTTACTGCACCGTCGGGACGACAGGATTTGAACCTGCGACCCCTTGACCCCCAGTCAAGTGCGCTACCAAGCTGCGCCACGTCCCGGTGCTCGTGCCGGCCGGAGAACTCCCGGCCGGGGCGTGCAGAAGAAAAATACCCTGTCCCGGGCCATGAATCCAAAGCGGGTGCTCGCAGACGTCCTCCCGGGCTCGCGGCGGGGCCACGGCTGTCATGGTTCGATGGCCTTATGGGTGAAATGTCGGCGAAGAACGACCTCCGGGTGCGCCGGGTGTACGAGCCGCCGGATCCGGCGGACGGGGCGCGGGTGCTGGTCGACCGGCTGTGGCCGCGCGGGCTGTCGAAGGCGGATGCGCAGCTCACCGAGTGGTGCAAGGACGTGGCGCCGTCGTCGGAGCTGCGGCGCTGGTTCCATCACGAGGAACCGCGGTTCGCCGAGTTCGCCGAGCGGTATCGCGCGGAGCTGGCGCGGGAGGAGGTCCGGCCGGCGCTGGACGGGCTGCGGGAGCGGGCCGCGCAGGGGCCGCTGACCCTGCTGACGGCCACCAAGGATGTGTCGGTGAGCCATGTGAACGTGCTGATCGAGGTGCTCCAGGAGGGCTCCTGAGGCTCCGCGCCTGGCGGCTGAGGCTCCGCGCCACGCCGACGACCCGCCGCTGACCTGCGTATTCATCCACGCGTTGACGAAACATACGGTGGAGTGCATACTTATACCCATCAGCGAATGCACCGTAAGGAGAAACCCGTGACCGAGCGCGTCGTACTCGCCTACTCGGGCGGCCTGGACACCTCTGTCTGTATCGGCTGGATCGCCGAGGAGACGGGCGCCGAGGTCATCGCCGTTGCCGTGGACGTCGGCCAGGGCGGCGAGGACCTGGACGTCATCCGCAAGCGTGCGCTCGACTGCGGTGCGGTCGAGGCCGAGGTCGCGGACGCCAAGAACGAGTTCGCCGACGAGTACTGCCTCCCGGCGATCAAGGCCAACGCCCTGTACATGGACCGCTACCCGCTGGTCTCGGCGCTCTCCCGGCCGACCATCGTCAAGCACCTGGTGGCCGCCGCGAAGAAGCACGGCGCCACCACCGTCGCCCACGGCTGCACCGGCAAGGGCAACGACCAGGTCCGCTTCGAGGCCGGTATCTCCTCCCTCGCCCCCGACCTGAAGTGCATCGCCCCGGTCCGCGACTACGCGATGACCCGGGACAAGGCGATCGCGTTCTGTGAGGAGAAGAACCTCCCGATCGCGACCACCAAGAAGTCGCCGTACTCGATCGACCAGAACGTCTTCGGGCGGGCCGTGGAGACCGGCTTCCTGGAGGACATCTGGAACGCGCCGATCGAGGACGTCTACGAGTACACCGAGAACCCGGCGACCCCGCGCGAGGCCGACGAGGTCATCATCACCTTCAAGGAGGGTGTCCCGGTCGCCCTCGACGGCAAGCCCGTCACCGTCCTCCAGGCGATCCAGCAGCTCAACGAGCGGGCCGGCGCCCAGGGCATCGGCCGGATCGACATGGTCGAGGACCGGCTGGTCGGCATCAAGTCCCGTGAGGTGTACGAGGCGCCCGGCGCGATCGCGCTGATCACCGCGCACCAGGAGCTGGAGAACGTCACCGTCGAGCGCGAACTGGCCCGCTACAAGCGGCAGGTCGAGCAGCGCTGGGGCGAGCTGGTCTACGACGGCCTGTGGTTCTCGCCGCTCAAGCGGGCCCTGGAGGGCTTCATCGACGAGGCCAGCCAGGCGGTGTCCGGCGACATCCGGATGACGCTGCACGGCGGCCGCGCGGTCGTCACCGGCCGGAAGTCCGACCAGTCGCTCTACGACTTCAACCTCGCCACGTACGACACCGGCGACACCTTCGACCAGTCGCTCTCCAAGGGCTTCATCGAGCTCTTCGGAATGTCGAGCAAGATCGCGGCCAAGCGCGACCTGGCCTGAGCCCGGCTCGTTACCTTCGTACACCGACCGCCTCCCTGCCTTCGCGGCCGGGAGGCGGTCGTACACCACAGCAGCCTTGAGGAGCAGCAGTGAGCAGCAACAGCGGTGACGTCCGGCTCTGGGGCGGCCGGTTCGCCGACGGCCCGGCAGCGGCGCTGGCCCAGCTGTCGGCGTCCGTCCACTTCGACTGGCGGCTGGCCCCGTACGACATCGCGGGCTCCCGTGCGCACGCCCGGGTGCTCCACAAGGCGGGCCTGCTCACCGAGGACGAGCTGACCCGGATGCTCGCCGGGCTCGACCAGCTCGCCGCGGATGTCGCCGACGGCTCGTTCACCGGCACCGTCGCCGACGAGGACGTGCACACCGCCCTGGAGCGCGGGCTGCTGGAGCGGCTCGGCCCGGACCTCGGCGGCAAGCTGCGGGCCGGCCGGTCGCGTAACGACCAGGTCGCCACGCTCTTCCGGATGTACCTGCGGGACCACGCCCGGATCCTCGGCGGGCTGATCGCCGACCTCCAGGAGGCGCTGGTGGGCCTCGCCGAGACCCACCCGGACGTGGCGATGCCGGGCCGCACCCACCTCCAGCACGCCCAGCCGGTGCTCTTCGCCCACCATGTGCTGGCGCATGTGCAGTCGCTGTCCCGGGACGCGGAGCGGCTGCGGCAGTGGGACGACCGCACCGCCGTCTCCCCGTACGGCTCGGGCGCGCTGGCCGGCTCCTCGCTCGGTCTCGACCCGGAGGCGGTCGCCGCCGACCTCGGCTTCGAGCACGGCTCGGCGGGCAACTCCATCGACGGCACGGCCTCCCGTGACTTCGCCGCCGAATTCGCCTTCATCACGGCGATGATCGGGGTGAACCTCTCCCGGATCGCCGAGGAGATCATCCTCTGGAACACGAAGGAGTTCTCCTTCGTCACGCTCCACGACGCCTTCTCCACCGGCTCGTCGATCATGCCGCAGAAGAAGAACCCGGACATCGCCGAACTGGCGCGGGGCAAGTCGGGGCGCCTCATCGGCAACCTGACCGGGCTGCTGGCCACGCTCAAGGCGCTGCCGCTGGCGTACAACCGTGACCTCCAGGAGGACAAGGAGCCGGTCTTTGACTCCTGCGACCAACTGGAGGTGCTGCTCCCGGCGTTCACCGGGATGATGGCCACCCTGACGGTCAACCGCGAGCGCATGGAGGAGCTGGCCCCGGCCGGCTTCTCGCTGGCCACCGATATCGCGGAGTGGCTGGTCAAGCAGGGTGTGCCGTTCCGGGTGGCGCACGAGGTCGCGGGCGAGTGCGTCAAGGAGTGCGAGGCGCACGGCATCGAGCTGGACCAGCTCACCGATGAGCAGTTCGCGAAGATCTCGCCGCATCTGACCCCCAAGGTCCGCGGCGTGCTCAACGTCCCCGGCGCGCTCGCCTCGCGCAGCGGCCGCGGCGGCACCGCACCCTCGGCGGTGGCGGTCCAGCTCGCCGAGGTGCGGGCCGACCTGGTCACGCAGCAGGAGTGGGCGACGGCCAAGAAGGCCACCGAGCTGGGCTAGTCGGCAGAGGCAGACGATGCGGCCCGCCCCCGGATTGACCGGGGGCGGGCCGCCGTCGTGTGCGTGGGGTGCGTCCCGGATGAGACATTGACGTCTCATTCGGCTAGTGTGTGTCTCATGGCCGTGGACCGTGAACGTGTACTCAAAGAAGCCGCCGCGTTGCTCACGCGGCGGGCTTCGACACCGATGGACGAGATCGCCCGCGCCGCGGGCATCAGCCGCGCGACCCTGCACCGGCACTTCGCCGGGCGGGACGCGCTGATCAGAGCGCTGGAGGACTACGGCATCGCACAGTGCGGGCAGGCGATGGACGCGGCCCGGCTGGACGAGGGGGACGCCGCCGACGCGCTGCGCCGGCTGATCGCCGAAACCGAACCGGTCGCCGCCGTAGTGTCCTTCCTCTTCACCGAGAACCAGCTCTTCGAGGACGGCGAGATCAACGCCGGCTGGGCCGAGCTCGACGCCCGCCTCGCCGCGCTCTTCCGACGCGGCCAGGAAGAGGGCGGCTTCCGGATCGATCTGAGCGCCGCCTGGCTCACCGAGGCGTTCTACGGACTGATCGGCGCCGGCGCCTGGGCCGTGCACGAAGGGCGGGTCGCCCGTAACGACCTTCACCACTCGATCGCCGAGCTGCTGCTCGGCGGCATCCGACGGAGCATGGAGAAATGACCGAGACCATAGCGTCAGGACCGGCGGGCTCGGCCCATGTGGACGACCAGCCCCGGCCGGGCCGCTGGCTCGCACTCGCCGTCCTCGTCCTCGCCGTCCTCCTGGTCGGCGTCGACGCCACGGTCCTCGGCCTCGCCACCCCCTTCCTCAGCGAAGACCTCCAGCCGTCCGGCACGCAGCTGCTGTGGATCGGTGACATCTACTCCTTCGTCATCGCCGGTCTGCTGGTCTCCATGGGCAGCCTCGGCGACCGCATCGGCCGCAAGAAGCTGCTGCTGCTGGGGTCCGTGGGCTTCGGCGCGATGTCGGTGCTCGCCGCGTACGCCACCACGCCCGAGATGATGATCCTGGCCCGGGCACTTCAGGGCGTCGCCGGTGCGACGCTGATGCCGTCCACGCTGGCGCTGATCCGCAACCTCTTCCACGACCCCAAGGAACGCAGTCTGGCCGTCGGCATCTGGGGCGCCATGGCCTCGGCCGGTATGGCCGTGGGACCGGTCCTCGGCGGCTTTCTGCTGGGGCACTTCTGGTGGGGCTCGGTCTTCCTGATCAACCTGCCGGTGATGGCGCTGCTGGTGGCCGTCGGTGCCAAGGTCATCCCGGAGTCCCGCAATCCGGATCCCGGCCCCTGGGACATCCCCAGCGTCCTGCTGGCCCTGGTGGGCATCGTCAGTGTCGTCTACGCCATCAAGGAAGCCGCGGTGCACGGCTACCGCTGGGACATCGCCCTGGCGGCCGTCATCGGTGTGCTCGCCCTGTTCGTGTTCGTCCGCCGGCAGCTCACCCTGCCCTCGCCGCTGCTGAACATGAAGCTCTTTCACCACCGGGGCTTCTCCGGAGCGGTGCTGGCCGATCTGCTGACCATCCTCGGACTGTCCGGGCTGGTCTTCTTCCTCTCCCAGTTCCTCCAGATGGTGCAGCTGCGCTCGCCGCTGAACGCCGGGCTCGTCGAACTCCCGGCGGCGGTCGGCGCGGTGGGCGCCGGTCTGGCCGCCGGCTGGGTCGCCCGGCGGCTGTCGGTACGGCTCGTGGTCGCCGGCGGCCTCGCCGTGGTCGGACTCTCGCTGGTCGGCTGCACCACGCTGCACGCCGACACCGGCACCGCCGCGATGTGCGTCATCCTCTTCGTCGTCGGCGTCGGCGCAGGATTCTCGTTCACCGTCACCGCCGATGTGATCCTCTCCAGCGTGCCCAAGGAGGAGGCGGGCGCCGCCTCCGCGGTCTCCGAGACGGCCTACGAACTGGGCGCCGCGCTCGGCATCGCCCTGCTCGGCTCCATCGTGACCAGCATCTACCGGGGCTTCGCCGTGCCGCCGGGGATCCCGGGAGCCGCCACCGCCGCCGCCCGCGAATCGCTCGGCGGCGCCGTCGAGACGGCCGGCCAACTCCCCGCCGACCAGGGCGCGGCGCTGGTCAGCGCCGCACAGGACTCCTTCGTCGCGGGTGTGGACGTCGCGGCCGGGGTGGGCGCGGTGGTCCTGCTGTCCGCCGCGGGGGCCGCGTGGTTCCTGCTCCGCGGCCAGGAGCTGGCGAGCGGCCCGGCCCCGGCCGGGCCCGCGGAGCTCTCCACGGCCGGCGCGAAGCCGGGGAGCGACTCCGGCCCGGTGGCCGGCGGCCCGGCGGAACGCCCGTAACGCGGTACGGCCGCTCCGCCGGACGGCGGGCACCCACCGCGCCCCAGGGCGTGTCCTGTGGATCACGGTCCCCGCGCGCGCCATGATCCACGGGACACGCCCCGGGGGCGACTGTCCCCCGCCCGTTCACGCCCGGTACGCATCACGGTGACCGGCCGTCCGGAGCGGCTTGCTTGACTCTCCCGTCGTCCCCTCACGGACGGCCCGCTCAGGAGAGTGACGCAGTGCGCGACATCGGACGACGCTCCTTCTTCACCGCCGCGGGGGCCCTGGCCACCGCGAGCGCCATCGGCAGCAACGCCTACGCCACCGGCCACGCCCGCGACGCGGCCACCGCCGACGAATACGTCGACGTCCAGCTCCTCAACATCACCGACCTGCACGGCTATCTCCAGGGCGCCCCGGGCGCCCACTCGATCATCACCGGCGCCGGCGGAAAGACCTACACCGTGGGCGGCGTCGCCTATATGGCCGCCCACCTGGAGCGGTTGCGCGCCGGCCACCGCAACTCCCTCTTCTTCGCCCCCGGCGACCTCTTCTCCGGCTGGGAGTTCGACGCCGCGACCTTCGCCGACGAGCCCACCATCGAGGCGCTCAACGCCATGGGCCTGGACTTCGCCTCGGCCGGCAACCACGAGTTCGACAAGTCCGCGAAGTTCCTCACCGCACACATGGAGGACGGCGACAGCTTCCCCGTCGTCGGCCGCGACGACGCCTTCGTGGACTCCACCGGCCGCCGCTTCCGGGGCGCGAAGTTCCCCTACTACAGCGCCAACACGGTGTGGAACGGGAACGGCGAGCTCGTGCTGCCGCCGTACAACATCGAGTACGTGGACGCCGGCGGCGGCCGCCGGCTGCCGGTCGGCTTCATCCATCTGACCGCCATTGGCACCGAGTCCTTCCCCGGCTCCTACCAGCCGGGACTGCGCACCCTCGACGAGCTGGAGACCGCCAACCGCTGCGCGGCGGAGCTCCGGTCCCGCGGTGTCCGGGCGATCGTGCTCAGCATGCACGACGGCGCGGTGGCCGGCGGCGCCTTCTCCAGCGGCAGCAACCCCTCCGGGCCCGCCTACGAACTGGCGCTGCGCGCCTCCCCGGACATCGACGCCATCGTCACCGGCCACTGGCACACCGCCTTCACGATGATGCTGCCCGACCCCGACGGCGTGCCCCGCCCGTTCGTCGAGGCCGGCTGCTACGGCCAGCTCGTCAACGAGATCAATCTGCGCCTCGACCCCGACACCGGGGCGGTGATCCGGGAGCTGACCACCGCCACCAACCACCCCAACACCCGGGACGTCACACCGGACCCGGAGCTCAAGTCGATCGCCGGCTACTGGGCGGACTACGGCAGCCGGCGCGCCCGCAGCCGTCTCGGCACCCAGACCGCCTCCTTCACCCGGCGGCGCAACGCGGTGGGGGAGAGCACCATGGGCAACCTCGTCGCCGACTGGGCCCTGTGGGCGGGCCGGCAGCCGCTCGACCCGACGGCCGATCCCGCCGACCACCCCAACACCCCCGCGGACCTCGCCGTCATCGCGGTCGCGCCACGCGTCGGCCAGACCGTGATCGCCGGCGATCTGATCCGTAACGAGGAGACGGGCGGCACCGTCACCTTCGCGCAGGCCTGGAACTCCGTCGGCTTCGGCGACCCGATCATGACCGTCACCGTCACCGGCCGGCAGCTCCACGACGCCCTGGAGGAGCAGTGGGCCCCGACCGCCGGCGGCGGCCTCGGCTTCTCCCCGCTGGCCGTCTCCGCCAACGTCCGCTACACCTTCGATGCCGCGGGAGCGGTCGGCCGGCGGGTCGACCCGGCCGAGGTGTTCATCGACGGCACCGCCCTCGACCTCACCCGCCGCTACCGGCTCGCCGCTCCCTCCTACACCCTCATCAACCAGGACGGCTTCAGCGCCTTCACCGGCTTCACCGCACCGGTCCGGCACACCCGTGACTTCGAGAGCTTTGTCTCCTTCGTCCGCGCCAAGAAGCAGCTGGCGCCCGCCCCGTTGAACCGGGTGGCGGTCAAGAACGCGGGGGTGCCCGGCGCCCGCACCGGCACCATCACCCAGCGTCAGCAGCTGCTCCAGCCCGACGGCAGCATGGTGCCGCGGCCCGAGGCGGCCCTGCGTACGGCGCTGACCGGCGGCGCCGAGGGTCAGCGCGCCCCCGGCGGCTTCCGGGTGCCCTGCTGACCCGCCCGCACCGCAGCGGACACGCAACGGGCCCCATCCGGAGAACGGATGGGGCCCGGCGAACGTCGGTCGGGTCAGGCGGCCCTGGCCTTGGTGGCGTAGATGTCGACGTACTCCTGGCCGGACAGCTCCATCACGTCGCTCATCACCTCGTCGGTGACGGCGCGCAGGACATAGCGGTCGCGGTCCATACCGTCGTAGCGGGAGAAGTCCAGCGGCTCACCGAAGCGCACCGTCACCGGCGCGATGTGCGGACGGCCCTTGCCGCCGGGCTGCACCTTGTCGGTGCCGATCATCGCGAACGGGACGACGGGCGCACCGGTCATCAGGGTCAGCCGGGCGATGCCGGTACGGCCGCGGTACAGGCGGCCGTCGGGGGAGCGGGTGCCCTCCGGGTAGATGCCGAAGACGCTGCCCTCCTCCAGGACCCGGCGGCCGGTCATCAGCGCCGCGACCCCGCCGTGCCCGCCGTCGCGGTCGACCGGGATCATGCCGGCGCTGGTGAAGAACCAGGCCATCAGCCGGCCCTTGACGCCCTTGCCGGTGACGTACTCGTCCTTGCCGATGAAGTACACCGGGCGCTTGACCACCAGGCTCAGGAACAGTGAGTCGATGAAGGTGACGTGATTACCGGCCAGGATCACCGGTCCGGTCGCCGGAATGCGCTCCATGCCCTCGACCTTCGGGCGGTACAGGACACGCATGACGAATCCGAGAATCGCCTTCAGCACAATGCGGGACAACGGGCCCTCCGGGTCGTGACTGGTCGATGTCAAGCGCACGCAGAACTCTGCGCAGCCAAGGACCATACTCGCGGGTTACTCCCGCGCGCACATCGGGTTCACGAGGTCGATACGCACAGTTGACGTGTGTTACCACCATCTTCCCCCCGATGTTGTCGTCCGTCTCCCCGGCATGGCCCGTCCGTGCCTACGATCGGCCGGGTTCCGTGGGCCGGTGTGCAACACGCCTCACCGCATGCCGGAAAACACCCGGAAGCACCCGGAAGATCAGCGAATGCCTCAGACAAGGAGCGTGCGCATGCACAAGCGCCAGCAGCCGGGACGGCGGACGGTACTGGGGGCCGCGGCCCTCGGCGCGGGAGCGGCGGTGTTCGGCGGAGCCGGCCAGGCGAGCGCGGCCGGGCGGGCCGGGACGCCCCAGGAACTGCCGGTACCGCTGATCGTCGGCCACCGCGGCGCCAGCGGCTACCGGCCCGAGCACACCTTCGGCTCCTACCAACTCGCCCTGGACATGGGCGCGGACGTCATCGAGCAGGACCTCGTCCCCACCAAGGACGGGCATCTGGTCTGCCGTCACGAGAACGACATCACCGCCACCACCGATGTCTCCGCGCACCCCGAGTTCGCGGACCGCAAGACCACCAAGACCGTGGACGGGGTGAAGCTGACCGGCTGGTTCACCGAGGACTTCACGCTCGCCGAACTCAAGACGCTGCGCGCCAAGGAGCGCATACCGGGCACCCGGCAGCACAACACCCTCTACGACGGGGTGTGGGAGGTACCGACCTTCGAGGAGGTGCTGCGGTGGGCCGAGCGCGAGGGCCGCGAGCGGGGCCGCCGTGTCTGGCTGCACATCGAGACCAAGCACCCCACGTACTTCCGCAAGCTGGGCCTCGGCCTGGAGGAGCGGCTGGCCAAGGCGCTGCGCGCGCACGGCCGGCACCGCAGGAACTCGCCGAACTTCCTTCAGTCCTTCGAGCCCAGCAGCATCCAGCGACTGGACAAGCTCGTCGACTGCCCCAAGGTCGTGCTGCTGTCCACGCTGGACTCCCGGCCCTGGGACTTCACCGAGGCGGGCGACCCGCGCAAGGTCGCCGACCTGATCAAGCCCGAGGGCCTGAAGTGGCTGGCCGGTTTCGCCCAGGGCATCGGGCCGGACCTGACCGTGATCATCCCGCGGGACAAGGACGGCAAGCTCGGCGAGCCCACGTCCGTCGTCAAGGACGCGCATGCCGCCGGACTGGTCCTGCATCCGTATACGGTCCGCAACGAGAACAGCTTCCTGCCGGCCGACTACCGCCGCGGCACCGACCCGAACGCCTACGGTGACGCCCTCGGGGTGTTCAAGGCGTACCTCGGCACCGGAATCGACGGTCTGTTCTCCGACAACCCCGACACCGCGCTGCTGGCCGCCGCGGAGTTCCGCAAGGGCTGACGCCGGCCGCGGACCGCCCTCGCGGCACCGCCCGGCCGCCCGGACCGGCGCCGTCTCCCCGGCATTCTCATCTGAGTTGGGAATGTCACAGGGGAGCTCGGTGCCGGTCCGTTCCGCTTGTCCCGATTGCCTGCGCAGAATGCTCGCGGCGAAGATTGCCGCCGCCCTCCGCCGGGGATTCCGGAAGAGGCGGTGTCAGCACCGCCATGGCGGCGCCCGGTACCCCACGGCGCCGTCGGTCAGGGCACATCGTTCCGGGCGCACCCCTCTCACCCTCAGCGCGCCCGGACCAGCGAACCGAATAGGGGAGGCATACGCGCATGGGCACGAGTGTGACCATCTCTGCGGCGACCGACCAGGACGCCGAGCAGATCCTCAAGCTCCAGTACCTCTGCTACCAGCAGGAAGCCGCGCTGTACGACGACTACGGCATCGAGCCGCTCACCCAGACGCTTCAGGCGCTGCGCGCCGAACTCGGCGAGGGCTGCGTCGTGGTGGCGCGGCTCGGCGAGGAGGTGGTCGGCGCCGTGCGCGGCACGGTCGACGAGGACGGCACCGGGCGGATAGCCAAACTCATCGTGCACCCGCGGATGCAGCGGCACGGCCTGGGCGGACGGCTGCTGGACGCCGTCGAGGGGCGGCTGGCGGCCGAGCGGTCGGCCACCCGCTTCCGCCTGTTCACCGGCCACCGCAGCGAGGGCAATCTGCGGCTCTACCGCAGCCACGGCTATGTGCCCGTGGGCACCGAGCAGCGCACCCCCCGGCTGAACGTGGTCACGCTGGAGAAGGAAGTACCCCAGCCGGCCGGCGCCGGCGAGCTCGTCGCACAGGCATAGCGCGGGAGCGGACCCGCCCCCGGGCGGAGCGGGTCCGCCTCGGGCCGTCCCCGTCGGAGCAGATATCAGAGCAGATAGAGGAAGACCCCGGGTGCCGCGCCGCTGCCGCCCGTGGTGGTGAGCGTGAGGGTGACCGCGCCCGCGGGCTGGCCGGGCGCGACGGCCGCGACCCGGGTGTCGGACAGCACGGCGAACGTGGCCGGGACGCTGCCGAAGGTCACCTCGGTGGTCGTCGCCAGCGCGGTGCCCGTGATGTCGACCAGCGTGCCGCCGGCGGGCAGCCCGGTCGCCGGGCTGAAGTCGGTGACGGTCGGCGCGGCCACGAAACCGAAGGTCCCGGACGCCGTGGCGGTGCCGCCCTGCGCGGTGACGGACAGGGCCACTTCGCCCTCCGCGTGGGCCGGGCTGACGGCCGTGAGCTCACTGTCGGAGAGCACCGTCGGCGTCACGGCGGTGTCCCCGAACAGCACGGACGTGGCGGTGGTGAGGTTGCGTCCGGCGAGGGTGACGGTGCTGCCGCCCGCCAGGGGTCCGGACGCCGGTGAGACATCGAGGATCACCGGGGGGAGGACGTAGTAGAAGGGCACCGGATTGCTGGTGCCTCCCGGCGTGGTCACCGTGGTAGCGACCACACCGGCTCCCGAGGGGGCGACCACCGACACCGAGGTGGGCGAAGTGGCCGTGATGACGGCCGGTTCGGTTCCAAACCGCACCGCCGTGGCCCCGGTGAGACCGGTGCCGGTGAGCGTCGCCGTGAAACCGCCGCCGGTGGAACCCTGGTTCGGACTGATCGGCATCTTCCGCTCCGTTTCCGCGCCGGCGAACCCCTGAACGCCTGTCGGACTCCAGTGAGCCAGGGCGCCCGGCCGGGAGCGAGGCGCGGCCCCGCTCTTCACCCGGATGGCGCAGCTCGCTCACCGGGCGGATTCAGGCCGTCGTTCGCTCCGTACGCGAGCGGCGCAGCCACAGCAGCCCGGTGACGGGCAGGAAGACCGGGATGAAGAGGTAGCCCATGCCGTAGTCGGACCAGACCGTGGCGTCGGGGAACGCGGACGGGTCGAGCAGCGTCCAGGTGCCGATGCCGAACACCCCGAGCAGCTCCAGCGCACAGCAGGCGAATGCGGCCCGGCGGGCGCCCTCGCCACCGCGCACCAGCGAGAAGGTGATGAACCCGTAGACGACCGCGGAGCCCGCCGAGAGGCCGTACGCCAGCGGGGCCCGGTCGAACTGGGCGATGAGCTGGTACAGCGAGCGGGAGGCGGCCGCGACGGTGAAGATGCCGTAGAGCGCGACCAGCAGCCGGCCGGGGCCGGTGCCCAGGGAGCGGCGGGCCGGGCCGGCCTCGGTGGGCTGTGTGGTCCCCGTGGTCTCAGGCACTGCCGCCTCCCCAGATGTCGAACAGCCGCACTTCCAGGACGGCCAGCACCACGGCGCCCGCCGCGACGGTGGCCGAACCCCAGCGGGTGCGCTCCGAGAGCGACATGAAGCCGGTCGCCGGGACAGAGGCGGCGGCCCCGAGCAGATACGAAACGAAGAGCGCGGTGCCCTTGTCCGGCGACACTCCGCGGGACAACTGCACGACGGCGATGACCAGTTGGACGATGCCGAGCAGCGACACCAGGCCCATGCCGATGAAGTGCCAGTCCTTGGTGGGCTGGTCACGGAACGCCGCGAAGCCGCACCAGGCGGCGAGGGCGAGAGCGGTCACCGCGACCGCGATCGTCAGCGCGTCGATCACCGGGGCCTCCGGGCGGCGTGGCCGCGCGCCGTGGGGTTGTGGGGCATGGGGCGATGCTAATCGGCGGCGGGCGAGCGGCCGTGCCCGGCCCCACCGCGGTCCCTGCGCCCGCGCGAGGCGCCCCGGCTCCCAGGCCCGGCTCCCGGGCCCCGGCCACGCGGCCGGGACGCCGACCGTGGCGTTGACCACAGCGCACCGGGCCCCGCGCCGTCCGCCTCTCGCCCCCTCCCTCCGCGCCCTTCCGCATCAGCGCAGGCCACGGACCGGTCGAGGGAGATCGTTTCCGCCGGACGGGGCGCTGTCCACGGGTTGGTCGGTGGTGTCCGCAATTCGGACTGGCTTGATCGGGCCGTACCGCTGTCTGGTTTACTGCCCGCATGACCACGACGAGCTACCGCACCCCTGCGACCGAGGCGTACCAGACGCCCGGTGCTCGTTGCATGTGTCGAATGTGTGACCGCTGAGGGCCCCCGCCTGAGCCTCGCGCCCCGAAGCGAGACCCTGCCATGAGCCGTACGTCGGCCTCCCGACGCCCTCGGCCGCCCCGCGTCACCGGAACCCGGAGCCGGGCCCCGCGCCCGCCGCCGCTCCCTGTTCCCCTCTGCCGCACTCGCAAGAATGCCCCGTGCCCGGCGGGCGAGCCGCCGAGCACTCGACAGTGACGGAATTCCCTGTGATCACCACAACGGGCCTGACCAAGGTCTACCGTTCCGGAGACCGCGAAGTCACCGCCCTGGACGGCGTCGATCTGCACGTCCGCGAAGGAGAGGTGTACGGCGTCATCGGCCAGAGCGGCGCCGGCAAGTCCACCCTCATCCGCTGCCTCAACCTCCTGGAGCGCCCCACCTCCGGCACGGTCACCGTCGCCGGCCAGGAACTGACCTCCATCGCCGGCCGCGGCAAGCGCGCCAGCGCCGGACTGCGCGCCGCCCGCAGCCACATCGGAATGGTCTTCCAGCACTTCAACCTGCTGTCCTCGCGCACCGTGCAGGACAACGTCGAACTGCCGCTGGAGATCCTCAAGGTCGACCGCAAGGAGCGCTCCCGCAAGGCGCTGGAGCTGCTGGACCTGGTCGGCCTCGCCGACAAGGCCAAGGCCTACCCCGCCCAGCTCTCGGGCGGGCAGAAGCAGCGCGTCGGCATCGCCCGCGCGCTGGCCGGCGACCCCAAGGTGCTGCTCTCCGACGAGGCCACCAGCGCCCTGGACCCGGAGACCACCCGCTCCATCCTCCAGCTGCTGCGCGACCTCAACCGCAAGCTGGGCCTGACCATCGTGCTCATCACGCACGAGATGGACGTCGTCAAGACGATCTGCGACTCGGCCGCGCTGATGAAGAACGGCCGCGTCGTCGAGCAGGGCACCGTCGCCGAACTGCTCGCCACCCCCGGCTCCGAGCTGGCCCGGGAGCTGTTCCCGGTCGGCGGTGAGCCCTCCGCCGACGACCGCACCGTCGTCGACATCACCTTCCACGGCTCGGCCGCCACCCGCCCGGTGATCTCCGAGCTGTCCCGCACCTACAACGTCGACATCTCGATCCTCGGCGCCGCCATGGACACCGTCGGCGGCAAGCAGATCGGCCGGATGCGCATCGAGCTGCCCGGTCGCTTCGAGGAGAACGTCGTGCCCATCGGCTTCCTGCGCGAGCAGGGGCTCCAGGTGGACGTGGCGGACGTCGACCCCGCCGCCGCGGCGACCGCCGCCGACCCCGCCGACCGGGCGGCCACCCCGGAGTCCGCCGCCACGCTCCAGAAGGAAGGTGCCAAGTGACCTGGAACGAGATGCAGCCGCTGCTGTACGACCGCACGCTCGACACCCTCTTCATGGTGTGGTGGTCCGCGTTCTACGCGGTGCTCCTCGGCATCCCGGTCGGTGTGCTGCTGCATCTGACCGAGCGCGGCGCCGTCCTCCAGAACATCGTCGTGAACAAGGTGCTCGGCGCGATCACCAACATCGGGCGGTCCTTCCCGTTCCTGATCCTGATCGTGGTGCTGATCCCCTTCACCCGGCTCCTCGTCGGCGTCTCCATCGGCCCGACCGGCGCGGTGGTCCCGCTCGCCATCGCCGCCATCCCGTTCTTTGCGCGGCTGGTGGAGGCCGCCCTGCGCGAGGTCGACCACGGACTGGTCGAGGCCGCCCACGCCATGGGCGGCGGCACCTGGACCATCGTCTTCAAGGTGCTGCTCCCGCAGGCGCTGCCCGCGCTGGTCGCCGGCGTCACCACCCTGGTCATCCAGCTGATCGGCTACTCCGCGATCGCCGGTGCGGTCGGCGGCGGCGGTCTGGGCGACCTCGCCTACACCTACGGCTACCAGCAGTACGAGACCTCCCTGATGATCGCCACCGTGGTGGAACTGATCCTCCTGGTCACCCTCGTCCAGGTGCTCGGTGACCGCATCGTCCGCCGGCTCGCCCAGCGCGGCACCCGTGCCTCCTCCCTGCGCCGTCACCGCACCGAGGAGCCGGCTGCCGTCCCCGAAGCCGCCTGATACCGGAGCCACCCGCTCCACCCAAGAGCCCGGACCCTTTGCCGGGCGGACACCGCACATGAACCCGTGTGTGAACAAGAAAGAGGCACTCTTCGTGCGCAACACCCTCAAGATCTCCGTCGCCATCGCCGCCGCTTCCGCCGTCGCCCTCGGCGCGAGCGCCTGCTCGGCTCCCTCCGACACCACCGCCAGCAGCGACAAGGGCGACAAGAACGCCCCCCTCGTCGTCGCCGCGAGCCCCGCCCCGCACGCCGCCATCCTCGACTTCGTCAAGAACAAGCTGGCGGACAAGGAGGGCCTCAAGCTCGTCGTCAAGCCGTTCAACGACTACAAGATCCCGAACAAGGTCACCGACGACGGCCAGGTCGACGCCAACTTCTTCCAGCACAAGCCGTTCCTCGACACCTTCAACAAGGAGAACGGCACGCACATCGTGCCCGTCCAGAACGTGCTCATCGAGCCGCTCGGCGTCTACTCCAAGAAGATCGACAAGCTCTCGGAGCTCAAGGCCGGCAGCACCGTCTCGGTCCCGAACGACCCCTCCAACGAGGGCCGCGCGCTCAAGCTGCTCGCCGACAACGGCGTGATCACCCTCAAGCCCGGTGTCGGCTCCGAGGCCAAGCTGACCGACGTCAAGGACGACAAGGGCGTCAAGATCACCGAGCTGGAGGCCGCCCAGACCGCGCCGCGCATCGACGACGTCGACGCCGCGATCGTCAACGGCAACTTCGCCATCGGCGCCCACCTCAAGCCCTCCCAGGACGCGCTGGCCCTGGAGAAGACGAAGGACAACCCCTACGCCAACTTCCTCGCCGTCAAGAAGGGCAACGAGAACGACCCGCGGATCAAGAAGCTGGCCAAGCTCCTGAATTCCCCCGAGGTCAAGAAGTTCATCGAGGACAAGTACAAGGACGGCTCGGTCATCCCGGCCTTCGGCCCGGCCAAGAGCTGACCTGCTGGCGGGGAGATTCGCCGCCGGAGTGGTTCGCCGGCGGGGCGGCTTTCCCGCCGGGGCGGTTCCCCGCCGGAGCGGCCTTCCCGCCGTCCCGTTTTTTCCCCGCCGCCCACCCCCCTTCGGGGGGTGGGCGGGTGTAGACACGCAGTCACCCGTGCCCAGGTCACCGGAAGGTGTCCGTCCGCACGGGCGGCCTCGCAGGCCCCGGACGCGCCCGGCGCGCGCCCGGGGCCCACGCGCGTGCACACCCGTACGCCCATGCTGCATGCTGGTGCACTCAAGACGGTCAAGACGGCCCGTGACCTCGCGGTCTCACAGCCCGCGACGGTCCGGACACCACAGTCAACGGCGCGGGAGCAGCGGCATGACATCCACCTTTCCGGACATCTCGATCAGCACGGACCGGTTGGTGCTGCGCCCCTTCGAGGGGGCCGATGTGCCGTCCCTCACCGCGATGATGAACGACGAACTGGTCGCCGCCTGGACCGCGATACCCCAGCCGTACACCGAGGACGCCGCCCGCCGCTGGACGACCGAAAGCGCCCGCGCCGAGCGGACCGCGGGCCACGGGATCGATTTCGCGGTCACCGAGTTCCTCACCCAGCGCCTGGTCGGCGTGGTCCAACTGCGCAACACCGACTGGCGGATCCGTTCCAGCGAGATCAGCTACGTCGTCGCCTCCTGGGCCCGCGGTGAGGGGTACGCCTCCGAGGCCTCGCTCGCCGTCGCCCACTGGCTCTTCCACGACCAGAAGTTCGAACGCATCGAGTTGCGCACCGCCGCCGGCAACACCGCCTCCCAGCAGGTCGCCCAGAAGATCGGCTGCATCAGTGAGGGCGTGCTGCGCAATGCCTTCATAGCCCGCAGCCGCACCGAGGACGGCGGCTGGACGGACATCCGGACCGATCTGATCGTGTGGAGCCTGCTGCCCGAGGACCTCGAAGGGGTCCCCGGCCGCCTGGCGGACGCGAACGGATTCAGTTACCCCGAGTGGAACTGACCACGCCCGCGCTCAGGTCCGTACCGCACGCGGTAGTCTCGGCCTGCCGCGCCTCTGCGCGACCAGTGCGGACCGGCGCACCACAGCGGCACCACCACCGGCCGGCGGCCGTCCTGTCTGCCGCCCCGCCCGCGTAACCACAGCAGCCCCAGGAGACTGACGAGCATGGCCGACCGGGTCACGGTGATCGGATGGGACGGCTCTCCACTGACCGCCGCAGCCCGCTCCGCGCTCGGCGCCGCCACGCTGGTGGCCGGCGCCGCCCACCACCTCGCGCTCCCCGAAGTGCCGCCGAACGCCGAACGGATCCGGCTCGGCAGTGTGAGCCTGGCCGCCCGCCGTATCGCCCAGCACCGCGGCACCGCCGTGGTGCTCGCCGACGGCGACCCCGGCTTCTTCGGTGTCGTCCGCACCCTGCGGGCCCCCGAGCACGGCCTGGAAGTGGAAGTGGTCCCGGCCGTCTCCTCCGTCGCGGCCGCCTTCGCGCAGGCCGGCATGCCCTGGGACGACGCCCAGGTCGTGGTCGCCCACAGCCGCGATCTGCGCCGCGCGGTGAACGTCTGCCGCGCCCACACCAAGGTCGCGGTGCTCACCTCGCCCGGCGCCGGCCCCGCCGAACTCGCCCTGCTGCTCGGCGGCGTCCACCGCACCTTCGTCATCTGCGAGGAACTGGGCACCGAACGGGAGCAGGTGACCGTCCTCACATCCGACAAGGCCGCCGACCATGTCTGGCGTGACCCCAATGTCGTCATTGTCGTCGGCGGTTCGCCCGCCGGTGCCGCGGCGCAGGGCACCGGCTGGATCGCCGGTCACGAGGTCGGCCACCCGACGGGCTCGCGCGGCTGGGGACTTCCGGCGAGCGCGTACGGCGGCGCCCTGGGCGAGGGCGAGTCCGTCCAGCTGCGCACCGCACAACTCGCGCGTCTCGGGCCGCAGGTGGGCGACCTGGTCTGGGACATCGGCGCGGGCAGCGGCGCCGCCGCGGTGGAGACCGCGCGCTTCGGCGCCGCCGTCATCGCGGTCGACGCCGACCCGGACGCCTGTGGACGCACCGCCGCCCTCGCCCGCCGGCACGGCGTCCAACTCCAGGTCGTGCACGGCCGGGCGCCGCAGATCCTGGAGGACCTGCCCGAGCCCGACGTGATCCGGGTCGGCAGCGGGGGAGCGGACGTGCTCACCGCCTGCGCGGCCCGCCGTCCCGAACGGATCGTCACCCACGCGGCCACCCGCGACGAGGCCGAATCGCTCGGCCGGGCGCTGGCCGACGGCGGCTACGAAGTCGAGTGCGCACTGCTCCAGTCCGTGGACCTGGACACTTCCGTCTGGGTCGAACGCGAGCGGTCCGTGGTGTTTCTTCTCAGCGGGTATCGCGTTCCTCACCCGTGACCAGCACGGCAACCCGCGCGAGGTAGGCTGGCGGATCGTTGCGCCGCCGTTCCGCATTCGGCTTCGTGCGCCAATATCCGGAAAATTCTGCGGTTTTGGCCGAATATGAAGCTCTGGAGAGCGGACGTGCCGCGAGGCGTGCTCGCTCGTTCTAGCTATCGGGGCGTCGGCGCGCCCCGGTCGAGCGCGTCGCACGAGCGGTTGGAAGGAGCACTACCAATGGGCGAGGGGTACGCATGACCGACACCGGCCAGGTCCCGGGCGAGGGACAGCCGGAGAACGCAGGCGGACATCCCGGGCAGCCGCAGCCGGCGGCCGCTCCCTCCCCTGCCGACCCCGGACCGACGGAGCTTCCGGGCATGGTGCCCGCCCCGGGCGAATACCCCTACCTCGGCCAGACCGACGGCGTGGTCGCGGACGACGATCTGCTGATGCCCGGCGCCCAGGGCGCCTGGAGCGAGCAGCCCGCGCACCAGCCGCTCCCGCAGCCGCACGAGACCCACCATGGTGCGGACCAGCAGCCCCAGCAGGGCGCGCCGTTCGACGCGGCCGCCCAGGGGGCCACCGGCTACGAGCCGATGCCCGCCCCGGCCGGTGACCACGAGAGCGGCGGCCGGGACTCCGGTTCCGTCGACCTCAGCGCCGTCCGCATCCCCCAGCCCGCGGCCCCGCAGCCGGACCGGGCCCGCGCCGCCGCCCCCGCCACGCCCCCGCGCCGCCCGCTGCACATGGGCCCGCCCGTCCCCGACCCGACCGGCGGTGTGGTCCGTTCACTCGCCGACCGCGGCCCGGCCGAAGCGCCCGCACGGCACGCCGGACCGCCCACGGGCGGCCCCGAATACTTCGACGCCCCGGCCCCGGCCACGCCCGACGTGCCCGGCCCGGCGGCCGACGCCCAGGCCGCCGCCGACCTGCCGTACGCCGAGCAGCACACCGGGGAGGTGGCGGCGGCCGAGCAGACCTTCGCCGCGCCCTCGTACGGTGAGCAGTCCTACGGCGGGCAGTTGAACGCCGAGCAGACCTACGGCGCCGCGGGCCAGGGCCCGTTGCCCGGCCCGCAGCTCGGCGAGATCCCGTCGCAGGTGCCGCAGTGGAACGACGCCGCCGCCCAGGTCCCCGCGGCCCCGCTTGCAGAAACGGTCGCCCCCGAGGCGCCCGTCGCCCCCGCCGAGGCCGTACAGCCCGCCCCGCAGGACGCGGCGCCGCCCGTCGAACAGTCGCTCACGCCGCCGGCCGAGGACGGTGCGCAGGCCGGGGGCGGAGCTCCCGTCGCCGGGACCGCCGCCGAGGCCGGGCAGGAAGCGCAGGCCGTGGTGCCGCTGCCGCCGCAGGACGGCGCTGCGGACGCGGTGACGGATGCGGCAGCGCCCGGTCAGGAGGGAACGGCCCTGCCGGAGGGCGCTGTAGTGGAGGGCGTCGCGCCGGAGGCCGTCATGGCGGATGTTCCCGCTGCGGACGGCGCCGTGGTGGAGGTCCCTTCGCCGGACGTCGCCGCTACGGACGCTTCCGTGCAGAGTGCCGCCGCCGCGGACCTTCCTGTGCAGGATGTCGCCGCGCCGGACGCCCCGGACCAGGACGCCCCCGTGCAGGACGCTCTCGGCCAGGCTCCCGCCCCGGACGCCCAGCAGCCCGAGGCCGTTGCCGCCGAGGCTCCCCAGCAGCCCGCCGACCAGGGCGCGCTCGCCGAGCCCGAGGCGCAGGCCCCGGCACAGCCCGCCGACGTCCCCGCCCCGGCCCCGTCCGACGCGCCCGGCCAAGACTCGGCGCCTGCAGGGGAACAGCCGGTGACCGACGCCCCCGCCGAGGCCCCCCAGGCACCCCGGAACGAGCAGCCCGCCGAGCAGCCCGAGGCCACCACCGAGCCCGTCGCCACCGAGGCCGAGCCGGCCCCCGTTGCCGCCGAGGCCCAGCAGGACCCCGCCGCCCCGGCCGAGCCCCAGCCGGAGCCCGCGGCCGCCACCCCCGCCCCGGACCAGGCCCTCCCGGCCGACGCCAGCGACGCCACCGCCGACGCCCCGGTGGCCGAGCCCGTCGCCCCGCTGTCCGACACCGCCCCCCAGGGCCCCGCCGCCGTACCCGCCACCGACGACGGTGTGCCTCAGGAACAGGCCGTCATAGAGCCGCCCGAGGCGCAGCAGCAGCCGGCCGCCGGACAGCCGCAGCCCGGCACCCCCGCGGACGCCGCGGGGCAGCAGACCGCCGAGGATCCCGCCCCGCAGGACGCGGCGCCGCCCGCCGAACAGCAGCCCGCAGCGGCCGCCCCGGACGACGCCGACAGCCCCGCCGAGCCGAACGCCCTCGCGGCCGAGGCCACCCCCGGCGAGCCCGCCGAGGACGCCGCGCCCGCCGCCGAGCCCGCGGAGGCCACGCCCGACGCCCCCGCCGAGCCGCTCGCCGAAGCCCGGCCCGTCACCGTCCACATCCCGGCCCAGGCGTCCGGCGAGCACACCCCCGTGGACGCCCCGGCCCCGCAGACCGCGGCCCCCGACGCCGAGCCCACCGCCGACGCCGACGAGACGCCCCAGCAGCAGGACGCCGCCGCACTCGTCCAGCTCGGCGAGGGCCAGGACGAGGACGAGGGCGAGGACGGCGACCAGCCGCAGGCGGCGGACCCGCAGGACCCCGCCGCTACGCCCGACGTCGCCGACGGCCTGCTGTCCCCGGCCGCCGGGTACGACGACTCCGAGCGCGCCGCCGTCCACCGCGTGATCCGCGAACGCCGCGACATCCGCAACGGCTTCCGCGGCGACCCAATCCCGCACGATGTGCTGCTGCGCGTCCTGGAGGCCGCCCACACCGCCCCCAGCGTCGGCCACTCCCAGCCCTGGGACTTCGTGGTCATCCGCTCGGACGAGACCCGCGAGAAGATGCACCGGCTCGCGATGGCGCAGCGCGAGGCGTACGCCAAGTCGCTGCCCAAGGCGCGCGCCAAGCAGTTCCGCGAGCTGAAGATCGAGGCGATCCTCGAAACGCCGGTGAACATCGTCGTCACCGCCGACTCCACCCGCGGCGGCCGCCACACCCTCGGCCGCCACACCCAGCCGCAGATGGCCCCGTACTCCTCCGCGCTCGCGGTCGAGAACCTCTGGCTCGCCGCCCGCGCCGAGGGCCTGGGCGTCGGCTGGGTCAGCTTCTTCGACGAGCGGGAGATGGTCCGCGAACTGGGCCTGCCCGAGCACCTCGAAGTCGTCGCCTACCTGTGCATCGGCTATGTCGACGAGTTCCCGGCGGACCCCGAGCTGCTCCAGGCCGGCTGGTCCAAGCGCCGCCCGCTGTCGTGGGTCGTCCACGAGGAGACCTACGGCCGCCGCGCGCTGCCCGGCGAGAGCCCGCACGACCTCCTCCAGGAGACCCTTCAGGGCATCCGCCCGCTGGACGCCAAGGCACTCGGCGAGGCCTGGGAGCGGCAGAAGCGGATGACCAAGCCCGCCGGGGCGCTGGGCATGCTGGAGATCATCTCCGCGCAGCTGTCCGGACTGTCCCGCAAGTGCCCGCCGCCCATCCCGGAGCCGGCCGCCGTCGCGATCTTCGCCGGTGACCACGGTGTGCACGCCCAGGGCGTGACCCCCTGGCCCCAGGAGGTCACCGGCCAGATGGTCGCCAACTTCCTGGGCGGCGGCGCGGTCTGCAACGCCTTCGCCAACCAGGTCGGCGCCGAGGTCTGTGTCGTGGACGTCGGTGTCGCGGGCGATCTCCCCGCCACCCCCGGCCTGCTGCCGCGCAAGGTCCGCGCCGGCACCGCCGACTTCACGGCGGGCCCGGCGATGACCCAGGAGGACGTGCTCAAGGCCATCGAGGTCGGCATCGACACCGCCCGTGACCTCGTCGCGGCCGGCAACAAGGCGCTGCTCACGGGCGAGATGGGCATCGCCAACACCACCACCTCCGCCGCGCTGATCGCCGTCTACACCGGTGTCGACCCGGTCGAGGTCACCGGCCGCGGCACCGGCATCAACGACGAGACCCACGCCCGCAAGGTCGACGTGGTCCGCCGCGCCCTGGAACTGCACCAGCCCGACCCGGCCGACCCCATCGGCGTCCTCGCCGCGATCGGCGGTCTGGAGCACGCCGCCCTCGTCGGCCTGATCCTCGGCGGCGCCTCGCTGCGCACCCCGGTGATCCTCGACGGGGTGAGCGCCGGCGCCGCCGCTCTGGTGGCCCGCGCCATCGCCCCCGAGGCGCTGGCCGCCTGCATCGCCGGCCACCGCAGCGCCGAGCCCGGCCATGTCGCGGCCCTGAACAAGCTGGGCCTGCGCCCGCTGGTCGACCTCGACCTGCGCCTCGGCGAGGGCACCGGCGCCCTGCTCGCACTCCCCGTGGTGCAGAGCGCCGCCCGCGCCATGCACGAGGTCGCCACCTTCGACTCCGCCGGAGTGACGGAGAAGACCTGATCAGGCCCGACCTCCGCATGACCCCCGGCCCGCAGCCCCATAGGCTGTGGGCCGGGGCCGTACCGCCACCCCGGGCCGTACCCCCACCAGCCGCTCCAGAGCCGCAGCGGCTGAGCCGGTCGCCGAACCCGCACCATCCGCACAAGGAGCCGTACCGCCATGGCTGAGCACGTCGCCGAACACGCTGCCTATCCCGTCGGACTGCGGCTGTCCGGCCGCCGGGTGGTTGTCCTGGGCGCCGGCCAGGTCGCCCAGCGCCGGCTCCCGTCCCTCGTCGCCGCCGGCGCCGATGTCCTGCTGATCTCCCCGTCCGCCACCCCGTCCGTCGAGGCGATGGCCGACGCCGGCGAGGTCCGCTGGGAGCGCCGCCGCTACCAGGACGGCGACCTCGACGGCGCCTGGTACGCGCTGATCTCCACCGACGACCCGGAGGCCAACGCCGCCGCGTCCCAGGAGGCCGAGGACCGCCGGGTGTGGTGCGTACGCTCCGACGACGCCGAGGCGGCCACCGCCTGGACCCCGGCCACCGGCCGCAGCGAGGGCGTCACCGTCGCCGTGCTCACCGGCCGCGACCCGCGCCGCTCCGCCGCCGTACGCGACGCGATCGTCGAGGGCCTCCGGGACGGGAGCCTCGCCGCCCCGCACCACCGCCGCCCGCACACCCCGGGCGTCTCCCTGGTCGGCGGCGGCCCCGGCGACCCCGACCTGATCACCGTCCGCGGCCGCCGGCTGCTCGCCGAGGCCGACGTGGTCATCGCCGACCGCCTCGGCCCCCGCGACCTGCTCGCCGAACTCCCGCCGCATGTCGAGGTCATCGACGCCGCGAAGATCCCTTACGGCCGCTTCATGGCCCAGGAGGCCATCAACAACGCGCTGATCGAGCACGCCAAGGCCGGCAAGGCCGTGGTCCGGCTCAAGGGCGGCGACCCGTTCGTCTTCGGCCGCGGCATGGAGGAGGCCCAGGCGCTCGCCGAGGCCGGGATCCCCTGCACGGTCGTTCCCGGTATCTCCAGCACCATCTCGGTGCCCGGCGCCGCCGGTATCCCCGTCACCCACCGCGGCGTGGCCCACGAGTTCACCGTCGTCAGCGGCCATGTCGCCCCCGACGACGAGCGCTCGCTGGTGGACTGGCCGTCGCTCGCCAAGCTCCGCGGCACCCTCGTCGTCCTGATGGGCGTGGAGAACAGCGGCGCCATCGCCGCCAAGCTCATCGCGCACGGCCGCGCCGCCGACACCCCCGCCGCCGTCATCCAGGAGGGCACCACCGCGGCCCAGCGCCGCGTCGACGCCACCCTCGCGACCCTCGGCGAGACCGTACGGGCCGAGGGCGTTCGCCCGCCCGCGGTCATCGTCATCGGTGAGGTCGTAGCCGTCGCCCCGACCCCCAGGTAACCGATCCCCCGACGCGGCATTGGCACCCCGACACCGACAAGGCACTATCTCCCCGTGGCAGAAATCATCACCGTCGACGACCCGGACGACCCGCGGCTGGCCGATTACACCGGCCTGACCGACGTCGAGCTGCGGCGCCGGCGCGAGCCCGCGGAAGGGCTCTTCATCGCCGAGGGCGAGAAGGTCATCCGGCGGGCCCGGCACGCCGGTTACGCGATGCGCTCCATGCTGCTCTCGGCCAAGTGGGTCGACGTCATGCGCGATGTCATCGACGAGGTCCCGGCCCCGGTCTACGCCGTCACCCCGGCCCTCGCCGAGCGGGTGACGGGCTATCACGTGCACCGCGGCGCCCTGGCCTCCATGCAGCGCAAGCCGCTGCCGGCGGCCACCGACCTCCTCGCCGGGACCCGTCGCATCGTGGTTATGGAGGCGGTCAACGACCACACCAACATCGGCGCGATCTTCCGCAGCGCGGCGGCCCTCGGCATGGACGCGGTGCTGCTCTCCCCGGACTGCGCCGATCCGCTCTACCGCCGCTCGGTGAAGGTCTCCATGGGCGCGGTGTTCTCCGTGCCGTACGCCCGCCTGGAGAGCTGGCCCCGGGACCTGGCCGCCGTACGGGAAGCGGGCTTCAAGCTGCTCGCCCTCACCCCGGCCGAGAAGGCCACCGCCATCGACGAGGCCGCCCCGCACACCCTGGAGCGCGCCGCGCTGATGCTGGGCGCCGAGGGCGACGGCCTGAGCACCGGCGCCCTGCGGGCCGCCGACGAATGGGTCCGCATCCCGATGGCACACGGCGTGGACTCCCTCAACGTCGGCGCGGCCGCCGCAGTGGCCTTCTACGCGGTGGCCACCGGCCGATCGGCTTAGTGCTTGACGACCGGCTGAGCGCCTGCCGGACGGCTCAGCGTCTGCCGACCTGGGCTTGGCGCCTGACGACCGGCCGGCGCCTGCCGGAGAGGCTCAGCACCCGCCGACCGGCTCAGCGCCCGCCGGGAATATCCCCCACCCCAACCCCGTTGAGGCCCGTAAGGGGCGCCCGCACCCCCTAGGGGCTCTGTTCCCCCACCCCGTAAGGCCCCGTCACCCCCACGCCTGCGGCCGCCGACGCCGACCGATCCGCCCCGAGTCCGCGGGCCGGCCCCTGACACCCCTGGGCGGCCGCGATACCGAGCGCCACCAGCAGCGTCACCACCACGAACACGATGACGCGCTGCCGCAGCAGCCGGCGGTCGGGGCCCGGCCGGCGCCCGCCCGAGGTCGTCCGCACCGGGGTACGTGAACCGTTTCGCCCCGTGGGCTGCGCGGCCGGGACCCGTCGCCCGTTCCGCCCGCCGGTCCGCGGATTCTTGCCCGCGGCCGAGGCCGGACCGGGCGGCCGGGCCGCCGCGTCCCGCGGGACCGGGGGACGGGAGGGGTGCGGCCGCGGCGAGGAGCTGCCCGCCGTCCGGCGCTCGGTGCGCTGGCGCGCGTACTCCTCGGCCCGCTGCCCCGTTGGCCGCTCCGAGGACCGGCGCTCCCAACCGGCCCCGGCACCGGACCCGTTCTCCAGCGGCCCGCCCGACAGCCCGTGCGCCTCACGGGCCGCGATCTCCTTGAGCCGCAGCGACAGCGACAGCGTGCTGGGTCGGTCCGCCGGGTCCTTGGCCAGGCACGAGGCGAGCAGTGGCGCCAGGGCGTCCGGCACCCCGGCGAGGTGTGCCTCCTCGTGGACCACGCGGTAGAGCATGACCTCCGAACTCCCCTGCCCGAAGGGGGAGTCCGCGGTGCAGGCGTACGCGAGGGTGGCGCCCAGCGCGAAGATGTCCGTCGCCGGGGTCACCGCGGCCCCGCGCACCTGCTCCGGCGCCAGGAAGCCCGGCGAGCCGACGGCCGTACCGACATGGGTCAGCGTGCTGGCGCCGGTCGCCCAGGCGATTCCGAAGTCGATGATCCGCGGGCCCTTGGGCGACAGCAGAATGTTGGACGGCTTCAGATCGCGGTGCACCACGCCCGCGTCATGGACGGCCAGCAGTCCCTCGGACAGCGCGGCCCCGATGGAGGCGACCTCCGCCGGGGACAGCGGCCCCTCCTCGTTGACCTTGTCGTGCAGCGAGGGCCCCGGGACGTACTGCGTGGCGAACCACGGGCGGTCCGCGTCGAGATCGGCCGCGACCAGCCGGGCGGTACAGCCACCGCGGATCCGCCGGGCGGCGGAGACCTCGCGGGCGAACCGCGAGCGGAATTCCTGATCCTCCGCCAGGTCCGGCCGGATCACCTTGAGCGCCACCCGCTGCCCGCGCTTGTCCGAGCCGAGGTAGACCACACCCATCCCGCCCGCGCCGAGCCGGCGGTGCAGCCGGAACGTCCCGACGACACGCGGGTCCTCGCGTCGGAGCCGCATCATCGCCATGTCCGTCCCCTACCTGCGGTGGGGAGCCCCCTCCGCTGCCAACCGTCTGACGTGGCACAGCTTACGGATTGACGGCTCGCTGTGCTGAGAGGCCGCGCATGCGTCGGCCGGTGGATTGACCGGGGCCCCATGCGAACCTCGACGCGCGTGCGCGCTTCTTCCCGGCGGGCGGCCCGCTGTCCCACGTGCGGTCCCAATGATCCGCTGCGGAAGGGGGATTGACGGGATGTAGCGGGATCGGGGCGGGTTGGTGACGGATGCGGGGGATACGGCCGGGGCGTGGGAAGGGGCGGCGGGCCGGGTGTGGTGCGGGGGCGGGACCGCCGTGCGCGGGGGAGTGGCCGGAGTGAGCGAGGTCACTCTCAGGAGTGCCCGGGACGGTCCGTCCGACGGTTCCCCCTGGGGGATGTCCCCAGGTCCTGGGGGGCGTCTCTCCACCCAGAGGAGTACACGGGACGCGGTGAGGTCATCCTCCTGGAGGCCGCCCATTCGGTACGACGGCATGACGCCCGCGGCCGCCCGCGTGCCTAGGGTGGTTTTCAAGCGGCGGGTGGTGCACTCGTCCCCCGAGGTCAGACGCCCGCCGCCCCAGAACACGACGGGAGCGGGACGATGGCGCAGACCTCCGGGCGGAGGGTCCTTCGGGCGCAGGGGCGCAGAGTCCCCGCGGCGCTCGCGGGCCGACAGTCCGCCGGTACCCGCCATCCCCTCGTCGCGGTGGCCATGGTGCTGCCGCTGGCGATCGTTCTCGCCGTGGTCTTCGGCGGCTGGGAAGCCGTGCTGACACAGGCGTCGTCCGTGGTCGGAATGCTGGGGCGCTGAGCGTAGCGCCCCGGTCCCGGGAGAGCGGCCCGGGACGGGGGACCTCCGGCCGAAACCCCGTGGGGACGGGGGGTGCGGCGGACGGCACGACGGCCGGGCATCTGGGGAGATGCCCGGCCTTCGAGCGTTCCGGACCGCGGCCGTCCCGTTCCGCCCGCGCCGCGCGTACGATCCCGGACCGGGCCGCCCATGGCCCGCACCACCACGCACGGCGCCGCGCCGGACCCGGGGGGAACGATGGCCAACTCACTGCTCGACCGTCTGGCCGCGCTGTCCGCGACGGCGCCCCGGGACGGCGCCCCGGCACCCTCCTCCGAGGTGCTCGCCGACCGCCCCGACGGCACGGTCGTCCGCAGCGGCCGTACGGTCGCCAAGGCGCACGCCCCCGACGGCGACCCCCGCGCGCTCGCCGCCCGGCTGCGCATCGCCGCGCACCCCCTCCTGCACGGCATCCTGCTGCCCCCGCTCCCGGTCACCGCCCCCGACGGCTATCTGATCCTGACCGAAGAGGGCCGTGTGCTCACCCGCTGGCCCTACGGCAGTCCGGTTTCGCCCGACGACCCCGACGCCGCCCCCTGGGAGGACGCCGCCCGTCTGCTGGCCCGGCTGCACCGCGTCGACCTGCGCCAACTTCCCGGCCCCGTGCCGCCGATGCGCGGCCCCGCCAAGGCCGCCCGCGCCCTGGCCCGGCTGCGGACCGCACCGGTTGCCGCCGCCGGACCACCGTCCGCTCGCCCTGCACCCGGGGCGCTTTCCGCCGCTGCCGCCGCCGTCGAGCGTGCCTGGGCCACGCTGCCCCCGTGGGCCCGCGGCGAGGCCCCGCCGCCACGGGCCGGCACCCTCTGCCACGGCGATCTGCACCTGGGCCAGCTCGTCCGCCACCCCGCCGACGACGGCCCCTGGCTCCTCATCGACATCGACGACCTCGGCCGGGGCGACGGCGCCTGGGACCTGGCCCGCCCCGCCGCCTGGTTCGCCACCGGCCTGCTGGCCCCGGACCTCTGGACGCGCTTCCTGGCCGCCTACCGCGCGGCCGGCGGCCCCGCCGTGGGACCGGACGGTGATCCCTGGCCCGACCTGGAGCTTCCGGCCCGCGCACTCACCGTGCAGACCGCCGCGCTGGCCGTCGCCAAGGCCGCCACCGCCGGCCGTTCCCTGGACGAGGCCGAGACCGCGTTCGTCGAGGCCTGCGCCCGGATGACGTCTCCGCCGCAGCAGTTGGCGTCCGCCGGCCCCGGCGTAGTCTGAACGCCCCGCTGCCGGGAGGCCGTTCCGGCGGCGCCGCCGCGAGCAGTAGTGGATGACAGGAGTTGAGCGACGATGCAATGCCCCAAGTGCCATGCACCGATGCAGACATACCAGCGCAATGGTGTCCAGATCGAGCAGTGCGCCGGCTGCCGGGGGATATTCCTGGACTACGGGGAGCTGGAGGCGCTGACCCGGCTCGAATCACAGTGGGCCCAGCAGGCCCCGCCGCCACCCGCCCCGCAGGCTTACCCGGCCGCCCCCGCCTGGGGCGCCCCGCAGCACGGCCACCACGGTCATCACGGCCAGCATGGACACCACGGCCATCACCGCGGCTTCGGCCACATGCTCTTCTCCTCCTGAAACACGACCGAGGGCCGGAGCGCAATGCTCCGGCCCTCGGGATCAGGCGTGGACGATACTGGGATTGAACCAGTGACCTCTTCCGTGTCAGGGAAGCGCTCTCCCGCTGAGCTAATCGTCCGCGGGACCACGGATCCCGAAAGATCCGCAGCTGCGTGCGCGATACTGGGATTGAACCAGTGACCTCTTCCGTGTCAGGGAAGCGCTCTCCCGCTGAGCTAATCGCGCGGGACGGACACCCCGTTTCCGGGGATCCAGTGGACGATACTGGGATTGAACCAGTGACCTCTTCCGTGTCAGGGAAGCGCTCTCCCGCTGAGCTAATCGTCCTTGGAGGTGGAGACGGGATTTGAACCCGTGTAGACGGCTTTGCAGGCCGTTGCCTCGCCTCTCGGCCACTCCACCAGGAGTGAGGGGGTTCGGGAAGATCCCCCACATCGAGCGGACGACGAGACTCGAACTCGCGACATCCACCTTGGCAAGGTGGTGCTCTACCAACTGAGCTACGTCCGCAGGTGTCTCTCCCAGACTACGTCCGGGAGCTACTCGGCCTCCGGGGCGCTTGCGCGTCCCGGCGACGTGTTGAACTCTAGCGGATTCCGGGGCCAGTACAAAAACGCGTTTGTGCAGCGTGCGCCGGTGCTCGCTCGGCGCAGGCGGCCCGCGGGCCGCCGCCATAGACTCGCTGACGTGCACGACTTCGCTCCGATGGCACGCTTCGGCGGCCTGATAGCCACTGACCTGCGGGATGTGACCAGCGATCCCGCGGCCCTGGACTCCACGGGCTGGTGGGCGGTCGCCGCCGACTTCGAGGGCACAGTGGTCTGTGCCCGCTTCGGCGACGTCCGGCCGGCCACCGCGGCGGACCGGCCCGCCGCCGACGCCTGGCG
The DNA here is from genome assembly GCF_057708345.1 of Streptomyces sp. bgisy130. Taxonomy (NCBI): domain Bacteria; kingdom Bacillati; phylum Actinomycetota; class Actinomycetes; order Kitasatosporales; family Streptomycetaceae; genus Streptomyces; species Streptomyces sp. bgisy130. The sequence goes on from NZ_JBYISA010000008.1 coordinate 95,000, forward strand.
GGGCCCCGCGCCCGAGGACTGGACCAGCTCGCTGGACCGGGACGCCTATACCGGCGGTGTGCGGCGCGTCCGTGAACACATCGCGGCCGGTGACGTCTATCAAGTGAATCTCTGCCGGGTGCTGACCGCGCCGCTGCCCGACCCCGGCCGGGCCGATGTCGACGCGCTGTCCGCGGTGCTGGCCCGCGGTAATCCGGCGCCGCACGCGGGCACGATCCGGCTGCCCGGCCACGGCGTGGAGATCGCCAGTGCCTCCCCGGAGCTGTATCTGCGGCGCGACGACCGCATCGTCACCTCCGGCCCCATCAAGGGCACCGGCCGGACCGCCGCGGACCTCTCGGCGAAGGACCGGGCGGAGAACGTGATGATCGTGGACCTGGTCCGCAACGATCTCGGCCGGGTCTGTGCCACCGGAACCGTCACCGTCCCGGCACTGTGCGCCGTCGAGGAACACCCCGGCCTGGTCCACCTCGTCTCCACGGTGCGCGGTGAGCTGGACGGGGCGAACGAGAAGACCGCCTGGGCGGATCTGCTGGGCGCCACCTTCCCGCCCGGGTCGGTGACCGGCGCCCCCAAGTCCAGCGCGCTGCGGATCATCGACGAGCTGGAGACCGCCCCCCGCGGCCCGTACTGCGGAGGCATCGGCTGGGTCGACGCGGACCGCCGCACCGGCGAGCTCGCGGTGGGCATACGGACGTTCTGGGTCGACCGCACCCCGCCGGGCGGCCCGGTGCTGCGTTTCGGCGCCGGCGCGGGGATCATCTGGGACTCCGATCCGGAGCGGGAGTGGGCCGAGACCGAGTTGAAGGCGCGCAGGCTGCTGGCGGTAGCGTCGGGCCTGCATGAGGTGAGTGGAGGACAGCGATGAAGATCTGGCTCGACGGGGCACTACAGGACGCCGAGAGCGCCCGGGTCTCGGTCTTCGACCACGGGCTCACGGTCGGCGACGGAGTCTTCGAGACCATCAAGGCAAGGCGCGGCCGCGCCTTCGCCCTCACCCGTCATCTGGAGCGCCTGACCACCTCCGCCCGCGGGCTCGGGCTGCCCGATCCCGATCTCGACGAGGTACGGCGCGGCTGTGCGGCCGTCATGGCGGCCAACCCGATGGCCCTCGGCCGGCTGCGGCTCACCTACACCGGCGGTGTCTCCCCGCTCGGCTCGGACCGCGGCGATGCCGGTCCCACCCTGGTCATCGCGCTGTCCGAGACCCGGCGCCGCCCCGACACCACCGCCGCCGTCACCGTCCCGTGGACCCGTAACGAACGCGGCGCGCTCGCCGGCCTGAAGACCACGTCGTACGGCGAGAACGTCGTCGCCCTGGCCCGCGCGCGGGAACGGGGCGCGTCCGAGGCGCTGTTCGCCAACACGGTCGGCGCGCTCTGCGAAGGCACCGGCGCCAATGTCTTCGTCGTCCTGGACGGCGAACTGCACACCCCGCCGCTGCACTCCGGCTGCCTGGCGGGCATCACCCGCGCCCTGACCGTCGGCTGGGCCGGCGCCAAGGAGACCGACCTGCCGCTGGACGTCCTGGAGCGGGCCGAGGAGATCTTCCTGACCTCTACGCTGCGCGACGTCCAGGCCGTGACCCGGATCGACGACCGTCAACTCGCCCACGGTCCGGGCCCGGTGACCGCGGAAGCCATGCGGATCTTCGACGAGCAGGCGGCCGCCGACTTCGATCCGCGGTGATGACGCGCCCGCTCATGGGCGAGTAGAAAGTCCTCGTGACCACAACGCTGCGCCCCGCGGGACCGGAAGAACGGCACGACGGCGGGCACCGGGCCCGTGCGTACGACGTCTGTGTCAACAGCCGCCGGGTCGGCGGGATACGGCTGACGACGGATGCCCGGTTCGGCCCGACGGTCGGCCGGATCGCGGAGCTGGCCATCGACGAGCCGGACCGGCACCGGGGCCGCGCCACGGTCGCCGCGCTCGCCGCGGAAGAGGTGCTGCGCGGCTGGCGTTGTCGGCAGATCGAGCTGACCGTCCCGGCCGACGCCGAGGCCGCCGGACGGCTCGCGGCGGCGCTGGGCTACACCGAGCGCAGCCGGATGATGAGCAAGCCCCTCACCGCCGCGCCCCCGCTGCCCGAGGGCAGCGGCGACCGCGCACTGAGCGAGGCGGAGTACCCGGCCTGGCGGGACGCCGCGCTCGCCGAGCACATCCGCACGCAGGTCGGCCAGGGGATGGCCCAAGAACGCGCCGAGGAGGCCGCGGCCGCCGGCCATCGCGCCCTGCTCCCGGAGGGGGCGGAGACTCCCCACCAGGCGCTGCGCGTCCTGGCCCACGGCGGCACGGACGTCGGCAGCATCTGGGTCGCCCTGCGGATGCCGGACCAGCCCGGCGGCTATGTCGTCGATGTGCGGGTCGCCCCCGGACACCGCGGGCAGGGCCACGGCCGCACCCTGATGGGGATCGCCGAGCGGGAGAGCCTCGCGGCGGGCCGCACCAGCCTCGGACTGAACGTCTACGCGGGCAACGCCCCGGCGCTCGGCCTCTACACCTCGCTGGGCTACCGGCCCACCGGGTATCTGCTCTGGAAGCCGATCCTGTGAGCGGGCCCGCGAACGGTCCGTGAGGCCCGGGCTCAGTCCTGTTCGGCCAGCAGCCGGTCGGCGATCTCCTCGATACGGGCGCGCAGCCCCTCCTGGCTCTTGCCGCCGTCCAGCCGCTCGCCGCCGATCACATACGTCGGGGTCCCGGTCACGCCGATGGCCTTGCCCTCGGCCTGGTCCGCGTCGACGATCAGCAGATGCCGCCCGTCGATCAGCGCGGTGTCCAGCTCCTCGGTGTCCAGCCCCAGCTCGCCGGCGACCTTCAGCAGCAGCTTGTCCCCGCGCTTGCCGAGCTCCTCGGTCCGCGCCAGCACCGCCTCGATGTACGGCCAGCCCTGGCCCTGCTCGATGGCCTCCTCGGCGGCCTGTGCGGCGACATAGGCGTGCGGGTGCTTCGGCAGGGGGAAGTGGCGCAGCCGGATGTCCAGCCGGTCGCCGTAGCGCTCCCGCAGCGCCCGCAGGTCCTCCAGGGCGCTGTGGCAGTCCGGGCACTGGAGTTCGCACCACACGTCCAGCACGGGGCGGACGGGACGGGCGGGGGACGGGGTGGTGGCGTCGTTCATGAGAGCCAGTCTTCCAGTCTTCCCACGGCCGGCCCCGCGAGGTACCCCGGTCCGGTGGCCGAACCGGGACCTGGGGAGGAGCCCGACCCCGAGATGTCCCTGATGCCGTACCGGAACATGGCCCCCGCGGGCCGGGACAAGGCAGGATGGAAGGGAGCAGACTGCCTGCTCACCCATCCATCGGCAGGAGGACCGGATGCTGACCTCGACCGTCTGTGCCGCGGTGTCGGCGGCGGGCCTGGGCATCGCCGCGATCACGGCATACCGCAAGCGGTTCCTGGCCGCGACCCGCATCGCCGCCTATTCCCTGATCCCCATCGGCCTGGTGATGACGGGCGTCATCGACTGGCTCGCCGGGATCGTCTTCAAGCCCACGGTCTGGGCCGGCTTCGGCGTGCTCGCCCTCTCGTTCGTGCTGTTCATGACCACCAGGGCGGTGGAGCGCCGCCGGGGCGGGGTCGGCAGCCGTAAGGAGCGCCGGGCCGCGGCGGCCGACCGGCCCGACGCGGTGGCCCCGGCCGCCTCCGCCCCCTCGCTCGGCGCGGGCCGCGCGGCGGCCCAGCCGGCCGCCAAGGGGAAGGCCGCACAGGCCAAGGGCGGCGCCCCCAAGGATGACTTCTCGGACATCGAAGCGATCCTGAAAAAGCACGGGATCTGATGAACTACCGCTGCTGAGGCGTCCATCGGGCGCACTCGGACGATCAGCTGCGTCATGATGCGCGCGAGATGAACGATGAGTGCGCCCTCGCCCAAGACGACGCCCCGTCCCCCCAACGCCGCGGTTGTCTGTTCGCGCTGTCCCAGCCGCCGCTGATGCTCTTCCTCGCCGTGATCGGCTTTCTGCTCCTGCTCGGCGCGGTCCACGACCTCTTCCTCCTGTGAGGCCGGCCGCCGCGCCGCCGCTCAGCCCGCGGCCTCCCGCCGCCGTGCCCGGTAGGCCGCGACATGCAGCCGGTTTCCGCAGGTACGGCTGTCGCAGTAGCGCCGGGAGCGGTTCCGGGAGAGATCGACGAAGGCATGCCGGCAGTCCGGTGCCTCGCAGTGCCGCAGCCGCTCGCGCTCCCCGGCGACGACGAGGAAGGCCAGTGCCATCCCGCCGTCCGCGGCCAGATGATCGGCGACCGACGCGCCCGGCGCGAAGTAGTGGACATGCCAGTTGTACCCGTCGTGATCGGTCAGCTGCGGAGTGGTGCCCGCCGAGGCGACCAGCGAGTTCAGCTGTTCGGCCGCGGTGCGGTCGTCGGCGGCCGCGAAGACCCGGGCGAAGCGCGCGCGGACGGACCGTACGGTGGCCAGGTCGCCCGCACCGAGCGCGCCCACGCCGCTGACGGCGTTGCGCCGGACGAAGTCCTCGAGGGCCGCGAGATCGGTCAGGCTGTCCGGCGCTCCGGGGCCTTCGCCCTCCGGGGCGGTGTTCAGCAGATCGACGACCGCGTCCAGCGCGCACCGGGTGTCATGGGTGATGATCACGGTTCCGCTCCCTGGCAGGGTGGGGCCGGACGGGTACCGCCCCCGGGGGTTGCCGAATGGTCGCCGACTCTAGCGCTTGGAACAAGCTTCAGCGCCGACTCCGCGGTGGGCCCGCGGCGACGACGCCGAAGTGTGCCGTGTGAACTTGTCGGTCCTGCGCCGTCTCCCCGAGTCGGACGAGCGCAAGTGTGAGCGGGTGAGTGCTTTCGGTAACCGGTCTGCGTCTCAGCTCTCCGCGAGGATGTGGGAGAGCTCGGTGTCGAGATCGAAATGCCGGTGCTCCGTACCTGGCGGTACGGCGGCATCGGTCCTTTTGAGGAACGACTCGAGAGCCCGCGCGGGCGCCTCGAGCAGGGCTTCGCCTTCCGGGGAGCTCAGGGCGATGCAGACAACACCCTGACCATGGCTCCGGGACGGCCATACGCGGACGTCTCCGGTGCCCGTGGGCCGGTGCAGGCCCTCGGCGAGGAGGTCGCGGGCGAAAACCCACTCGACGGTCTCCTCGGCTCCGGTATGGAAGGTGGCATGCACGGCATAGGGATCGGCCGTGTCATACCGCAGGCCCGCGGGTACAGGCAGTGAGGACTCGCTCGACACAACGAGGCGCAGGTGCAGCTCGCAGCTGACCGTGGTGTTCATAAGCGCCAGGGCCTTTCGCTCAGTGTGCGCTCGGGGATTCGCACGTCGGCGAAATCGACATGCCACCTACGGTGCCGTTGTAAACCCCTCTGACGGTTTTGTGTGGCTTCAGGTACCTCTTCCGGCGGATTGCGAGATCGTCCCTGGCGGTAATTCCGGCCGGGGGTCGCGTCCGGTAAGTTGGGGGGTATGAATACGCAGAGTAACGGGGGGCTGGGAACGGTGGAGGGGGACGCCGCTCCGGCCGGGAAGCAGGCCGAGGAGCCGGCCGAGAAGCCGCTCGGTTCACGGGCGCCGCACTTCATCAAGCGTTCCCGGCCGCTGCATGTCAGCTGGCAGGTCGGAGTCTTCGTCGTCGGTCTCGCGGTCGTGGTGGCCGGCGTGATCATGCTGCCGCTGCCGGGGCCCGGCTGGCTGGTGATCTTCGGCGGGATGGCGATCTGGGCGACGGAGTTCGTCTGGGCGCAGCTGGTGCTGCGCTGGACCAAGCGCAAGGTCACCGAGGCGGCCCAGCGGGCGCTCGACCCCAAGGTGCGGCGGCGCAACATCATCCTGACCACCATCGGCCTGGTGATCATCGTGGCGGCGCTCGCGGTCTACGTCTGGAAGTTCGGCCTCGCGATGCCGTGGAACGTCTCCGAGTGACCGAGGCATGGTCAGAAGTGCCCGCCGACGTGCGGTAATGTTGGCGGTGCGCCCGGGCGATTAGCTCAGTGGGAGAGCGCTTCGTTCACACCGAAGAGGTCACTGGTTCGAACCCAGTATCGCCCACCCCGGACGAGGGCCCGGAGACATCAAGTCTCCGGGCCCTCGCAGTTGTTGGGCGGGCACCTCGCCAGGGGGCGCACACTGGGATCATGCCCGACTGGTCCCGCCGACTGCACCGCTACCGCTTCCGCAGCGTATGGCTGCTCAATGCCTCGCCGGCCGTCGTCTTCGCCGTCCTCGAACGCGCCGAGGCCTATCCGCAGTGGTGGCCGCAGGTCCGCGAGGTGACCCCGCTCGACGACCGCAGCGGCACCGCCCGGTTCCGTTCCCTGCTGCCGTACGACCTGAGGGTGGTGGCGAGCGAGCGCGTACGGGACCCGGGTGCGGGGGTGCTGGAGATGACGATGCGCGGGGATCTGGCGGGCTGGGCGCGCTGGACGGTGGCGGCCGGGGCCGGCGGCACCCGTGCCGTCTTCGAGCAGGACGTCGAGGTCCGCAAGCCGCTGCTGCGGCGGTTCGCGCTGCTGGGGCGGCCGCTCTTCCTCGCCAATCACGCGCTGATGATGCGGGCCGGGCGGCGTGGGCTGGCGGACTGGCTGGCGCGCGGATGAGGTGCGCCGGCCACCCGGCCGCGGCGGCCCGGGGCCGCCGGGGAACAGGAATTTGATGGAAGCCCCGGGCGGCCTGTATTGTTCTGCTCGTTCGCGAGGGAAACCTCGCCGACACCCGGGCGATTAGCTCAGTGGGAGAGCGCTTCGTTCACACCGAAGAGGTCACTGGTTCGAACCCAGTATCGCCCACCGGGATCGAGAACCGGGCCGCCAAAAAGCGGCCTGGTTCTTTTTGTTGGAAGGGGCCCCCGCGGGAATTCCGCCCGGCGTCTTTGCCGCCCCTGCGGAATTCCTGAGGGCGGATCAGGCCGCCGCCGGGAGTTCGGGACGCAGCGGCCAGTGCGGATCGACGACTTCCGGATTGCCGCTGCGGGCGAACCACGCCTGAAGCCCGCGGGCCTGGGCCGCGTACCAGACGGCCTGGCGGGTGTGCAGCTCCGCCGGATGCAGCCCCTCCAGGCGCTCGGCGAAGCGATGCCCCAGGGCCCGGACGACACGCAGCGCGGCGAGCGCGTCGGCGGCCGCCTCATGGGCGTCGGTCAGCTCGACCTCGTAGTGCGCACACAGGTCGGTGAGCGTACGGCGGCCCTTGCGATAGCGGTCCAGGTGCTTGTCGAGGACGTGCGGGTCCAGGACGCGCAGCGGGTGGCCCCCCAGATAGGTGTTGAGGGAGCTGGCGCGGTGCCGCTTCAACTCGCGCTCCAGGAGGGTGAGATCGAACGGGGCGTTCATCACGACCAGCGGCCGGCCCGCCACCGTCTGGGCGGCCAGGGCGCGCGCGACCTCCTCCAGGACCGGCGCCGGCCAGCGGCCGTGCAGCGCGAGATGGTCGGCCGTCAGGCCGTGTACCGCCGTCGCGGCGTCCGGTATCCCGACGCCCGGGTTGATCAGCCAGCGGGTGATCCGGGGCGCGGAGCGCGGTGTCTCCTGGACCACCAGGGCCGCGGAGACGATGCGATCGCGCTCGACGTCGATCCCGGTGGTCTCGGTGTCGAAGGCGGCAAGCGGACCGTCATACCAGCACGGCATCATCCCAACTCCTCGCGCTCGTACGGGGGATGACACACACGCCATCCGAGCTGGTGATACCCGAGCCGCCGGGGGCTCGAACCGTCTTTGTTTGCGGACCACTTGACGCGGAGACAACCAGAGGGACGGGCCGACGCGATCCGCCTTCTCCCCGTCATCCACCCGCATCGATCGGCACAGCCCGGAAGGCCACTCCGCGATGACGCTCGCGCAGCCCGAACCGGGCGGGCTGCTGCCTCAGCGGACCCCACCGCAGCGCGGCGGACTCGCCACCACCGCCTGCATGGAGACCCTTCAGGTGGGCTATCTCCATGCGGTCGCCGCCGCCTCCGGATGTTCGCTGGCGCAGCCCTTCCCGGACAACGGAATCGACTGGCACGTCAGCCATGGCGCGCCCGGCCACACCGTCGACGACGAGGTCACCATCAAGGTGCAGCTCAAGTGCACCTACCAGACCGCCCCGCGCCCGCCGGGGCCGACGTTCGCCTTCACGCTCGACAACGACCACCTGGTGAAGCTGGCCCGTACGCCCGTCACGGTGCACAAGATCCTGGTCGTGATGCTGGTCCCGCGGACCCAGGAGGACTGGCTGCGGGCCGGCCACGACCGCCTCGAACTGCGGCACTGCTGCTACTGGATCAACCTGGCCGGCCATCCGGTGACCGGCCGGCGCAGGACCACTGTGCGGATCCCCACCGTGCGGATCTTCGACGACCGAGCGCTCTGCGAGATCATGACGCGCGTCGGGGCGGGAGGGAGACCCTGATGTACCGGCCGACCGACGAATATGACGCGCGGCTGCTGGATCCCGCGCAGCTCGACCCGGCGGTGCTCGGCGCGCTGCTGGCCCGGCACGGCTGGCGGCGCCGGGGCGGGGCCGCCGGCCACTACGCCCGGTGGACCCCGCCCGGCGGCGCGGCCGGGACCAGCCTGCTGGTCCCGCACGACCGCCGCTTCCCCGACAGCGGGGAGTTGCTCGCAGAGGCGCTGGCGGCGCTGGCGCAGAGCGCCGCGCCCTCCGCCCGGGAGGTGCTGATGGGGCTGGCGGTGCCCAGCGACGAGGTCCGCTGGGAGCGCGAGGTCCCCGACGGCGGCTCGGGGGCCGCGCACTGGGTGGCGCAGGAGCAGCTGCGCGGGGCGGCCCGCTCGATGCTGCTCGCCGGGGCGCTGGGGACGTACGGCCGGGCCGGCTACTACGGCGCCCGGCACAAACGGCAGGCCGAGGGGTTCCTGAGCCAGGTGCTGGTCGGTCCGGCGGCGGCCGGGCGCCGGGTGACCGCGTTCGTGCCGGTGTCCGGCGGCCGCCGGGCGGTCGCCGGGCTCCAGCGGGCGCTGCACGCGGTCCGTGACGCCACCGACTACCAGCGGGCCACCGGCGGTATGGAGGCCTTCGACGCGGCCGTCGAGCTGGGGGTCTGCCATGAGCTGGCGCAGGCGCTGATCGCCCTGGTGCGGGACGCGGAGGGGGCGCGGATCGCGGTCGAGTGGTCGCCGGCGGCCGGTGCCCCGGCCCGCTGCCCGGCCCGCCCCGAGCCGGTGGAGTTCTCGCCCGGCGATCTGCCCGCGCTCCAGCAGGCCGCCCAGCGCTATGTCCGCGAGGAGCCGTCGCTGCCGGTCCGGGTGACGGGTGCGGTGGTACGGCTGCGCAGGGAGCGGCCCGGCGGCCCCGGCACGGTGCGGCTGCGGGTGATCAGCGGCGCCGATGTGCTCCAGGTCCGGGTCGCGCTGGGGGAGGAGGACTACCGGATCGCCGGGCATGCGCACCTGGTGGGGCTGCCGGTACGGGTGAGCGGGCGGCTGGAGAGCCGCGGCGGCTTCCGGCGGATCACCGGCGGCCGCGATGTCACGCCCGTACAGGTCGACGAGGCGGAGCGGGACCGGCTGCTGAAGTCGCTCCAGGAGAATCTCGACTTCTTCGAGGAGGCGTGCGGCGCGGAGGAATGACACCGTGCGAGCCGGGGGTGGTGAAACCGTTTCGCGGTCGGGTCCGCGGGCTCGGTACGATTCGGCTGCGCAGCAATCGCTGCCGTGAAGAGACAGTAGTCAGGAGAGACCGGTGTCAGACGTCCGTGTGACCATCCAGCGCGATTCCGAGCGGGAAGAACGCGTGGTGACCACGGGGACTACGGCCGCCGACCTCTTCCAGGGCGAGCGCAGCATCGTCGCCGCGCGGGTGGCCGGGGAGCTGAAGGACCTGGCGTACGAGGTCGCCGACGGTGACGCGGTCGAGCCCGTCGAGATCACCTCCGAGGACGGTCTGAACATCCTGCGGCACTCCACCGCGCATGTGATGGCGCAGGCCGTGCAGGAGCTGTTCCCGGAGGCGAAGCTCGGCATCGGCCCGCCCATCAAGGACGGCTTCTACTACGACTTCGACGTCGAGACCCCGTTCCACCCGGACGATCTCAAGCGCATCGAGAAGAAGATGCAGGAGATCCAGAAGCGCGGCCAGAAGTTCGCGCGCCGTGCGGTCAGCGATGACGCCGCCCGCGAGGAGCTGGCCGACGAGCCGTACAAGCTCGAACTGATCGGGCTCAAGGGCTCCGCCGCGGACGCCGCCGAGGGTGCCTCCGCCGAGGTCGGCGCCGGCGAGCTGACCATCTACGACAACCTCGACGCCAAGACCGGCGAGCTGTGCTGGAAGGACCTGTGCCGCGGTCCGCACCTGCCCAGCACCCGCGCCATCCCGGCGTTCAAGCTGATGCGCTCGGCCGCCGCGTACTGGCGCGGCAGCGAGAAGAACAAGCAGCTCCAGCGGATCTACGGCACCGCCTGGCCGACCAAGGACGAGCTCAAGGCGCATCTGGAGTTCCTCGTCGAGGCGGAGAAGCGCGATCACCGCAAGCTGGGCGCGGAGCTGGATCTGTTCTCCGTTCCCGAGGACATCGGCTCGGGGCTGGCGGTCTTCCACCCCAGGGGCGGCATCATCCGCCGGGTCATGGAGGACTACTCCCGCCGGCGGCACGAGGAGTCGGGGTACGAGTTCGTCTACACCCCGCACGCCACCAAGGGGAAGCTGTTCGAGAAGTCGGGCCACCTGGACTGGTACGCCGACGGCATGTACCCGCCCATGCAGCTCGACGAGGGCATCGACTACTACCTCAAGCCCATGAACTGCCCGATGCACAACCTGATCTTCGATGCGCGCGGCCGCTCGTACCGTGAACTGCCGCTGCGCCTCTTCGAGTTCGGGACCGTGTACCGCTACGAGAAGTCGGGTGTGGTGCACGGGCTGACCCGCGCCCGCGGCTTCACCCAGGACGACGCGCACATCTACTGCACCCGGGAGCAGATGGCGGACGAGCTGGACGCCACGCTCACCTTCGTCCTCGACCTGCTGCGCGACTACGGTCTGACCGACTTCTACCTGGAGCTGTCCACCAAGGACCCGGAGAAGTTCGTCGGCTCGGACGAGACCTGGGACGAGGCCACCGAGGTGCTGCGGAAGGTGGCCGAGAAGCAGGGCCTGCCGCTGGTCCCGGACCCGGGCGGCGCCGCGTTCTACGGGCCGAAGATCTCCGTGCAGACCAAGGACGCCATCGGCCGTACCTGGCAGATGTCGACCATCCAGCTGGACTTCAACCTGCCGGAGCGGTTCGACCTGGAGTACACCTCGGCCGACGGCTCCAAGCAGCGCCCCGTCATGATCCACCGCGCGCTGTTCGGCTCCATCGAGCGGTTCTTCGCGGTGCTGCTGGAGCACTACGCGGGTGCGTTCCCGGCCTGGCTGGCGCCGGTCCAGGCGACCTGCATCCCGATCGGTGACGCGCATGTCCCCTACCTCCAGGAGTTCGCCGCCCGGGCGAAGACCAAGGGGCTGCGGATCGACGTGGACTCCTCGTCGGACCGGATGCAGAAGAAGATCAGGAACGCCCAGAAGAGCAAGGTCCCGTTCATGATCATCGCCGGTGACGAGGATGTCGCCCATGGCGCGGTGTCCTTCCGCTACCGCGACGGGTCGCAGAAGAACGGCATTCCGCGCGAGGAGGCGATCGCCGAGCTCCTCGACGTCGTGGAGCGCCGCGTCCAGGTGTGAGCGCCTGAGCAGCCGGCCCCGGAGAGCGAGCGGCTCTCCGGGGCCGCGTCATTTCTCCCCCTCCTGCCGGAAGCGGCGCATCAGGTAAGAGGAGAAGGAGCCCACCACCGCTCCCACCAGTGCCACCCCGACGAACATCAGCCCCACCGCGATCACCCGGCCGCGCGCGGTGACGGGGGTGGCATCGCCGTACCCCGTCGTCGTCAGCGTGGAAGCGGCCCACCACACCGCGTTACCGAAGGTGCGGATGTTCGCATCCGGGGCGGACTGCTCGACGTGGTAGACCGCCAGGCTGGCGGCGTAGCCCAGCAGCAGCGCGGCGAGCCCGGAGTAGGCCATCACCCGCGCCTCCAGGCCGAGGCCGGGAGCCGCCCGGCGCAGCTGCATCCGCTCATGCAGATCGATCATGCGCAGCGGTCGCAGCAGCGGCAGCACGGTCACGATCAGGTCCAGCCAGCGGGTGCGCACGAAGTGCCAGCGGTCCCTGCTGAACGCCAGCCGCGCCAGGTACTCCGCCACGAAAACACCCCAGCTCACGATCGTGAGGGTCTCCCAGAAGAGGTACCAGCCGGGGGAGAGGCCGGGGACCAGGACCCGGATCGAGTAGGAGGCGAGAAAGAGGATCGAGGCGATGAGGAGATACGGCTGTGCGCGCCTCTCCCACTCCTGTAGCCGCGCGTCCGTTTCCACCGGCCCAGCATCGCGGAGCGGGGCAGGGTATCCGCCCCAACGACACGGTGCCAACGGGCGAAGCCATATGCTGGCCCGTATGACAAGCGAGCCGGAGCAGCAGATCGGAGTCGGGACGCAGGACGCCTTCCAGCGCCTGTGGACGCCCCACCGGATGGCCTACATCCAGGGGGAGAACAAGCCGAGCGGCCCGGGGGCCGACGACGGCTGTCCGTTCTGCACGATCCCCGAGAAGTCGGACGAGGACGGCCTCGTGATCGCGCGCGGTGAGCATGTCTACGCGGTGCTGAATCTGTACCCCTACAACGGCGGTCACCTCATGATCGTCCCGTTCCGGCATGTCGCCGACTACCCGGAGCTGGACGGCCCGGAGACCGTGGAGCTGGCGGAGTTCACCAAGCGGGCGATGACCGCGCTGCGTACCGCCTCCGGGGCGCACGGCTTCAATATCGGGATGAACCAGGGCACCGTCGCCGGGGCCGGGATCGCGGCCCATCTCCACCAGCACGTGGTCCCGCGCTGGGGCGGCGACACCAACTTCATGCCGGTGGTCGGCCACACCAAGGTGCTGCCCCAACTCCTCGCCGACACCCGGGCGATGCTCGCGCGCGCCTGGCCCGCCTAGAGACCGGCCGCTCCGCTCCGGAGCGGGCATCCGGGGCGACACGCACCCGGACGAAATCGGATAGATCGCCCTAATTCGGATTAGTTGCCCCTCTAATGGGGTGGTGACTTCCCTAGATCGTCGCTCCGTGCTGCGCGCGGCCGCCTCGGCCGCGGCCGCCGGAGCGCTGGTGACGGGCTGCGACCCGACACGGGACCAGGACCCCGGAGCCGTCCGGTCCCCCGGCGGACCGGGCCCCTCCGGGGCGGGCCACGCCTCGCCCGCCCCGGTGCGCGCCGCCCGGCCGCCGACCCGGGCGCCCGGCCTGCCCGTACAGATCGAACACGGGCCGCGGAACGGCCGGGCGGTCGCACTGACCTTCCACGGCAGGGGCGACCCCAAAATGGCGACCGCACTGCTCGGCGAGGCCGAGCGGGCCGGCGCCAGGCTCACCGTGCTCGCCATCGGCGACTGGCTCGACGAGCAGCCCGCGATGGCCCGCCGGATCCTCGACGGCGGCCATGAGCTGGGCAATCACACGCTGCACCACCGGAACATCTGCGCCCTGCCGGCCACCGCTGCCTACGCCGAGATCAGCGGCTGCGCCGACCGGCTGCGCAAGCTCACCGGGACCATCGGCAGCTGGTTCCGCCCCTCGCAGACCCGGCGGGCCACGCCCCTGGTGACCGAGCTGGCCCGCAGGGCCGGCTATCCGCACGTCCTCTCCTACGACGTGGACTCCCTCGACGCGGACGACCCCGGTGCCGCCGCCGTCCAGCGCACGGTCCTGGACGCGGTCGGGCCGGGCTCGGTCGTGAGCCTCCACCTCGGGCACGCCGGCACGGTGGCCGCGCTGCCCCCGATCCTCGACGGCCTCCGCCGGCGCGGTCTGCGCGCGGTGACGACAACGGAGCTAGTGACCTGATGGCTGACCGGAACCGTACCCACGCCCGTCGGAGCCCGCACGCCCGCCACCGGGCCGCGCTGCTCGCCGTGGTCTGCGCGCTGGTGGCCGCGGGCTGTGGCGGCGGCGACGAGAACGACCGGGCCGCGCACAGCCCGCGGCCGGTCGAGCGCGCACCGCTCAAGGCCGCCAAGCCCGGTCTGCCCGGGATGCCGCCGCTGCTGGACGAGCACGACATCTACGCGGCGGACCGGCCCGGCAGGCTGGCGCCGCAGGTCAAGGACTTCCCCTCGCGGATCTACGTCCCCAACACCGGCTCCGACACGGTCAGCGTCATCGACCCCAAGACCTACAAGGTCATCGAGACCCTTCCGGTCGGCGTCCAGCCGCAGCATGTCGTGCCGTCCTGGGACCTGAAGACGCTCTGGGTCAACAACAACCGGGGGCACGACCTCACTCCGATCGACCCCGCCACCGGCAAGGCCGGCGACCCCGTCAAGGTGCACGACCCGTACAACCTCTACTTCACACCCAACGGGAAGTACGCGGTCGTGATGGCCTCCATGGACCGGCAGTTGGTCTTCCGCGACCCGCACACCATGGAGGTCCGCAAGACGCTCCCGGTCAACTGCGCCGGCGTCAACCACGCCGACTTCTCGCCGGACGGGAAGTACTTCATCGTCTCCTGTGAGTTCTCCGGTGAGCTGCTCAAGGTCGACACCGCGAAGATGAAGGTCATCGGCCAGGAGAAGCTGCCGTTCGAGGGCGCGATGCCACAGGACGTGAAGCTCTCCCCGGACGGCAAGACCTGGTACGTCGCCGACATGATGGCCGACGGCATCTGGGTCCTGAACGGTGACCGCTTCGGCCGGCCCCGGCTCATGGCGACCGGCAAGGGCGCCCACGGCCTCTACGTCAGCCGCGACTCGAAGCACATGTACATCTCCAACCGCGGCGAGGGCTCCATCTCCCTGCTGGACTTCCGGACCGGCAAGCTCGTCGACAAATGGCACATCCGCGGCGGCGGCAGCCCCGACATGGGCGGTCTGTCCACCGACGGCAAGGTGCTGTGGCTGTCCGGCCGCTACAACTCCGAGGTCTATGCGCTGGATACCCGTACGGGCAAGACCCTCGCCAAGATCCCGGTCGGCCAGGGCCCGCACGGGCTTGCGGTCTACCCGCAGCCGGGACGGTACTCCCTGGGGCACACCGGCATCTTCCGCTAGCGGCGTGCCCCCTCGGTCTAGGCGTTGTACTCGTCGGCCTTCTGCGGCTCCACGCCCTGGATCATGCCGCTGAGCACCAGGGAGCGGTTGGTGAAGCGATCGGTGTCCACGCCGTTCTCCTTGAGGACGCTCATCGCGGCGGAGTGGACCGTGCGCAGCACCGGGGTCGCGGCGCGCAGCGCGTCATCGGCCATGAAGCGGTGCCGCCAGGGCTTGTCGGCCCAGACGTGCCGCAGGCCGAACGGCTCGGGCAGGGTCAGCTTGCCGCCGAGGAAGTCCAGGACCGGCGGGAACCACGTCAGCGGGGCGCGGGCGGCGAGCCGGACCACCTCCTGCGGCTCGATGAGCGGCAGCTGCTGGGTCTTGGTCTCCCAGAACTTGACGACCTTGGCGACGTCCTTGGTCTTGGGCTCGGGCTTCGTCGTGAAGAGGCCGTTGACCGGGCCGAGGGCATGGCCGGTCACCTCGATGCGCAGGGTCTCGTGGAGCACAGTGACAGTGATCATGAGGGTGATCACCAACTGGCCGTCCCACAGGACGAACTGGACGCCGAGGTAGTGGCGGTTGCCGCTGCCGAACTGCTGCTCGTTGCAGATCCGCTCTATCTCGTGCCCGCGGATCTGGTACGCCTCCACATGGCTGCCCTCGGGGCGGGAGACCGCGGCGGCCTTCTCAGGGACCGGCGCGACGATCCAGTGGCGTACGGACGGCGTGGGGAAGCCGCCGGTGTGCAGCGGGCTGCGCTCCAGCAGCCGCAGCTTGTCGTGGATCGCCCGGATCACGTCCCAGCTGCGGAACGGGTGGATCTCGCTGCCCTCGTGCGCCGGAATGAGCTCCTCGGCGAGCTGCCAGCTGCCCCAGCGGGTGCCCATGCCGAGTATCCCCTTGGGGCCGGCGTAGAAGACGACATTGCTGCTCTGCTCGGCGGAGATTTTGGCGAGATTCTGGCGGAGGGTCTCGGCGGCGATCTGGTTCGGGTCCTGGGGCACCGCCTCGGGGATCTTCGCGGCCACCCCTCCGCCCTCCAGCAGCCCCTTCCAGGACTCCCGCATGGCCACCGCGGTCTTCTCGCAGATCTGCTTGGCCAGCCACCAGCCGATCACCGGGGCGACGACCATGCCGCGGGCGTACAGCGGCCAGAAGCCGTTGAACGGCAGCTTGATCATGAAGAACACGCCGAGGACGCCGAGCACCGTCAGCAGCACCCCGCCGATCAGGGACAGACCCTTGCCCGCACCGTCCTTGGAGAGCATCTTCCGCAGCTGGAAGACGCCCAGCCACAGCAGCACACCGGGCAGGAACAGCACCCCGAACAGCACCATCAGCAGCGTCAGCTTGGCGTCCCGCTGCTTGCGGATGCGGGTCGCGGACAGACAGTGCTCGACGATGGTCTGCGGCTCGGTCCCGAAGGACTGGATGAGCGCGGCCCGCCCGCCGCCGAGCATCCGCACCTGCACCGCGCGCGCGAACGCCTCGCCGAGATTGGGCGCGAACAGCGACAGCTTGGGCTTCTTGATGGCGGACTTGCCGGAATCCGAGTCGGCCTTGGAGATATCGGCGAGCGGGCTGTCCCGATAGGCGGCCGAGGCCAGCGCCTGGGTCGCCGCCGTCTGCCCGGCGCTCCCCGACAGCGGGACCTGCGCCCCGGGACTGAAGTCAAAGCCGTCTGCCACTACCGCCCCCCACACCGCACGCATCGCATGATGCGGCTCTTCCCGACTTCCGCTGACGGCACACCTGCTGAGAGCCTGTCTTCGAGCCCGTGACCTCGCATCCTGGCATCGAACCCCGTTCAACGGCAGGGCCTCAGCGTACAGCCGCCGTCCCGCCCAGAGGAGTTGAGCAGGACAGCGGCCGCTCCAACGGTTGATCGGCCGTCAACTATGCGCCGTTCTCCGCCTCTTCCCGCCACTTGTCGGCGAGCTGCGCCGGCATCGGCTCATGTCGCAGGTGGACGCGGGAGAACCGCCCGGTGCCGTGCGAGAGGGAGCGCAGATCGATGGCGTACCGGTCGATCTCGATCTCGGGCACCTCGGCGCGCACCACGGTGCGTCCCGCCCCTGACTGTTCGGTGCCCACGACCCGGCCGCGGCGCCCCGACAGATCGCTCATCACCTGGCCGACGAAATCGTCCGGAACCATCACGCTCACCTCGGACACCGGTTCGAGCAGTTCGATCCGGACCTCGCCGGCCGCCTCCCGCAGCGCCAGCGCGCCCGCCGTCTGGAACGCGGCGTCCGAGGAGTCGACGGAGTGCGCCTTGCCGTCCAGCAGCGTGACGCGGATGTCGACGAGCGGATGCCCGGCGGCGACCCCGCGTGCGGCCTGGGTGCGTACGCCCTTCTCCACGGACGGGATGAACTGCCGGGGCACCGCGCCGCCCACGACCTTGTCCACGAACTCGATGCCGGAGCCGCCGGGCAGCGGTTCCACCTCGATCTCGCAGATCGCGAACTGGCCGTGGCCGCCGGACTGTTTCACATGGCGCCCGCGGCCCGCGGCGGGAGCGCCGAAGGTCTCCCGCAGCGACACCTTGTGCGCGACCGTGTCCACCTGGACGCCGTAGCGGGCCCGCAGCCGCTCCAGGGCGACATCGACATGCGCCTCGCCCAGACACCACAGCACCACCTGGTGGGTGTCCTGGTTGTGCTCCAGACACATCGTCGGGTCCTCGGCGACCAGCCGGGCCAGGCCCTGGGAGAGCTTGTCCTCGTCGGCCTTGCTGTGTGCCTGGATGGCGACCGGCAGCAGCGGGTCCGGCATCGTCCAGGGCTCCATCAGCAGCGGGTCGTCCTTGCCGGAGAGGGTGTCCCCGGTCTCGGCCCGGGACAGCTTCGCCACACAGGCCAGATCCCCGGCGATCGCCTTGGACAGCGGGCGCTGCTGCTTGCCGAACGGGGTGGACAGCGCGCCGACCCGCTCGTCGACGTCATGGTCCTCGTGCCCCCGGTCCTGTAGGCCGTGGCCCGAGACATGCACCGTCTCGTCCGGGCGCAGGGTGCCCGAGAAGAGGCGGACGAGCGAGATCCGGCCGACGTACGGGTCGGAGGAGGTCTTGACCACCTCGGCCGCGAGCGGCCCGCCGGGGTCGCAGCTCAGCGCCGGGCGCGGGGCGCCGTCCGGGGTGGTCACCGCCGGCGCCTCGCGCTCCACGGGCGTCGGGAAACCACCGGTGATCAGCTCCAGCAACTCCACGGTGCCCAGCCCCTGCTTGGCGCCCTCGGCGGCCGGGGCTGCGGCCAGCACGGGGTGGAAGGCGCCCCGGGCGACCGCCGTCTCCAGGTCCCCGACGAGTGTCTTGATGTCGATCTCCTCGCCGCCGAGGTAACGGTCCATCAGGGACTCGTCCTCGCTCTCGGCGATGATGCCCTCGATCAGGCGGTTGCGGGCCGCTTCGATCAGCGGCAGCTCGTCCGCCGTCGGTGCGCGTTCGGTGCGCTCGCCGGAGGAGTAGTCGAACACCCGCTGCGAGAGCAGGCCGATCAGACCGTGCACGGGGGCGTGGCCGTCGGCGCCCGGCGTCCCGTAGAGCGGGAGGTACAGGGGGAGGACGGAGTCCGGGTCCTCACCGCCGAGAGCGGAGCGGCAGCGCTCGGTCATCTCGTCGAAATCGGCCCGGGACGCCTCCAGATGCGTGATGACCAGCGCGCGCGGCATTCCCACGGCCGCGCACTCGTCCCAGACCATACGGGTCGCGCCGGCCACGCCATCGGCCGCCGAGACAACGAAAAGGGCCGCGTCCGCGGCGCGCAGACCGGCCCTGAGTTCCCCGACGAAATCGGCGTATCCGGGGGTGTCCAAGATATTGATCTTGACTTCTCCCCAGTCCACCGGGACCAGGGAGAGCTGTACCGAACGTTGCTGCCGGTGTTCGATGTCGTCGTAGTCGGAGAGGCAGCCGCCGTCCTCGACCCGGCCCGCCCTGTTGACCGCGCCGGATGCCAGCGCGAGGGCCTCTACCAGTGTGGTTTTTCCCGAGCCGCTGTGGCCGACCAGCACCACATTGCGCAGGGCCGTGGGCTGGTCGGCCGTTGATGCCCTGCCGGCGGCTCCCGGGTGTGTACTCGACTTCTCGCTCATGTGTCTCGCCTCCAGGTCGACACTTTGCGGTGATTCGAGCTTTCCACCGCGGCCATGCCGCGTCCATACGTGGCACACGGGCCCGGTGCTCCCAAGGGGTCCGGGCGCCCCGGCGGGGCCTGCGGGCGCGTCCGGCGGCGCACACCGGCGGCCCCGAGCCGCGGGACGCACCCCGCGCCGCGATGCGTTCGTGGTGCCCCCTGACCTCCTGGCTACGATGGGCCCGCCGGTGGCCGCTAGACCGCACGGCCCGTATCGACTCCCGGGAAGGCCATGCTGAACAAGTACGCGCGTGCGTTCTTCACGCGTGTTCTCACGCCGTTCGCCGCCCTGCTCATCCGGATCGGCGTCAGCCCGGACGCGGTCACTCTGGTCGGCACCGGGGGCGTGGTGGCCGGCGCCCTGATCTTCTACCCACTGGGCGAGTTCTTCTGGGGCACCGTCGTCATCACCCTGTTCGTCTTCTCCGACCTCGTCGACGGCAACATGGCGCGGCAGCTGGGCCGCTCCAGCCGCTGGGGGGCCTTCCTCGACTCCACCCTCGACCGGGTCGCCGACTCGGCGATCTTCGGCGGGCTCGCCCTGTGGTACGCGGGCCGGGGCGACAGCCTGGTGCTCTGCGGGATGGCGATCTTCTGCCTGGCCAGCGGCCAGGTGGTCTCGTACACCAAGGCCCGCGGGGAGGCCATCGGGCTGCCGGTGGACGTCAACGGCCTGGTGGAGCGCGCCGAGCGGCTGGTCATCACGCTGGTCGCCTGCGGCCTGTCGGGCCTGCACGCCTTCGGGGTGCCCGGCGTCGAGATCCTGCTGCCGATCGCCCTGTGGATCGTCGGCATCGGCAGCGCCGTCACCCTGGGCCAGCGCGTGGTGACGGTACGACGGGAGTCGGCCGAAGCCGACGCCATGGCACAAGGGGGGAACAGCGCATGAGCCCGCGCAGGAACGGCTGGCCGTTGATCGATACGGAGAAGCTGGCGGAGGCGCTCTACGCGCTGGGCTGGAGCACCGTCAAGAAGCTGCCCGAGGGCGTCGCCGTACGGCTCGGCCGCCGGATCGCCGACACCGCCTGGAAGCGCCGCGGCAAGGGCGTCCGCCGCCTGGAGTCGAACCTCGCCCGGGTCGTCCCGGACGCCACACCGCAGCGGCTCGCCGAGCTCTCCCGGGCCGGGATGCGCTCGTACATGCGCTACTGGATGGAGTCCTTCCGGCTGCCGGCCTGGAGCAAGGACCGGATAAGGGCGGGTTTCACCCCCGAGGACGTGCACTACCTGGAGGACGGGCTCAAGAGCGGCCGGGGCGTCATCCTGGCACTGCCCCACATGGGCAACTACGACCTCGCGGGCGCCTGGGTCACCACCAAGCTCGGGGTCCCCTTCACCACCGTCGCCCAGCGCCTCAAGCCGGAAACCCTCTACGACCGCTTCGTCGCCTACCGCGAGGGCCTGGGCATGGAGGTGCTGCCGCACACCGGCGGTACCGCCTTCGGCACGCTCGCCCGGCGGCTGCGGGCCGGCGGGCTGGTCTGCCTGGTCGCGGACCGTGATCTCTCCGCCTCTGGGATAGAGGTCAAGTTCTTCGGCGAGGCCACGAAGATGCCGGCCGGCCCCGCCGTGCTCGCCGCCCAGACCGGCGCCATGCTGCTGCCCGTCACCCTCTGGTACGACGACACCCCCGTCATGCGCGGCCGGGTCCACCCGGAGATCGAGGTCCCCGAGAACGGCACCCGCGCCGAGAAGGCCGCCCAGATGACCCAGGCGCTCGCCGACGCCTTCGCCTCCGGCATCGCCGACCACCCCGAGGACTGGCACATGCTCCAGCGGCTCTGGCTCGCTGACCTGGAACCGCGCGAGCAGCCCGGCGCCCCGGGCGGCACCGAGCCCTCCGGAACCTCCGGAACGGAGTCCGTGTGAAGATCGGCATCGTCTGCCCGTACGCCTGGGACGTCCCCGGCGGCGTGCAGTTCCACATCCGGGACCTGGCCGACCACCTGATCCGTCTCGGCCACGAGGTCTCCGTCCTCGCCCCCGCGGACGACGAGACCCCCCTGCCGCCGTACGTCGTCTCCGCCGGCCGCGCCGTCCCCGTCCCGTACAACGGCTCGGTCGCCCGCCTCAACTTCGGCTTCCTCTCCGCCGCCCGGGTCCGCCGCTGGCTCCAGCACGGCGCCTTCGACGTCATCCACATCCACGAGCCGGCCTCGCCCTCGCTCGGCCTGCTCTCCTGCTGGGCGGCCCAGGGCCCGATCGTGGCGACCTTCCACACCTCCAACCCGCGCTCGCGGGCGATGATCGCCGCGTATCCGATCCTCCAGCCCGCGCTGGAGAAGATCAGCGCACGGATCGCGGTGAGCGAATACGCCCGCCGCACCCTCGTCGAACACCTCGGCGGCGATGCGGTGGTCATCCCCAACGGCGTGGACGTCGACTTCTTCGCCACCGCCGAGCCCAAGGCCGAGTGGCAGGGCCGCACGATCGGCTTCATCGGCCGGATCGACGAGCCGCGCAAGGGCCTGCCGGTCCTGATGAAGGCGCTGCCCACGATCCTCGCCGCGGTACCGGACGCCCGGCTGCTGGTCGCCGGCCGCGGCGACGAGGCGGAGGCCGTCGCGGAGCTGCCCGCCGACCTGCGCTCCCGGGTCGAATTCCTCGGCATGGTCAGCGACGAGGACAAGGCCCGTCTGCTGCGCAGCGTCGACCTCTACGTCGCGCCCAACACGGGCGGCGAATCCTTCGGCATCATCCTCGTGGAGGCCATGTCGGCCGGGGCACCCGTCCTTGCCAGCGACCTGGACGCCTTCGCCCAGGTCCTGGACCAGGGCGAGGCCGGCGAACTCTTCACCAACGAGCAAGCCGATGCGCTTGCCGCTGCGGCTGTGCGACTTCTCGGTGACCCCGCGCGCCTCGCCGAGCTGCGGGAGCGCGGCGCTCGGCACGTACGCCGCTTCGATTGGGCGACTGTTGGCGCCGATATCCTCGCCGTCTACGAGACGGTTACGACCGGTGCGATGTCCGTAGCCACGGACGAGCGAATCGGTCCCCGGGGGCGGCGGCGCGTGGCGAAGGATTGAGCCCCACGTTTTTGTCTTCCCGCCGTGGGCTGCGCCCTTGTCTGCTTCCCACGTTCTTGTCTTTCCCGCCGTGGTGGTTGTTCGCCGTTGCGCCTGCGGCGGGCGGGTCCGCTGCGCGGGGCTGTGGGTGCGGTGACGGACCTCCGGGGCCTGGTGTGTGGACTGCTTCGCTTTACGTCCACACACCAGGCCCCTCCGGCCCGTCCCCTCCCGTTGGGGGAGTTGGTGAAGGTGGGTGGGGGCGTGCCGCCGTAAGCCATAACCGGGCCCTACGAGCCGCACCGGACCACTTAGGGCAGCCCCCACCAACCGATTCCCCTCCCGTCACCGCACCCGACAGCCCCGCGCAGCGGACCCCGCCCGCCGCAGGCGTAACGGCGGGGGCACCGCGCAGCGGGCAACGAACGGAGAGCAACAACCACGGCGGCGAGGCCAAAAACGTGGGATAACGTAACCGACCGTGACCACGCTCATCTGGATCGCCGTCGCGATCGTCCTCATCGGTATCTACCTCAGCTGGACGGCCGGGCGCCTCGACCGCCTGCACGCCCGTATTGACGCGGCCAGGGCGGCGCTCGACGCTCAGCTGTTGCGGCGGGCTTCCGTCGCGCAGGAGGTGGGGACGTCGGGGGTCCTTGATCCGGCCGCTTCGATCGTTCTCTACCAGGCCGCGCACGAGGCGCGGCAGGCCGAGGAGGACCATCGTGAGGTCGCGGAGAGTGAGTTGAGCCAGGCGCTGCGGGCGATCTTCGCGGAGGAGGCGCAGTTGGAGGCCGTACGGGAGGCGCCGGGGGGCGAGCAGTCGGTCGCCGAGCTCACCGCCGCGGTGCGCCGGGTCCCGATGGCGCGGCGGTTTCACAACGACGCCGTACGGGCCGCCCGCGCCGTTCGCCGCCACCGGGTGGTGCGGTATTTTCGGCTGGCCGGTCATGCGCCGTTCCCGCTGGCCTTCGAGATGGATGATGAGCCGCCGGCCGTTCTGGACGATCGCTCGGCCGGGAACTGAGCCCGGCAGCGGGCCAGGAGCGGGGAGCGGGCGGCTGCGACTCCCAGCGGTGACGAGCCACTGACCTCTAATTGGCCCTTTTCCCGGTCCGCTCACAAACGGTTGTGTGAGCGCAGCAGTACAGCCACCCGCACTGAGTGAGGTCAAACCGTGTCCAGCACGCCCACCACGCCCCAGAACCCCGAGACCGGAACCGCGCGCGTCAAGCGCGGGATGGCCGAGCAGCTCAAGGGCGGCGTGATCATGGACGTCGTCACGCCGGAAGAGGCGAAGATCGCCGAGGACGCGGGCGCCGTCGCCGTCATGGCCCTGGAGCGGGTCCCCGCCGATATCCGCAAGGACGGCGGCGTGGCCCGGATGTCGGACCCCGACATGATCGACGGCATCATCAGCGCCGTCTCCATCCCGGTCATGGCCAAGTCCCGGATCGGCCACTTCGTCGAGGCGCAGGTCCTCCAGTCGCTCGGCGTCGACTACATCGACGAGTCCGAGGTCCTCACCCCGGCCGACGAGGTCAACCACTCCGACAAGTGGGCCTTCACCACCCCCTTCGTGTGTGGTGCCACCAACCTGGGCGAGGCGCTGCGCCGGATCGCCGAGGGCGCCGCGATGATCCGTTCCAAGGGCGAGGCCGGCACCGGCAACGTCGTCGAGGCGGTCCGTCACCTGCGTCAGATCAAGGGCGAGATCGCCAAGCTGCGCGGCTGTGACAACAACGAGCTGTTCGCCGCCGCCAAGGAGCTGCGCGCCCCGTACGAGCTGGTCAAGGAGGTCGCCGAGCTCGGCAAGCTGCCGGTCGTGCTGTTCTCCGCCGGTGGTGTCGCCACCCCGGCCGACGCCGCGCTGATGCGTCAGCTCGGTGCCGAGGGCGTCTTCGTCGGCTCCGGCATCTTCAAGTCCGGTGACCCTGCCAAGCGCGCCGCCGCGATCGTGAAGGCCACCACCTTCTACGACGACCCGAAGGTGATCGCGGACGTCTCCCGCAACCTGGGCGAGGCCATGGTCGGCATCAACTGCGACACCCTCCCCGAGGCCGAGCGCTACGCCAACCGCGGCTGGTAGGACACCGGATGAGCACCCCCACCATCGGTGTGCTGGCTCTCCAGGGCGACGTCCGCGAGCACCTCGCCGTGCTCGCCGAGGCGGACGCCCTGGCCCGGCCGGTACGCCGTCCCGAGGAACTGGACGAGATTGACGGCCTGGTCATCCCGGGCGGCGAGTCCACCACGATGTCCAAGCTGGCTGTCGTCTTCGGCATGCTGGAGCCGCTGCGCGCCTTCGTCCGCGCGGGCAAGCCGGTCTACGGCACCTGCGCCGGCATGATCATGGTCGCCGACAAGCTGTTGGACGCCAGGGACGACCAGGAGACGTTCGGCGGCGTCGACATGATCGTGCGCCGTAACGCCTTCGGGCGGCAGAACGAGTCGTTCGAGGCGGCCATCGACGTCGCCGGGATTCCCGGCGGACCGGTCGAGGGCGTCTTCATCCGGGCGCCCTGGGTCGAATCGGTCGGTGGCGCGGTCGAGGTCCTGGCGACGTACGACGGGCACACCGTGGCCGTGCGGCAGGGTAACGTCCTCGCCACGTCTTTCCACCCGGAACTCACCGGCGACCACCGGGTCCACGCCCTGTTCGTGGACATGGTGCGGCGGGCCCGGGACTGATCCCAGGGGCGGGCCACGGCGCTTGAACAGGTCGTGGCCGGGTGACGGCCGGGAGTGACACCGTGTGACCTGGCCCCGGTAGGATCTGAGGCGTTCGTTTCAGACGTTGGTTACGCGAAGGAGACAGGCGGATGTCCGGCCACTCTAAATGGGCTACGACGAAGCACAAGAAGGCCGTGATCGATGCCAAGCGCGGCAAGCTCTTCGCGAAGCTGATCAAGAACATCGAGGTCGCGGCCCGTACCGGCGGCGCCGACCCGGACGGTAACCCCACGCTCTTCGACGCCATTCAGAAGGCCAAGAAGAGCTCGGTCCCCAACAAGAACATCGACTCCGCGGTCAAGCGCGGTGCGGGTCTTGAGGCCGGCGGCGCCGACTACGAGACCATCATGTACGAGGGTTACGGCCCCAACGGTGTCGCGGTACTCATCGAGTGCCTCACCGACAACCGCAACCGTGCCGCCTCGGACGTCCGCGTCGCCATGACCCGCAACGGCGGTTCGATGGCCGACCCGGGTTCGGTGTCGTACCTGTTCAACCGCAAGGGCGTGGTGATCGTCCCCAAGGGCGAACTGTCCGAGGACGACGTCCTGGGCGCGGTCCTGGACGCGGGCGCCGAAGAGGTCAACGACCTCGGCGAGTCCTTCGAGGTGCTCAGCGAGGCCACCGACCTGGTCGCGGTCCGCACGGCCCTCCAGGAGTCCGGCATCGACTACGACTCGGCCGACGCCAACTTCGTCCCGACCATGCAGGTCGAGCTGGAGGAAGAGGGCGCGCGCAAGATCTTCAAGCTGATCGACGCGCTGGAGGACAGCGACGACGTGCAGAACGTCTTCGCCAACTTCGACGTCTCGGACGATGTCATGGCCAAGGTCGACGCCTGACCGGCGCGGCACACTCGGTCGTCTGACGGGCCGGCGGGGACACACCCCGTCGGCCCGTCGGTTTGTCAGTGGCAGCCACTACTGTGCTGATCAGGGGGCATGCGCTTCCGAGGCAGGCACAGTTGACCGATACGGCGAGGGGCGGGGACCGATGAAGGTGCTGGGGGTGGACCCGGGGCTGACACGCTGCGGGGTCGGGGTGGTCGACGGAGTCGCGGGGCGTCCGCTGACGATGGTCGGCGTCGGCGTCGTCCGCACCCCCGCGGACGCCGAGATCGCCCAGCGCCTGGTCGAGATCGAGCGCGGGATAGACGCCTGGCTCGACGAGTACCGCCCCGAATTCGTCGCCGTGGAGCGGGTGTTCAGCCAGCACAACGTCCGTACGGTCATGGGCACCGCCCAGGCCAGCGCGGTCGCCATGCTGTGCGCGGCCCGCCGCGGTCTGCCGGTCGCGCTGCACACACCCAGCGAGGTCAAGGCCGCCGTCACGGGCTCGGGCCGGGCCGACAAGGCCCAGGTCGGCGCGATGGTGACCCGCCTGCTGCGGCTCGACGCACCACCGAAGCCGGCCGACGCCGCCGACGCCCTCGCCCTCGCCATCTGTCACATCTGGCGCGCCCCCGCGGTCAACCGCCTCCAGCAGGCGCATGCCGCGGCCCGCCGCGCCGCCCCCGTCCGCGCTCCCGGCGTCCGCCGGGCGACACCCCAGAAGGGCACCCGATGATCGCCTTCGTCTCCGGCCCGGTCGCGGCCCTGGCACCGGACTCCGCCGTCGTCGAGGTCGGCGGTATCGGCATGGCCGTCCAGTGCACCCCGGACACCCTCTCCGGCCTGCGCGTCGGACAGCAGGCCAAGCTCGCCACCTCCCTCGTCGTCCGCGAGGACTCGCTCACCCTCTACGGCTTCGCCGACGACGACGAGCGGCAGACCTTCGAGCTGCTCCAGACCGCCAGCGGCGTCGGACCCCGGCTCGCCCAGGCGATGCTCGCGGTGCACTCCCCGGACGCCCTGCGGCTGGCCGTCGCCACCGGTGACGAGAAGGCGCTCACCGCCGTACCCGGCATCGGCAAGAAGGGCGCGCAGAAGCTGCTCCTGGAGTTCAAGGACCGGCTGGGGGAGCCGTTGGGCACCGGCCGCGCGGGCGTCGGCAGCGCCGTCACACCCGGCTGGCGCGACCAGCTGCACGCCGCCCTGATCGGCCTCGGCTATGCCACCCGCGAGGCGGACGAAGCGGTCGCCGCGGTCGCCCCGCAGGCCGAGGCGGCCGTCGCCGGCGGCGGAGCGCCCCAGGTGCCGCAGCTGCTCAAGGCCGCCCTCCAGACCCTGAACCGCGCACGGTGACCGCCGCCCTCCGGGCCCTGCGCCCCCGACCGTTCGACCACGCAGGCGGCCCGGCCGCCCCGACCCCGCGAGGCACACCGCAGTGAACTGGGACGACACCGCACCGCCCACCACCGAGGACCCCGCCACGGGCGCGCCCGACCGGCTGGTCGGGGCCGACGCGGACGGTGAGGACACCGCCGTCGAGGCCGCGCTGCGGCCCAAGGACCTCGAGGAATTCGTCGGCCAGGAGCGGGTGCGCGAACAGCTCGACCTGGTGCTGCGCGCCGCCCGCGCCCGCGGCGCCACCGCCGACCACGTCCTGCTGTCCGGGGCGCCGGGCCTCGGCAAGACCACCCTCTCGATGATCATCGCCGCCGAGATGGGCGCCCCGATCCGCATCACCTCCGGCCCCGCCATCCAGCACGCCGGTGATCTCGCCGCGATCCTCTCCTCCCTCCAGGAGGGCGAGGTCCTCTTCCTCGACGAGATCCACCGGATGTCCCGGCCCGCCGAGGAAATGCTCTACATGGCGATGGAGGACTTCCGCGTCGACGTGATCGTCGGCAAGGGCCCGGGCGCCACCGCCATCCCGCTCGAACTCCCCCCGTTCACCCTGGTCGGCGCCACGACCAGGGCCGGTCTGCTGCCGCCCCCGCTGCGCGACCGCTTCGGCTTCACCGCCCATATGGAGTTCTACGCCCCCGCCGAGCTGCAGCGGGTCATCCACCGCTCCGCCGGGCTGCTGGACGTCGACATAGAACCCGAGGGCGCCGCCGAGATCGCCGGCCGCTCCCGCGGTACGCCCCGTATCGCCAACCGGCTGCTGCGCCGGGTCCGCGACTACGCCCAGGTGAAGGCCGACGGCGTGATCACCCGCGAGATCGCCTCCCAGGCCCTCGGGGTCTACGAGGTCGACGCCCGCGGCCTGGACCGCCTCGACCGCGCGGTGCTCACGGCCCTGCTGAAGCTGTTCGGCGGCGGCCCGGTGGGCCTGTCCACCCTCGCGGTCGCGGTGGGGGAGGAGCGGGAGACCGTCGAGGAGGTCGCCGAGCCGTTCCTCGTACGGGAAGGGCTGCTGGCCAGGACCCCCAGGGGCCGGATCGCGACCCCGGCGGCCTGGGACCACCTGGGGCTCGTCCCGCCGCAGCAGCAGGCGGGCGCCGGCGGACAGCAGGGCTTGTTCGGGGCGTGACGGCGCGGGGACTCGCCCGGTCAGGAACTGCGGTGGGATGCTGTGCGTTGTTCCACTGGTGGGGACTCGCCTAGACTCCGCCGATGCCGTTCGTATGGGCGGCATTCCCACCCCCGTATATGAGATCGCGCATCAGCGGTCGTGCGAAGGAATTTCCGTCCCGTGAATATCGTGACTCTCCTCCCCTTCATCGTCCTCATCGGGGCCATGTTCCTGATGACTCGGTCTGCCAAGAAGAAGCAGCAGGCGGCCGCGCAGATGCGCAATGAAATGCAGGCCGGCACCGGCATCCGGACCATCGGTGGCATGTACGCCACCGTCAAGGAAGTCCACGAGGACACCGTCCTCCTGGAGGTCGCGCCCGGCGTGCACGCCATCTACGCCAAGAACGCCATCGGCGCCGTGCTCGCGGACGAGGAGTACAACCGCATCCTGGACGGTGCCGACCCGCTTCACCACGACGAGCCGGTCGTCCCGGACGACGCCTCCTCGCTGACCGGCGACGCCGCCGCGGCCGAGAAGCCCGGCAAGATCGACATGGGCAAGACCGCCGCCCCGGCCGACGCCGAGCCCGCCGCGGACGAGCCCGCTGCCGACGAGGCCAAGGACACCGAGCCCGCCGACGAGGTCAAGGACACCGTCAAGGCGGACACCGACGCCGCGAAGGACGACAAGAAGTCCGGCGACGACGCGAAGTAGTCCACCCCCACGGAACCGCGGAGCACGCGTGGTGTGTCGTGCACCGCGGTTCCGGGACGGTCTAGGCTCCGGCGGGGGCACGTCCCCACAAGACTTCGTGGCCCCTCGGCCGGAAATCCCGGTCCGAGGGGTTGGACAGGGAGATACGAGAAGGTGGCAGCACCGAAGAAGGGCCGCAGGGCGCCCGCGAGCCAGGGGCATCCGGGCCGCACCCTGCTCCTGGTCCTCATCGCCATGGCGGGGCTGATCGGAGGGATGTTCTACTCCGGCACGATGACGCCGCGGCTGGGCATCGACCTGGCAGGCGGCACCAGCTTCACGCTGGCGGCGCAGAGCCAGCCGGGCAAGCCCAACGCGATCAACGAGACCAACATGAATACCGCCGCCGGCATCATGGAGCGGCGGGTCAACGGTCTCGGTGTGTCCGAGGCCGAGGTCCAGACACAGGGCACCGACCACATCATCGTGAACATCCCCAAGGGGACGGACGCGAAGCAGGCCCGCCAGCAGGTCGGCACCACCGCCAAGCTCGGGTTCCGGCCGGTGCTCACCACCACGGCCGGCACCAAGACCCCCGAGCCCAAGCCCAGCCCCTCCAAGGGCGGCGCGAACGGCAAGGACAAGGGCGACAAGGCCGCGGGTGACCCGGCCAAGGACCAGCCTGGCACCCAGCAGAACGCCACGTCCTCGCAGTCGCCGAGCGCCAAGCCGACGACGCAGGGCCGCGCGGTGACGGACGCGCTGAAGAAGGTACCGTCCGCCAAGCCCACCCCCTCCGCCCCGGCCAAGCCCTCCGCCCCCGCGGTACCGCCGACGCCCGGCGCGGACATCCCGCCGGCCCTCCAGAAGCAGCTCAACGCACTGGACTGCTCCAGCAAGCAGAGCCGCGCCACCGCCGGTGAGAAGGCCGCGAACGCCAAGCCGTCCGACCCGGTCGTGGCGTGCAAGGACGACGGCACGCAGAAGTACGCGCTCGGCCCGGTCGGCGTCGAGGGCACGGACGTCAAGGACGCCAAGGCCGTCTTCGACAGCCAGCAGGGCCAGGGCTGGATCGTCCAGATGGACTTCACCTCCGAGGGCGGCAAGAAGTTCGCGGACGTCACCGGCAAGCTGGCCGCCAAGACGCCGCCGCAGAACCAGTTCGGGATCGTGCTGGACGGCGCGGTGGTCTCCGCTCCGTCGGTCAGCAACGCGATCAACGGCGGCAACGCCACGATCTCCGGCGGCTTCACCCAGCAGTCCGCCGAGGACCTCGGCAACATGCTGTCCTACGGCTCCCTGCCGCTCTCCTTCAAGATCGCCGACGAGACCACGGTCACCGCGGCGCTCGGTGGCGAGCAGCTGCACGCCGGTCTGATCGCCGGTGCCATCGGCCTCGCACTGGTCGTGATCTACCTCGTCGCCTACTACCGGGGACTGGCGCTGGTCGCGCTGGCGAGCCTCCTGGTCTCGGCGATCCTGACGTACGCGATCATGACGCTGCTCGGCCCGACCATCGGGTTCGCGCTGAACCTCCCGGCGGTCTGCGGCGCCATCGTGGCGATCGGTATCACCGCCGACTCGTTCATCGTCTACTTCGAACGCATCCGGGACGAGATCCGCGAGGGCCGCACCCTGCGCCCGGCCGTCGAGCGCGGCTGGCCGCGGGCCCGCCGTACGATCCTGGTCTCCGACTTCGTGTCGTTCCTGGCCGCCGCGGTGCTGTTCATCGTCACCGTCGGCAAGGTGAAGGGCTTCGCGTTCACGCTCGGCCTGACCACCGTCCTCGACGTCATCGTGGTCTTCTACTTCACCAAGCCGCTGATGACGATGCTGGCCCGGCGGAAGTTCTTCGCCGACGGGCACCCCTGGTCCGGCCTCGACCCCAAGCGCCTGGGCGCCAAGCCGCCGCTGCGCCGTCGTCGCGGCGCCGCCCCCACCCAGACGAAGGAGGCGTGAGATGTCCAAGCTCGGAAACATCGGCGCCCGGCTCTACCGCGGCGAGGTCGGCTACGACTTCATCGGCAAGCGGAAGATCTGGTACGGCATCTCGATCCTCATCACCATCACGGCCATCGTCGGCCTGGCGGTGCGCGGTCTGCACATGGGCATCGAGTTCTCCGGCGGCGCGGTCTTCACAGCGAAGACCTCCGTCTCCACCTCGGAGGTCCAGCACCAGGCCGAGTCGGCGACGGGCGGCCACCAGGCCCTGGTGCAGAAGCTCGGCGGCGGTTCGGTGCGCATCCAGATCAGCGGTCTGGACACCAAGCAGGCGCTGCCGGTCCAGGAAGAGCTCGCCAAGGACCTGAAGATCCCGGTCCAGGACGTCAACACCCAGTTGGTCGGCCCGAGCTGGGGTGAGGAGATCGCCAACAAGGCCTGGCTGGGCCTGGGGATCTTCATGGTCCTCGTGGTGCTCTATCTGGCGATCGCCTTCGAGTGGCGGATGGCGCTGGCGGCCCTGATCGCGCTGATCCACGACCTCACGATCACGGTCGGCGTCTACGCCCTGGTCGGCTTCGAGGTCACGCCCGGCACGGTCATCGGTCTGCTCACGATCCTCGGTTACTCCCTGTACGACACGGTCGTCGTCTTCGACAGCCTCAAGGAAGCCTCCAAGGACCTCACCAAGCAGAACCGCTTCACGTACGGCGAGGTCGCCAACCGCTCGATCAACAGCACCCTGGTGCGCTCCATCAACACCACGGTCGTGGCGCTGCTCCCGGTCGCCGCTCTGCTGTTCGTTGGCGGCGGTTTCCTGGGCGCGGGCATGCTCAACGACATTTCGCTGGCCCTGTTCGTCGGCCTCGCCGCCGGTGCGTACTCGTCGATCTTCATCGCGACGCCACTGGTCGCCGACCTGAAGAACCGCGAGCCGCAGATCAAGGCATTGGCCAAGCGGGTGAAGGCGAAGCGCGCCGCGGCCGCGGCCAAGGACGCGGGCCAGGAGGACACCGAGGAGCCGGCCCCCGCCGCGGCGGACGCCGAGGACGGTGCCGCGGTCGTCGGCCCGCGCCAACAGCCCGCCTCGCGTAACCGCGGACGCGGCCGTCCCTCGGGCAAGCGCCGATGAGCGCCCCGGCGGAACTGCGTGAGCTTCTGCTCAGCCGGATCACGGACATCCCGGACTACCCGCAGCCGGGGGTGATGTTCAAGGACATCACCCCGCTGCTGGCCGATCCGGCCGCCTTCGGCGCGCTGACCGAGGCGTTCGCCGAGCTGTGCGGGCGGCACCGGGTGGACAAGATCGTGGGCCTGGAGGCGCGCGGGTTCATACTCGCCGCTCCGGTCGCGGTCCGGGCCGGCGTCGGCTTCGTCCCCGTCCGCAAGGCGGGCAAGCTGCCCGGCACGACGCTCGGGCAGGCATACGACCTGGAGTACGGCACGGCCGAGATCGAGATCCACAGCGATGCGCTGGCCCCGGGCGACCGGGTGCTGGTGATCGATGACGTGCTCGCCACCGGCGGGACCGCCGACGCCTCGCTTCAGCTGATCCGCCGGGCGGGCGCCGAGGTCGCGGGCCTGGCCGTGCTGCTGGAGCTCGGCTTCCTGGCCGGGCGGCAGCGGCTGGAGCCGGGTCTCAAGGGCGCTCCGCTGGAGGCCCTGATCACGGTCTGAGCCGGCCGCAGGCAGCAGTTCCGCAGCGGGGGCATCCGGAAGAATCCGGGTGCCCCCGCTGCTGTGTCATGTACGGCCCCATGGCCGCGGGGGAGTCCCGGCCGAGGGGTCGATACCATGGCACCCCGACCCGTTAGAGGTCCTGGGGTCCGGAACCGCCTGAGGAGTGCTCTTGCCAGACGAGGCCCAGCCGCTCTCCCCCGGACTGCGTCCGACGGGATCCGACGCCGCGCGCCCGGACGAGCCGAAGCCCACGGACGTGGCTTCCTCGGACGCGCCCCAGCCCGAGCGGCAGGGTGCGCCCGACGGCACCGCCACGCCCCGGCCGCCGGCCGGCCCGACCTCCGCGTCCCCGGCGCCCGCCGAGCGGCCCCGTACGGCGCCCAAGCCGGGGCCCGCCGCCTCCTCGTCCCAGTCGGCCGCCGCGCCGTCCCGGGCGCCGAAGCCGCCCGCCAAGGCCGACCAGCCTGCCGCCACCAAGCCGCTGCCGCCCGCCCCCGCCGGCCGCTCCGGCTCCCCGAACCGGGTCCGGGCCCGTCTGGCCCGGCTGGGCGTCCAGCGCTCCAGCCCGTACAACCCGGTCCTGGAGCCGCTGCTGCGGGCCGTCCGCGGTAACGACCCCAAGATCGAGACCGCGACGCTGCGGCAGGTCGAGCGGGCCTACCAGGTCGCCGAGCGCTGGCACCGCGGCCAGAAGCGCAAGAGCGGCGACCCTTACATCACCCACCCGCTCGCGGTGACGACCATCCTCGCCGAGCTGGGCATGGACCCGGCCACGCTGATGGCGGGCCTGCTGCACGACACCGTCGAGGACACCGAGTACGGCCTGGACACCCTGCGCCGCGACTTCGGCGACCAGGTCGCGCTGCTGGTCGACGGCGTCACCAAGCTGGACAAGGTCAAGTTCGGCGAGGCCGCGCAGGCCGAGACCGTCCGCAAGATGGTCGTCGCGATGGCCAAGGACCCGCGCGTCCTGGTCATCAAGCTCGCCGACCGGCTGCACAACATGCGCACCATGCGCTACCTCAAGCGGGAGAAGCAGGAGAAGAAGGCCCGCGAGACGCTGGAGATCTACGCTCCGCTCGCCCACCGCCTGGGCATGAACACCATCAAGTGGGAGCTGGAGGACCTCGCCTTCGCGATCCTCTACCCCAAGATGTACGACGAGATCGTGCGGCTGGTCGCCGAGCGGGCGCCCAAGCGGGACGAGTATCTGGCCATAGTGACCGACGAGGTCCAGGCCGATCTGCGGTCCGCGCGCATCAAGGCCACCGTCACGGGGCGGCCCAAGCACTACTACAGCGTCTACCAGAAGATGATCGTGCGCGGCCGCGACTTCGCCGAGATCTACGACCTGGTGGGCATCCGCGTCCTCGTCGATACCGTCCGCGACTGTTACGCCGCGCTCGGCACCATCCACGCGCGATGGAACCCGGTCCCCGGCCGGTTCAAGGACTACATCGCGATGCCGAAGTTCAACATGTACCAGTCGCTGCACACGACCGTCATCGGCCCCAGCGGCAAGCCCGTTGAGCTCCAGATCCGTACGTTCGACATGCACCGCCGCGCCGAGTACGGCATCGCCGCGCACTGGAAGTACAAGCAGGAAGCGGTCGCCGGCGCCTCCAAGATCCGTACGGACGTGCCGAAGCACGCCGGCAAGGGCCAGGACACGGTCAACGACATGGCCTGGCTGCGGCAGTTGCTGGACTGGCAGAAGGAAACCGAGGACCCGGGCGAGTTCCTGGAGTCGCTGCGCTTCGACCTGTCCCGCAACGAGGTCTTCGTCTTCACGCCCAAGGGCGATGTCATAGCGCTGCCGGCCGGTGCCACCCCCGTCGACTTCGCGTACGCGGTGCACACCGAGGTCGGCCACCGGACGATAGGGGCGCGGGTCAACGGGCGCCTCGTCCCGCTCGAATCGACCCTGGACAACGGCGACTTGGTGGAGGTCTTCACCTCCAAGGCGCCGGGCGCCGGACCGTCCCGCGACTGGCTCGGCTTCGTCAAGTCCCCGCGGGCCCGCAACAAGATCCGCGGCTGGTTCTCCAAGGAGCGCCGCGACGAGGCCATCGAGCAGGGCAAGGACTCCATCGCGCGCGCGATGCGCAAGCAGAACCTGCCGATCCAGCGGATTCTGACCGGCGACTCCCTGGTCACCCTCGCGCACGAGATGCGCTACCCCGACATCTCCTCGCTCTACGCCGCCATCGGCGAGGGCCATGTCGCCGCGCAGAGCGTCGTCCAGAAGCTGGTGCAGGCGCTCGGCGGCCAGGACGAGGCCACCGAGGACATCGCCGAGTCGACGCCGATCCGGCCGCGTTCCAAGCGCCGCTCCAGCGCCGACCCCGGGGTGGTCGTCAAGGGCGTCGACGATGTGTGGGTCAAGCTGGCCCGCTGCTGTACGCCGGTGCCGGGCGACCCCATCATCGGCTTCGTCACCCGCGGCAACGGCGTCTCGGTGCACCGCGCCGACTGCGTCAACGTCGACTCGCTGTCCCGGCAGCCGGAGCGGATACTCGACGTCGAATGGGCGCCCACCCAGTCCTCGGTCTTCCTGGTCGCCATCCAGGTCGAGGCGCTGGACCGCTCCCGGCTGCTGTCGGACGTCACCCGCATCCTGTCCGACCAGCACGTCAACATCCTGTCGGCCGCCGTCCAGACCTCCCGCGACCGCGTCGCCACCTCCCGCTTCACCTTCGAGATGGGCGACCCCAAGCACCTGGGTCACGTCCTGAAGGCCGTACGGAGCGTGGAGGGCGTGTACGACGTCTACCGGGTGACGTCGGCCCGGCGGCCGTAGCGGCAGCGGACATACGGAAGGGCCCCGGTACGGAATCTGGAAATCCGTACCGGGGCCCTTCCGTCCGTACGGCTCTCAGCCGCCGAACTCTTCCAGGCCCTTGAGCGCCTGGTCCAGCAGCGCCTTGCGGCCCTCCAGCTCACGGCCGAGCTTGTCGGCCTTGGCGTTGTTGCCCGCCGCCCGCGCCGTGTCGATCTGCTTCTCCAGCTTGTCGACCGCGTCCTGGAGCTGGCCGGTCAGCCCCGCGGCGCGGGCCCGCGCCTCAGGGTTCGTCCGACGCCACTCGCTCTCCTCGGCCTCCTGGATAGCCCGCTCGACGGCGTGCATCCGGCCCTCGATCTTCGGGCGGGCGTCCCGCGGCACATGGCCGATGGCCTCCCACCGCTCATTGATCGAGCGGAACGCGGCCCGCGCGCCCTTCAGGTCCGAGACGGGCAGCAGCTTCTCGGCCTCGACGGCCAGCTCCTCCTTGCGGGTCAGATTCTCCCGCTGCTCGGCGTCGCGCTCCGCGAAGACCTCACCGCGCGCCTGGAAGAAGACGTCCTGGGCGCCGCGGAAGCGGTTCCACAGATCGTCCTCGTGCTCGCGCTGGGCGCGTCCGGCCGCCTTCCAGTCCGCCATCAGCTCGCGGTAGCGGGCCGCGGTGGCCCCCCAGTCCGTCGAGTTCGACAGCGCCTCGGCCTCGGCGACCAGCTTCTCCTTTGCCTTACGGGACTCCTCGCGCTGCGCGTCCAGCGACGCGAAGTGCGCCTTGCGCCGCTTGGAGAACGCCGAGCGGGCGTGCGAGAAGCGGTGCCAGAGCTCGTCGTCCGCCTTGCGGTCGAGCCGCGGCAGGCCCTTCCAGGTGTCGACCAGCGCGCGCAGCCGTTCACCGGCCGCCCGCCACTGCTCACTGGCGGCCAGCTCCTCGGCCTCGGCGACCAGCTTCTCCTTGGCCTCCCGGGCCTCGTGGCTCTGCCGTGCCTTCTGTGCCTTGCGCTCCTCGCGGCGCGAGTCGACGGCCTCGACGAGCTTGTCGAGCCGCTTCTTCAGCGCGTCCAGATCGCCCACCGCGTGGTGTTCGTCGACCTGGGTGCGCAGATGGTCGATCGCGGTCGTGGCGTCCTTCGCCGACAGGTCGGTGGTCTTGACCCGGCGCTCGAGGAGGCCGATCTCGACGACCAGGCCCTCATACTTGCGCTCGAAGTAGGCGAGGGCCTCCTCGGGAGTTCCCGCCTGCCACGATCCGACGACCTGCTCGCCATCGGCGGTACGCACGTACACGGTCCCCGTCTCGTCGACGCGGCCCCATGGGTCGCTGCTCACAGCGCCTCCTCCACATGATGCCGACGAGGGCGTGCGGCCCCCCGGCATCGTCCACAGTTTCTGTCCGGCAGAGCCGCGCCCTGACCGGTCCGACGGGCTGAATTGCGGGTGAGGGTGGCAGCCGTCGGAGCAGGCACCCTACCCAACGCCAATCTAGGCGACCGGCGGTCGGCTGTCCGCATCCAGCACGACCGAAATTCCGCGGTTCGCGTGCCGAGGGCCGCCGTACCGCCCCAGGTCGCCCGGCAGGTCAGGACTTTTTCACGGTTGCCCGGTCGATCACGACGGTGGCGTTCGGCGCGGTGTTGCCGGTCTGCGGGTCCGGCGTCGAACCGGCCTTGGCGATCTTCTTCAGCACGTCCATACCGCCGGTGACGGTGCCGAACGGTGTGTAGTTGGGGGGCAGCTTGCTGTCCTGGTAGACGAGGAAGAACTGGCTGCCGCCGGAGTCGCGGGTCTTGTCGCTCTGCCCGTCGTAGCGGTTGGCCATCGCGACCGTGCCCGCGGGATAGACACCGCCCTTGAGCCGGGGGTCCTTGAGGTTCTCGTCCGGGATGGTGTAGCCGGGCGTGCCCTGCCCGGTGCCCTTCGGGTCGCCGCACTGAAGGACGTAGATGCCCTGGTCGACCAGGCGGTGGCACTTGCTGTGGTCGAAGTAGCCCTGGCCGGCCAGGAAGGCGAAGGAGTTGACGGTGTGCGGCGCCTTGCCGGCGTCCAGCTTCAGCTCGATCGTGCCGCAGGTCGTCGCCAGCTTCGCGGAGTAGGAAGCCGAGGTGTCGACGGACATCGCCGGCTCCTTCTTCCACGTTTTGGTGGACGGCGTGCCCTTGGCGGGCTTGCCGCACGGGTCCGGCGCCTTGGAGGGGGACGGGGCGGCCGCCCGGTCGGCGTTCTTGCCGGAGCCCGCCAGCCCCGTGGTGGCGTAGGCGGTGACGCCGGCGGCCAGGGCGACGGCCATGGCGGACGCGATGACCACATTGCGGCGTTTGGTCTTGCGCTGCGTCGCGGACCGCCGTTGCTGCTGGCGCTCGTACTTCTCCCTGGCGAGCTGCCGCCGCCGCTGATCTCTGCTGACCACCGGTCGTCTCCTTCGTCCGATCACCGATCGCTGTCGTCGCCGTGGCCGTACCGTATACGGGTTCGCTCTGCCGGGAGTCCCGCCGGTAGGCTCTGGAGCTGCCGAGATGTTCCGGGAGCGGTCCCGTGGACCGAACCCCACCACCGACCTTTAAGGACGAACGTGCTGATTGCCGGGTTCCCCGCCGGGGCCTGGGGCACCAATTGCTATTTGGTCGCCCCCGCCGCCGGCGAGGAGTGCGTCATCATCGACCCGGGCCACCAGGCCGCCCAAGGAGTCGAGGACGCGGTCGCAAAGCATCGGCTCAAGCCCGTCGCGGTCGTTCTCACCCATGGCCACCTCGACCATGTCGCCTCCGTGGTCCCGGTGTGCGGCGCGCACGACGTCCCGGCCTGGATCCACCCCGAGGACCGCTTCATGATGAGCGACCCGGAGAAGGCCCTCGGCCGCTCCATCGGTCAGCAGCTCATGGGCGAACTCACCGTGGGGGAGCCGGACGACGTCAAGGAGCTGAGCGACGGTGCCGCCCTGGAACTCGCCGGGATGGAGTTCTCCGTCGCGCACGCCCCGGGCCATACCAAGGGGTCGGTGACGTTCAGGATGCCCGAGCAGGCCGACATTCCGCCGGTCTTCTTCTCTGGCGACCTGCTCTTCGCCGGCTCCATCGGACGCACCGACCTGCCGGGCGGCGACCACGCCGAGATCCTGCAGTCGCTGGCCCGTGTGTGCCTGCCGCTGGAGGACTCGACCGTCGTCCTGTCCGGCCACGGCCCCCAGACCACCATCGGCCGCGAGCGCGCCACCAACCCCTTCCTTCGGGAGGTGGCCGCCGGCCTCGGAGACGGCCTCCGCGCCGCTCCACGACGAGGAATGTGACGAGACCTTCCGTGAGCACCTTCAAGGCCCCCAAGGGCACGTACGACCTGATTCCGCCGCAGTCCGCCACCTATCTCGCGGTGCGCGAGGCGATCGCCGCGCCGCTGAAGAACTCCGGGTACGGCTACGTCGAGACGCCCGGTTTTGAGAACGTCGAGCTGTTCGCGCGCGGTGTCGGTGAGTCCACCGACATCGTGACCAAGGAGATGTACGCCTTCGAGACCAAGGGCGGCGACCAGCTGGCGCTGCGCCCCGAGGGCACCGCGTCCGTGCTGCGCGCCGCACTGGAGGCCAACCTCCACAAGGCGGGCAACCTCCCGGTCAAGCTCTGGTACTCCGGCTCGTACTACCGCTACGAGCGTCCGCAGAAGGGCCGTTACCGTCACTTCTCCCAGGTCGGCGCCGAGGCCATCGGTGCCGAAGACCCGGCGCTGGACGCCGAGTTGATCATCCTGGCCGACCAGGCCTACCGCACGCTGGGGCTGCGGAACTTCCGCATCCTGCTCAACTCCCTGGGCGACCAGGAGTGCCGCCCCGTCTACCGGGCCGCGCTCCAGGACTTCCTGCGCGGCCTGGACCTGGACGAGGACACCCGGCGCCGGGTCGACATCAACCCGCTGCGCGTCCTGGACGACAAGCGCGAGTCCGTGCAGAAGCAGCTCGACGGGGCGCCCAAGCTCCGCGACTACCTCTGCGAGGCCTGCAAGGCGTACCACGAGCAGGTGCGTGAGCTGCTGACCGCGGCGGGCGTGGCCTTCGAGGACGACGAGAAGCTGGTCCGCGGCCTGGACTACTACACCCGTACCACCTTCGAGTTCGTCCACGACGGCCTCGGCTCGCAGTCCGCGGTGGGCGGCGGCGGCCGCTACGACGGCCTCTCGGAGATGATCGGCGGCCCCGCGCTGCCGTCCGTCGGCTGGGCGCTGGGCGTCGACCGTACGGTGCTGGCGCTGGAGGCGGAGGGCGTCACGCTCGACATCCCCGCCGCCACGGCCGTCTACGCGGTACCGCTCGGCGAGGAGGCCCGCCGGGTGCTGTTCGGCGTGGTCACCGAGCTGCGGCGGGCCGGTGTCGCCACCGACTTCGCGTTCGGCGGCAAGGGCCTGAAGAACGCCATGAAGTCCGCCAACCGCTCCGGCGCGCGGCTGGCGCTGGTGGCCGGCGAGCGGGACCTGGCCGAGGGCGTCGTCCAGCTCAAGGACCTGGAGAGCGGTGAGCAGACCGCGGTCGCGCTGGACACCGTGGCCGACGAGGTCCGGCGCACGCTGGGCTGAGGCCGCGGGACGGCGGACCCCAGGGGCCCGGACGGCGATCTGCCGGCCGGGCCCCTCGTGCGTGCCGGGGGCACCGTGCGCGCACGACCCTCCGAGCCGCCGGGCGCCCGGTGTCAACGGCGGCGGTGCCTTCATCCCGGCGAAGGGTTTCCGGCCCGGCCGCACCGGTGGTGGCAGGCGCCGGGCGGGCGGCAGAGGGGGCGGTGGCGCGGCGAATACTGAGAGAACGCTGTGTACGGGCGGCTCTTCTTTATGCTCATCGCACAGTGGGTCATGGTGGAGTTGGGGCAGAATGAACGGCGTGGCCACTCCCGGGCCCGCGCTCAGCCCCGACTCCCAGGGATCGACGGAACGGCGATATGACGACGACAGCGCTTGACGACGTGTCCACCGACGACGACCGCGACAGCGGCACGGGCACCATCGGCTCGGGTCGCGGTTTCGCCGTGCTCCTGGTGATCACCGGCGCGCTGGGTCTGCTGGCGGCCTGGGTCATCACCCTGGACAAGATCGAACTGCTGAAGGACCCGCACTACAAGCCGGCCTGCAGCCTGAACCCGATCATCTCCTGCGGCAACATCATGCAGAGCAAGCAGGCGGAGGTCTTCGGCTTCCCGAACCCGGTCGCCGGGCTGGTCGCCTTCGGCGTGGTCGTCGCGATCGGCGTGGCCCTGCTGGCCGGCGGCCGCTTCCGCCGCTGGTACTGGATCGGGCTGAACATCGGCACGCTGCTCGGCACGGTCTTCTGCATGTGGCTGATGTCCCAGTCGCTCTACGTGATCAACTCGCTCTGCCTGTGGTGCACGCTGACCTGGATGGTCACCATCCTGATGTTCTGGTACACCACCGTGCACAACATCAAGCACGGCATCATCCCGGCCCCCGCGGGGCTGCGCCGGACGGTGCTGGAGTTCCACTGGGTCGTGCCGGTGCTCTGGTACGGCGTGATCGCGCTGCTGATCCTCACCAAGTGGTGGTCGTACTGGAGCAGCCTGATCTGAGGTCCCGCCCGCCGCGTTGTCCGCGCCCCGGCCCCGTCCATGACGGCGGCCGGGGCGTTGTCAGTGGGGTGGCTTAGGCTCGTGATCGTGGAGCCCGACCTGTTCACCGCCGCTGCCGAAGACCGCCAGGAGAAGGACCCCGCGGGGTCCCCGCTCGCCGTCCGGATGCGCCCGCGCACCCTCGATGAAGTCGTGGGCCAGCAGCATCTGCTCAAGCCGGGCTCGCCGCTGCGCCGACTGGTGGGTGAGGGCAACGGCGGGCCGGCCGGGCCGTCCTCGGTGTTCCTGTGGGGGCCGCCCGGCATCGGCAAGACGACCCTGGCGTATGTCGTCAGCCAGGCGACGAACAAGCGCTTCGTGGAGCTCTCGGCGATCACGGCGGGCGTCAAGGAGGTCCGCGCGGTCATCGACGGCGCGCGGCGCGCCTCGGGCGGCTACGGCAAGGAGACCGTCCTCTTCCTCGACGAGATCCACCGCTTCAGCAAGGCCCAGCAGGATTCCCTGCTGCCGGCCGTGGAGAACCGCTGGGTCACCCTGATCGCCGCGACGACCGAGAATCCGTATTTCTCGGTGATCTCGCCGCTGCTGTCCCGCTCCCTGCTGCTGACCCTCGAACCCCTCACGGACGACGATCTGCGCGGGCTGCTGCGGCGCGCGCTGACCGATGCGCGCGGGCTGGCGGGCGCGGTGACCCTCCCCGAGGACACCGAGGGGCATCTGCTGCGGATCGCGGGCGGTGACGCCCGGCGTGCGCTGACGGCCCTGGAGGCCGGTGCCGGTTCCGCGCTGGCCAAGGGCGAGAAGGAGATCACCCTCCAGACGCTGGAGGAGTCCGTCGACCGGGCGGCGGTGAAGTACGACCGGGACGGCGACCAGCACTACGACGTCGCCAGCGCGCTGATCAAGTCCATCCGGGGCTCGGACGTCGACGCCGCGCTGCACTACCTGGCGCGCATGATCGAGGCGGGGGAGGACCCGCGGTTCATCGCCCGCCGGCTGATGATCTCGGCGAGCGAGGACATCGGCCTGGCCGACCCCACGGCCCTGCCGACCGCGGTCGCCGCCGCCCAGGCCGTGGCGATGATCGGCTTCCCCGAGGCGCGGATCACGCTGAGCCAGGCCACCATCGCGCTCGCCCTGGCGCCGAAGTCGAACGCCGCGTATATGGCCATCGACGCCGCCCTGGCGGACGTCCGGGCCGGTCAGGCGGGAGCGGTGCCGCCGCATCTGCGCGACAGCCACTACAAGGGCGCCCAGAAGCTCGGCCACGGCCAGGGCTATCAGTATCCGCACGACCTGCCGGGCGGGATCGCGGCCCAGCAGTACGCGCCGGACGAGGTGCACGGCAAGCGCTATTACGAGCCCACCCGCCATGGTGCGGAGGCGCGTTACGCCGATGTCGTCGAGCGGGTGCGGACGCGGCTGCGCGCCGACTCCGGTGAGAGCGCCGCCGAATAGCCCTCCGCGGGGCGGCGCCCCGTATTACTCGGCCGCCGCCTCGAAGAGCAGATGCATCGCCCGCCGCAGGTCCGCCACGTCCCGTACGGGCTCGGGGAAGTCGAACCGTGCGTCGAAGGTGTGCTGCTCGGCGTCGGTGAAGCGGACCCGCA
Organism: Streptomyces sp. bgisy130; assembly: GCF_057708345.1. NCBI lineage: Bacteria > Bacillati > Actinomycetota > Actinomycetes > Kitasatosporales > Streptomycetaceae > Streptomyces > Streptomyces sp. bgisy130. Next base: position 137,494 of record NZ_JBYISA010000008.1, read on the forward strand.
GCCCGAAGCGGTCCAGGCCGACCGGTACGGCCCGGCCGCGCAGCCCGCAGCCGCCCTCGCGGTCGCCGAGCAGGGCGCACAGCCCGCGTACCTGCTCGCTGTGCGCGGCGTGCAGATGCTGGAGCAGCTCCGCCTCGTGGGCGACCAGCGGATCGGCGGCCGCGTCGGCGAAGTCGTCCGGTTCGACGGACTCGGCGCCCCAGAGATCGTCCACCGCGCCCTCGCCGACCTCCAGGCGCAGCATCATCCAGGCGGCCCGCCCGTACAGCCCCGGTGCGGGGTCCGGCGCAAGCGCCTCGCCGATGCCTAGCAGCTCGCCCACCGGGTGCCGCTCGGCGAGCAGCAGCGCCGCCTCGGCCCGCTGCTCATTGCGGACGGGGGTGAGCCAGCCGGCCACCCAGGCCCGTCCGCGGATGCGGTGGGGCACCGAAACGGGCGCGACATCCGTGATCTCCATCACGGCTGTGAGGTCGTCGTCCTGGGCGTGTGCCGCTGCCCGAGCCGCCGCAGAGTCCCCGGAAACCAGCAACAGCACGTCTCCGTCGGGTGTCACGGTCCGGCAGACCGGTGCCGAGAGGCCGGTCTCGTCGGGGTCCTCGACACCGGGGATGTTCAAAGACGCCATACCATTGGACTCGACGAGGGTTCGTATGCGCTCGGCGGCAGTGGGCTGCTGGGCGTCTTCCACGGGACGCGGCTGACCCGCCTCGGTGCGGTGTGCACTGGGCAGGGGGATCCCAGGTCGAAACATGCGTTCTCCTCGCGCTAAGGTAAGCCTCACCTAACTTACACGGAGGTCCGTTCCACGTGAACCAGTCGCGTCCCAAGGTCAAGAAGTCCCGCGCGCTCGGCATCGCGCTGACGCCGAAGGCCGTCAAGTACTTCGAGGCCCGTCCCTACCCGCCCGGCGAGCACGGCCGTGGCCGCAAGCAGAGCAGTGACTACAAGGTCCGTCTGCTGGAGAAGCAGCGCCTGCGTGCGCAGTACGACATCAGCGAGCGCCAGATGGCGCGTGCCTACGACCGCGCTCGGAAGGTCGAAGGCAAGACCGGCGAAGCGCTGATCATCGAGCTTGAGCGCCGTCTGGACGCGCTCGTCCTGCGTTCGGGCATCGCCCGCACCATCTACCAGGCTCGCCAGATGGTCGTCCACGGCCACATCTCGGTGAACGACCGCAAGGTCGACAAGCCGTCCTTCCGCGTCCGCCCCGGCGACGTCGTGATGGTCCGCGAGCGCAGCCGCGAGAAGCACCCCTTCCAGGTCGCCCGCGAGGGTGGCTACGACACCGACGGTGAGACCCCGCGCTACCTCGAGGTCAACCTGCCGGCTCTGGCGTTCCGTCTCGACCGGGACCCGAACCGCAAGGAGATCCCGGTGATCTGCGACGAGCAGCTCGTCGTCGAGTACTACGCCCGCTAAGCACCACCGCAGGCGCAGCACCACGCTCAGCCCGCCGTCTCCCCGCCGCTCGCGGAGGGGGAGGCGGCGGGCTCGCTCGTTCCCGGCGGCGCGATCCGCACCGGCCGGGGCCGGGCGGGCGCCGGACCCTTGGTCCGCAGCCCTTGCGCCACCGCCGCGTCCAGGCCGAGGCGCTCGCCCCTGCGCCGGGCACGCTCGTAGCGCTCGGCCCCCAGCCGCTGCCGCGCCTGTTCCTCGCACAGCACATGCGGCCGGCGGAAGTGGCGCGAGCCGAACAGCGGCAGCCCCACCGACGGCCAGATCCGCCCCGCGGCGCCCTGGAGCACCGCCGCCGCCTCCGCGTCCCCCTCGCCGAGCGTGACCATCGCCAGCAGTTCGAGCGCCAGCACCACGCCCAGCAGGTCGTGGAAGGTGTGATGGACGGCCAGCGACTCCTCCAGCAGGGCGCGGGCCCGCTCGCCGTCGCCCCGTGACCAGGCCGCGTACCCCAGCACGAACTGGGCGTACGCCCGCGTCCAGCGCTCCCCGTGCTCCGCACACACCTCCACGACGTCCTCGCACAGCCGCACCGCGTCCGCCGGCTCGCCCCGGAAGGCCACCGCCATCGCCAGCTCGACCTGCGCCAGCAGCACGGTGCCGTTGAGCTCGCCGATCTCCCGGTAGCGCCGCAGCGCCCCGCGCAGCAGCTCCTCGGCGCGCGGCATGTCGTCACAGACCAGCGCCAGACAGCCGGTGCGGTGCAGCGCGTACGCGGCCGCGGTGGCGTTGCCGGTCCGCTCGGCCTCGTCCCGGCACTCCTGTAGTGCCCCGAGCGCACCGATGGTGTCCCCCTGGAGCACCGCGACATAGCCGGTCACCCACAGCGCCTTCAGTCGTGCGTCGTCGTGGTCGCTGTCCAGCTCCAGGGCCCGGTCCAGCCAGTGCCGGCCCTCGGATAGCCGGCCGCAGCCCACCCAGTAGAACCACAGGGTGCCCGCCAGGTACTGGCCGAGATGGGTATCGGCGGGGCACTCCAGGCTCTTCTCCAGCGCCACCCGCAGATTGGGCAGCTCGGCCTCGATCCGGGCCGCGATCTCCGCCTGCCGGGAGCTGAACCAGTCCAGTTCGCACCAGGTGGCCAGGCCCAGGTACCAGTCGCGGTGCCGGCGCCGCAGCCGGTCGCCGTCGTGCGTCGCCGCCAGCCAGTCCGCGCCGTAGGCCCGTACGGTGTCCAGCATCCGGTAGCGCACCCCGGCCGCGGTCTCCTCCCGCACCAGCACCGACTGGGCGACCAACTCCGCGATGACATCGAGGAGTTCGTCGGCCGGCAGTTCCGGACATGAGCAGACGTACTCCACCGCCTCCAGGTCGAACTGCCCGGCGAAGACCGACAGCCGCGCCCACAGCAGCCGCTCCCCGGGCGTACACAGCTCATGGCTCCAGCCGATCGCGGTACGCAGCGTCTGGTGGCGCGGCAGGGCACCGCGGCCGGTGCCGGTCAGCAGCCGGAAGCGGTCGTCGAGCCTTTGGAGCACCTGGTCGACGGAGAGCGCGCGCAGCCGCCCAGCGGCCAGCTCCAGCGCGAGCGGAATCCCGTCGAGCCGCGCACAGAGCTCGGTGACCGCGGCCTCGTTGGCCTTCTCGACGGTGAAGGCGCCGAGCACCGCCGCCGCGCGGTCGGCGAACAGGGCGGTCGCGTCGGCGGTGTTCAGCGGCGCCAGCGCCATGTTCTGCTCGCCGGTGAGCCCGAGCGGTCGCCGTCCGGCGGCCAGTACCCGCAGCCCGGGGGCGCGGCGCAGCAGCTCCGCGGTCAGCTCGGCGCAGGCGTCGACCAGGTGCTCGTAGCCGTCCAGGACGAGCAGCAGTTCACGTTCGGCGAGGTGGTCGCAGAGCGCGGCGCGCACCGGGCGGCCGCCGTGGTCGGCCGGCCCCAGCGCCTCGGCGACGGCGTGGTCCAGGAGGTGCGGTTCGCGCAGGGACGCGAGTTCGACCAGCCACACCCCATCGCAGAAGCGATCCTGCAAGATCGCTGAGCCATGGCGGGCGAGACGTGACTTCCCGATGCCGCCGAGGCCGGTGAGCGTCACCAGCCGGGACGATTCCAGCTGCCGTGCCAGCGCGGCCAGTTCGTCGTCGCGGCCGATGAAGCGGTTGATTTCCGCGGGAAGGTTCCCCGTCCTGCCCGGTGCCCGCAGACGCTCGGGGGAAGGGCGGGAGAGGGGACCGGGGCGCGTGAGGCGTCGCATGGCACACGGAGCGTACTCGGCAGGATGCGGACCGTACAATCACGCCGCGGGATTCCCGGGCCGTACGCCCCGCGCGACCGGGAACGGGGTACGGACGGACAGTCACGGCGCGATAAGGTCAAGGTTGCCGTTCGAGCAGGACGAGAACCAGACCAAACCAGTCGGAGAGTGGTGCCAACGTGTCCGGTGGAGAGGTGGCCGGGATCCTCGTGGCCGTCTTCTGGGCGATCCTTGTGTCGTTCCTCGCCCTCGTGCTGGTGAGGCTCGCACAGACGCTCAAGGCGACCACCAAGATGGTGGCCGAGGTGTCCGAGAAGGCCGTGCCGCTCCTCGCCGACGCCTCCGCAACGGTCCGCTCCGCGCACACCCAGCTCGCCCGCGTCGATGCCATCGCCGCCGACGTCCAAGAGGTCACCGCCAACGCCTCCGCGCTCTCCTCGACCGTGTCCTCCGCCTTCGGCGGCCCGCTGGTCAAGGTGGCGGCGTTCGGCTACGGCGTGCGCCGCGCGATCGGCAAGAAGGGCGAACCGGAGCCGAAGCGCACCGTCGTCCCCGGCCGTATCCTGCCCGGCGCCCGCCGCGGCGGGCGCCGCAACCGTCGCTCCAAGGACTGATCACAGCGATGTTCCGCCGCGCATTCTGGTTCACCACCGGCGCCGCCGCCGGCGTGTGGGCCACCAACAAGGTCCACCGCAAGCTGCGCAAGCTACAGCCCGACAGCCTCGCCGCGCAGGCCGCGGACAAGGCCGTCGAGACCGGACACCGGCTGCGCCAATTTGCATTGGACGTACGCACCGGAATGGCGGACCGTGAAGAGCAGCTGCACGACGCCCTGGGGCTCGGTGAGCCGGACGGGGTGCGCGAGCTGCCTGCACCGCGCCGTGCGGTGCTCGAACCGCAGTACCGAACCACGAGAACAACCGGACCTAACGGTCTGACCGGACCGACTGGAAAAGAGGACCACTGATGGAGTCGGCTGAAATCCGCCGCCGCTGGCTGCGCTTCTTCGAGGAGCGCGGGCACACCGTCGTGCCGTCGGCGTCGCTCATCGCGGACGACCCGACGCTGCTGCTCGTCAACGCGGGCATGGTCCCCTTCAAGCCGTACTTCCTCGGTGAGGTCAAGCCGCCCGCCCCGCGCGCCACCAGCGTGCAGAAGTGCGTCCGTACGCCGGACATCGAAGAGGTCGGCAAGACCACCCGGCACGGCACGTTCTTCCAGATGTGCGGCAACTTCTCCTTCGGCGACTACTTCAAGGAAGGCGCCATCAAGTACGCCTGGGAGCTGCTGACCGGCTCCCAGGCCGACGGCGCCTACGGCCTCGACCCGGACAAGCTCTGGATCACCGTCTACCTGGACGACGACGAGGCCGAGCGCATCTGGCACGAGGTCATCGGGGTGCCCAAGGAGCGCATCCAGCGCCTGGGCAAGAAGGAGAACTACTGGTCCATGGGCGTCCCGGGCCCCTGCGGCCCGTGCTCCGAGATCAACTACGACCGCGGCCCGGAGTTCGGCGTCGAGGGCGGCCCGGCCGTCAACGACGAGCGGTATGTGGAGATCTGGAACCTGGTCTTCATGCAGTACGAGCGGGGTGCGGGCACCGGCAAGGAGGACTTCGAGATCCTCGGCGACCTGCCCAGCAAGAACATCGACACCGGTCTCGGCCTCGAGCGCCTGGCGATGATCCTCCAGGACGTCCCGAACATGTACGAGACGGACACCCTGCGCGTCGTCATCGACAAGGCCACCGAGCTCTCCGGTGTGCGCTACGGCGACTCCGACGCCACCGATGTCTCGCTCCGCGTCGTCGCCGACCACATCCGTACGTCCACGATGCTCATCGGCGACGGCGTCACCCCCGGCAACGAGGGCCGTGGCTATGTCCTGCGCCGCATCATGCGCCGCGCCATCCGCAACATGCGGCTGCTCGGCGCGAGCGGACTGGTCATCGGCGAGCTGCTGGACGTGGTCATCAAGACCATGGGCCAGCAGTACCCGGAGCTGCTGGAGGACCGCCGCCGGATCGAGACGGTCGCCCTCGCCGAGGAGGCCGCCTTCGTCAAGACGCTGAAGGCCGGCACCAACATCCTCGACACCGCCGTCACGGACACCAAGTCCGCCGGCTCCTCGGTCCTGCCCGGCGACAAGGCGTTCCTGCTCCACGACACCTGGGGCTTCCCGATCGACCTCACCCTCGAAATGGCCGCCGAGCAGGGCCTTTCGGTGGACGAGGACGGCTTCCGCCGCCTGATGAAGGAGCAGCGGGACCGCGCCAAGGCCGATGCCCAGGCCAAGAAGAGCGGCCACGCCGACCTGTCCGCCTACCGCGCGGTCGCCGACAAGTCCGGCAGCACGGAGTTCACCGGCTACAGCGCCACCGAGGGCGAGTCCGCCATCGTCGGCCTCCTGGTCAACGGCGCCCCGGCCCCTGCCGCCCACGAGGGCGACGAGGTCGAGGTCGTCCTGGACCGCACCCCCTTCTACGCCGAGGGCGGCGGCCAGCTCGCCGATACCGGCCGGATCAAGCTGGACTCCGGCGCCGTCGTCGAGGTCCGTGACGTCCAGCAGCCGGTGCCCGGTGTGACGGTCCACAAGGGCGTCGTCCAGGTCGGCGAGGTGGTGCTCGGCTCGGCCGCGTACGCCACCATCGACGTCAGCCGCCGGCGCGCCATCGCCCGCGCCCACAGCGCCACCCACCTCACCCACCAGGCGCTGCGCGACGCCCTCGGCCCGACGGCCGCGCAGGCCGGCTCGGAGAACTCCCCGGGCCGCTTCCGCTTCGACTTCGGCTCGCCGGCCGCCGTGCCCGGCACGGTGCTGACCGACGTCGAGCAGAAGATCAACGATGTTCTCGCCCGTGAGCTCGATGTGCATGCCGAGGTCATGAGCATGGAGGACGCCAAGAAGCAGGGCGCCATCGCCGAATTCGGTGAGAAGTACGGCGACCGTGTCCGGGTCGTCACCATCGGCGACTTCTCCAAGGAGCTGTGCGGCGGAACCCACGTCCACAACACCGCTCAGCTGGGCCTGGTGAAGCTGCTCGGCGAGTCCTCCATCGGCTCCGGTGTGCGCCGGGTCGAGGCCCTGGTCGGCGTGGACGCCTACCGGTTCCTGGCCCGCGAGCACACCGTCGTCTCCCAGCTCACCGAGCTGGTCAAGGGCCGCCCGGAGGAGCTGCCCGAGAAGATCTCCGGCGTCCTGGCCAAGCTGAAGGACGCCGAGAAGGAGATCGAGAAGTTCCGCGCCGAGAAGGTGCTCCAGGCCGCCGCCGGGCTGGCCGAGGGCGCCAAGGACGTCCGTGGTGTCGCCCTCGCCTCCGGCCAGGTCCCGGACGGCACCTCCGCCGACGACCTGCGCAAGCTCGTCCTCGACGTGCGCGGCCGGATCCAGGGCGACCGCCCCGCCGTGGTGGCCCTGTTCTCCGTCGCCAACGGCCGCCCGGTGACGGTGATCGCCACCAACGAGGCCGCCCGCGAGCGCGGCATCAAGGCCGGTGACCTGGTCCGTACGGCCGCCAAGACGCTCGGCGGCGGTGGCGGCGGCAAGCCGGACGTCGCCCAGGGCGGCGGTCAGAACCCCGCCGCGGTGCCCGAGGCCCTGGAGGCCGTCGAGCGCCTCGTCGCCGAGGCGGCCTGACGCGCGTGAGTGAGATGCGACGCGGCCGGCGTATCGCCGTGGATGTCGGGGACGCCCGTATCGGGGTCGCCTCGTGCGACCCCGACGGGGTCCTCGCCACCCCCGTCGAGACCGTGCCGGGACGTGACGTCCCGTCAGCACACCGTCGGCTCAAGGCGATCGTCGAGGAGTACGAGCCCCTCGAAGTCGTGGTCGGCCTGCCCCGCTCCCTCAGTGGGGGAGAGGGGCCGGCCGCGGCCAAGGTCCGGGCCTTCGCCCAGGAGATGGCCCGGAACATCGCCCCCGTAGGGGTCCGGCTGGTCGACGAGCGGATGTCGACGGTCACCGCCACCCAGGGCCTGCGGGCCTCCGGGGTCCGGAGCAAGAAGGGCCGCTCGGTGGTCGACCAGGCCGCCGCGGTGGTGATCCTCCAGAGCGCGCTGGAGACCGAACGCGTCTCCGGGGAACCCCCGGGCGAGAGCGTCGAAGTGGTCATCTGATCGCGGTACGGTAACGTTCCGCGCGATGTGCGGCGTTCGAACAGCCGCGCGTGCAAGTAGAGGCGGACCGGGTTACAGCAAGCGCACTGCCAGGCCGGAGTGCACCGCCTCTCGGCTCTAGGGGATCGATGACCGAGTATGGCCGGGGCTACGGCTCCGAACCGTGGCATCCCGAGGACCCGCTCTACGGAGACGGTTCCTCCAGAGGCCAGGACCAGCAGCCTCAGTGGGACGGACAGCAGGCCCACCGGTATCCCCAGCAGCAGGCTGACCCGTATGCCCAGCAGCACTACAACGGCGGCTGGGACGGGACGCAGGGCGGGCAGGTGCCCTACGACCCGTACGACCCCTACGGGCAGCAGGCACCGGCCGACCCGTACGGCGGGGCGAACCCCGACTACTACGCCGCTCCCGAGGCCTATCCGCCGCAGCCCCAGCATCCGCGGCAGCAGGCCCAGCAGGGAATGCAGGCTCAGCATCCCCACCAGGGGATGCAGCAGCAACAGCAGTACCAGCAGCATCCGCATCCCCAGCAGCGGGAGCCCTACTACGACGAGGGCACCGCGGCCGGCGACGACTGGCGGGCCGAGCCGGAGCCGCGCGAACCGGAGCCGGAGCATGCGTTCTTCGCGGACCACGGCGATGACGACGACCGCGACGACCACGACCCGCGCGAAGAGGGCCGCGGCGGCCGCGGCAAGAAGAACAAAAAGAACAAACGGCACAGCGGCCGGACTTGCCTGGTCGTCACGCTGTTCTTCGCCGGAGCCGTCGGTGTCGTCGGCTATTTCGGCTATGACTTCATCATGAGCCACTTCGGTTCGGCCCCCGACTACGAGGGCGAAGGAACCGGCGAGGTCCAGGTCGACGTCCCCGAGGGTTCCACGATCCTTCAGATGGGTCTGGCCCTCAAGAAGGCCGGCGTGGTCAAGAGCGCCGACGCGTTCTCCGAGGCGGCCGTCGACAGCAAGAAGGACAAAATCCTTCAGCCCGGGACATATTCCCTGCGCAAGCACATGTCCGCGACCTCGGCCATCGAGCTGATGGTGGACCCCAAAAGCCGCAACGGCCTCACGATCCGTGAAGGGCTGCGCTCCGGCGACGTCTACAAACTCATCGACAAAAAGCTCCACCTCAAGACCGGCACGACCAAGGGCATCGCCAAGACCGACTCCAAGAGCCTCGGCCTGCCCTCGTGGGCCAACAGCTCCGCGAAGATAAAGGACCCGCTGGAGGGGTTCCTTTATCCGTCGACGTACAGCGTCGGGGAAAACACCAAGCCGGCGGCCGTCCTGAAGCAGATGGTGGCGCGGGCGAATCAGGTCTATGAGAAGTACGACCTGGAGGGGAATGCGCGCAAGCTGCACCTCGATTCGCCGACGGAGCTGCTCACCGTCGCCAGCCTCACGCAGGCCGAGGGTAAGTACAAGCACGACTTCGACCGGGTCGCACGGGTCGTCTACAACCGTCTCAAGCCGAACAACACCGAGACCTACGGTCTGCTCGATTTCGACTCGACGGTGAACTACGCCAGGTCCCAGAGCACCCTCGACACCGGCTCCGTCGACGATCTGCGGAACTTCAACGATCCCTACAACACCTACAAGTTCAAGGGACTGCCGCCGGGGCCGATCGGTAACCCGGGTGAAGAGGCGCTGAAGTCGGCGATCCACCCGACCAAGGGCAACTGGTACTACTTCGTCTCGATCAATCCGGAAAAGACGCTGTTCGCTGAGACGAACGAAGAGCACGAACGCAACCGCCGCATTTACCTCAAGGAACAAGAGAAAGCCAAGCAATGAGCACCACCCGTCGGGCTGCGGTTCTCGGCTCCCCGATCGCCCACTCCCTCTCCCCGGTGCTGCACCGTGCCGCGTATGCGGAACTGGGGCTGGAGGACTGGACGTACGACCGCTATGAGGTCGACGAGGCGGCATTGCCCGGTTTTCTCGGGAAGCTCGGCCCCGAGTGGGCGGGCCTGTCGCTGACCATGCCGCTCAAGCGCGCGGTGATTCCGCTGCTCGACGAGGTCAGTGAGGTCGCTGCCTCCGTAGAGGCGGTCAACACGGTGGTCTTCGCCGAGGGCGGCCGGAGCGTCGGCGACAACACCGACATCCCCGGCATGCTCGCCGCGCTGCGTGAGCGTGGCGTGGAGCAGGTCGAGCGGGCGTCGGTCCTGGGGGCCGGGGCCACCGCCTCTTCCGCGCTCGCCGCGCTCGCCCGGATCTGCACCGGCGAGGTCACCGCGTACGTCCGCAGCGCGGCGCGCGCCGACGAGATGCGCGGCTGGGGCGAGCGGCTCGGGGTCACGGTCCGCACCGCCGCCTGGGAGGACGCCGCCGCGGCCTTCGAGGCGCCGCTGACCATCGCCACCACCCCGGCGGGGACCACCGACGCGCTCGCCGCCGCGGTCCCCGACCGGCCCGGCACGCTCTTCGACGTCCTCTACGAGCCCTGGCCGACGGCGCTGGCCACGGCCTGGTCCGACCGCGGCGGCGCCGTGGTCGGCGGCCTCGACCTCCTGGTCCACCAGGCCGTGCTCCAGGTGGAGCGGATGACGGGGCGGTCCCCGGCGCCGCTGGCCGCGATGCGCGCGGCGGGCGAGGCGGCGCTCACCGCCCGCTGACCCTCCGCACCGGGCGCTTCCGTCCGGTCCGTCCCGTACATCCCCGCGCGCCCGGTCCGCACCCTGGACTGGGCGCCGGTCGTCCCGCGCGACGTGGGAGGATCAGGGAGAGACCGTACGCGGATGAGCAGTACATGAGGAGCACCGTTGAGCAGGTTGCGCTGGCTGACGGCGGGGGAGTCGCACGGCCCCGCACTCGTGGCGACGCTGGAGGGCCTTCCGGCCGGCGTGCCGATCACCACGGAGATGGTGGCGGACGCGCTGGCGCGGCGCCGGCTCGGCTATGGCCGCGGTGCCCGGATGAAGTTCGAGCAGGACGAGGTCACCTTCCTGGGCGGGGTGCGGCACGGGCTGTCGATGGGCTCGCCGGTCGCGATCATGGTGGGCAACACGGAGTGGCCCAAGTGGGAGCAGGTGATGGCGGCCGACCCGGTGGACCCGGAGGAGCTCGCCGCGCTGGCCCGTAACGCGCCGCTGACCCGTCCCCGCCCCGGCCACGCCGACCTCGCCGGGATGCAGAAGTACGGCTTCGACGAGGCCCGCCCGGTCCTGGAGCGCGCCTCCGCCCGCGAGACCGCCGCCCGGGTCGCCCTCGGTGCGGTCGCCCGTTCCTTCCTCAAGGAGACGGCCGGCATCGAGATCGTCTCGCACGTCGTCGAGCTCGCCGCGGCCAAGGCCCCGTACGGCGTGTACCCCAAGCCCTCCGACGTCGAGAAGCTGGACGCCGACCCGGTGCGCTGCCTGGACGCGGACGCGAGCAAGGCGATGGTCGCCGAGATCGACCAGGCCCACAAGGACGGCGACACCCTCGGCGGAGTCGTCGAGGTGCTGGCCTACGGCGTGCCGGTGGGCCTCGGCTCGCACGTCCACTGGGACCGGCGTCTGGACGCCCGGCTGGCCGCCGCCCTCATGGGCATCCAGGCCATCAAGGGTGTCGAGGTCGGCGACGGCTTCGACCTGGCGCGGGTGCCGGGCTCGAAGGCCCATGACGAGATCGTCTCCACCGACGACGGGATCAAGCGCAGCTCGGGCCGCTCCGGCGGCACCGAGGGCGGGCTGACCACCGGCGAGCTGCTGCGGGTGCGCGCCGCGATGAAGCCGATCGCGACGGTGCCGAAGGCGCTGGCGACCATCGATGTGACCACCGGCGAGGCGGCCAAGGCGCACCACCAGCGCTCGGACGTCTGCGCCGTGCCGGCCGCCGGCATCGTCGCCGAGGCGATGGTGGCGCTGGTGCTGGCGGACGCGGTGCTGGAGAAGTTCGGCGGCGACAGCGTGCCGGAGACCCGCCGCAATGTGCGGAACTTCCTCGACAACCTGGCGATCAAATGACGTCCCCGGTCGTCGTGCTGATCGGCCCGCCCGGGGCCGGTAAGTCGACGGTGGGCGCACTGCTGGCCGAGCGGCTGGGCGTCGGCTACCGGGACACCGACGCCGATATCGTCGCCACGGCCGGCCGGCCGATCGCCGAGATCTTCATCGACCAGGGCGAGCCGCACTTCCGCGAGCTGGAGCGGGCCGCGGTACGGGACGCGCTCGACGGCCACCCGGGCGTGCTCTCGCTCGGCGGCGGCGCGATCCTCGACGAGGGCACCCGCGAGCTGCTGACCGGACTCCCGGTGGTCTTCCTGGACGTCGAACTCGCGGACGCCGTCAAGCGGGTGGGCCTGGACGCGCCCCGCCCGCTGCTGGCCGTCAATCCGCGCAAGCAGTGGCGCGAGCTGATGGAGCGCCGCCGCCCGCTGTACACCGAGGTCGCGCGCGCCGTGATCGCCACCGGGGAGCGGACCCCCGAGCAGGTCGCCGAGGCGATCCTGGACGCGCTGGAGCTACGCCAGGCCGCGGGAGACGCCCCGCAGGCCGCCCACAGGGAGGAACAGGCATGACGGAGCAGGCCACCCGGATCCAGGTCGGCGGCACGGCGGGCACCGATCCGTATGAGGTGCTCGTCGGGCGGCAGCTGCTCGGTGAGCTCCCCGGCCTGATCGGTGAGGGCGTCAAGCGGGTCGCGGTGCTGCACCCGGAGGCGCTGGCCGCCACCGGCGAGGCGCTGCGCGAGGACCTGGCCTCCCAGGGCTACGAGGCGATCGCCATCCAGCTGCCGAACGCCGAGGAGTCCAAGACCGTCGAGGTCGCGGCGTACTGCTGGAAGGCGCTCGGCCAGACCGGCTTCACCCGCAGCGATGTGATCGTCGGCGTCGGCGGCGGGGCCACCACCGACCTGGCCGGCTTCGTCGCCGCGACCTGGCTGCGCGGGGTGCGCTGGATCGCCGTACCGACCACCGTGCTCGGCATGGTCGACGCGGCGGTCGGCGGCAAGACCGGCATCAACACCGCCGAGGGCAAGAACCTCGTCGGCGCCTTCCACCCGCCGGCCGGGGTGCTCTGCGACCTGGCCGCGCTGGACTCGCTGCCGGTGCACGACTACGTCTCCGGTCTGGCCGAGGTCATCAAGGCCGGCTTCATCGCCGACCCGGCGATCCTCGACCTGATCGAGTCGGACCCCGAGGCCGCCAAGCGCCCGGACGGTGCGCACACCGCCGAGCTGATCGAGCGGGCGATCCGGGTCAAGGCCGAGGTGGTCTCCGCGGACCTCAAGGAGTCCGGACTGCGGGAGATCCTCAACTACGGCCACACCCTCGCGCACGCCATCGAGAAGAACGAGCGCTACAACTGGCGGCACGGCGCGGCCGTCTCCGTCGGCATGGTCTTCGCCGCCGAACTCGGCCGGATCGCCGGCCGCCTGGACGACGCCACCGCCGACCGGCACCGCTCCGTCCTGGAGTCCGTCGGGCTGCCGCTGACCTACCGGGGCGACCAGTGGCCCAAGCTGCTGGAGACCATGAAGGTCGACAAGAAGTCCCGCGGTGACCGGCTCCGCTTCATCGTCCTGGACGGCCTCGCCAAGCCGACCGTCCTGGAGGGCCCGGACCCGGCCATGCTGCTCGCCGCCCACGCGGAGATCGCCTCGTGAGCCGCCGGGTGCTCGTCCTCAACGGGCCCAACCTCGGCCGGCTGGGCTCCCGTGAGCCCGATGTCTACGGCGCCACCTCCTACACCGGCCTGGTCGAGGAGTGCACCAGGCTCGGCAAGGAGCTGGGGTTCGAGGCCGAGGTCCGGGAGACCAACGACGAGGGCGAGATGATCCGCTGGCTGCACGAGGCCGCCGACGGATCGATTCCGGTCATCATCAACCCCGGTGCCTTTACGCACTATTCGTACGGCATGCGGGACGCGGCGGCCCAGCGCACCGCCCCGCTGATCGAGGTGCACATCTCCAACCCGTACGCCCGCGAGGAGTTCCGCCACAATTCGGTCCTCGCGGCCATCGCCAGCGGTACGGTCGCCGGCTTCGGCATCGGCTCCTACCGGCTCGCGCTCCGCGCGCTGGCCGAGGAACTGCGGGACTGACGCCCCCGGGCACGTACGGCGCCCCCGGCCGTCGCCCAGCGAGCGGCGGGGGCAGGAGACCCACCGGCCGTGGCCGGGAGGGTACCGTTCGCAGCAGCACCACCCACGCCGACGGCTGTGGGGCACAACGGCCCCTCCGGGCCGGTGGGTTACCGCACGGGGCGCCGGGCAGCCGAGCCCGGTGTCCGGGCGCCACCCGGCGTGAGCCGGGAGCACCGCACCACGTCGACCGCACGAGACGGAGAGCCACCGGATGCACTACGCAGTGGGGGCTCCGCTGCCACCGCCCCGCGGGCAGGCATCAGGACCCGGGGCATCCATGCACTGGACGCCCCACCCGGGAGGGCACACACCGGCAGGGCCCACACCGGGCGGGCACCATCCGCCCGCCTCGCCGCCGGCCCCTTCGTCTCCGCCGCAGGCCCCCGCCGCTCCGCCGCCGCCCGCGCAGCAGCCAGCCCCCGCCGCCGGCCAGGGCTGGCACGGGCCCGCACCTCAGCAGGCCCCGCCCACCCCGCACAGCACGGACATCACCGGCCATGTGCCGCTGCCCCCGGGTGCCCCGGTGCCGCTGCCCAGCCCGCCCACCGACACCGCCGCGCCGGACGCCGGCCAGGCGGCCGTCGCGGTGCTGCTCATCGGCCCGGCCGGCGCCGGCAAGACCAGCGTGGCGCGCCACTGGGCCGACACCCGGCGGGTGCCGACCGCGCACATCAGCCTCGACGATGTCCGCGAATGGGTCCGCTCGGGCTTTGCCGACCCGCAGTCCGGCTGGAACGACCACTCCGAGGCGCAGTACCGCCTCGCCCGCCGCACCTGCGGCTTCGCGGCCCGCAACTTCCTCGCCAACGGCATCTCCTGCATCCTCGACGACGCTGTCTTCCCCGACCGTCCGGTCGTCGGCCTCGGTGGCTGGAAGCGGCATGTGGGCCCCGGACTGCTGCCGATCGTGCTGCTGCCCGGCCTGGAGATCGTGCTGGAGCGCAACGCCCGGCGGAGCGGCAACCGCCGGCTCTCCGACGAAGAGGTGGCCAGGATCCACGGGCGGATGGCCGGCTGGTACGGCTCCGGTCTGCCGATCATCGACAATTCCCAGCACGACGTCGCCACGACGGTGCGGGTGCTGGACGACGTCGTCGCCCGCAGCATCGCCAGCCCGCCCAACTGGTAGGACGGCAGCGCTCCCCCGGGCGGCTGCGCTCGACCGGCCGCCTCGGGGGAGTCGCCGTACGCTCGTGATATGTCCGAGTTGTACGCGGCCCGACGCACGCGTCTGCGGGACCGCGTAGCCGGGGCCGGAAGCGCCGGCGCACTGGTCTCGCGCCCCGCGAACGTCCGCTACCTCACCGGTTGTGCCCCGCCGGGCGCCGCGCTGCTGCTGGGACCGGTCGACGATGTGCTGCTCTGCGGCAGCCCGCTGAGCGGTGATCCCTCCGAGGGGCGCCCGGCCGAGGACGTACGGGTCTCGGTGCTGCCGACCCGTGGTGGCGACCCGGTCGTGGCGGGCGCCGACCTGGCCGAGAAGGCCGGCGCGGAGCTCCTGGCCGTCGAGGAACACCACCTCACCGTCACCCGGCACCGGGCGCTCTCCCAGGTCGCGCCCCGGCTGCGGCTGACGGATCTGGCCTGCGCGGTCGAGGCGCAGCGGCTGGTCAAGGACGACGACGAGATCGCCTGTCTGCGGATCGCCGCGGAGATCGCCGACCAGGCCCTGGGGGAGCTGCTGGAATCGATCCTGGTCGGCCGTACCGAGCGGCATCTCGCGCTGGAACTGGAGCGCCGGCTGGTCGACCACGGCGCGGACGGCCCGGCCTTCCCCACCTCCGTCGCGACCGGCCCGCACGCCGGCCGCCCCGGGCATCTGCCCACCGACCGGCGGGTCGAGGAGGGCGACTTCCTCAGCGTCGGGCTGGGCGCCAATTACCGCGGCTACCGCTGCGAGATCGGCCGGACCTTCGTCATCGGCACCACGCCCTCGGACTGGCAGATCGAGCTGTACGATCTCGTTTTCGCAGCCCAGCGCGCCGGACGCGAGGCGCTCGCGCCGGGTGTGGAGTGCCGCGAGGTGGACCGGGTGACCCGCCATGTCCTGGATGCCGCGGGGTACGGGGAGCGGCTCGGACCGTGGACCGGGCACGGTGTGGGACTCGAAATCGATGAGGACCCTCAGCTGTCCCCTGCCGCCATGGGTAAACTGGACGCTTGCGTGCCGGTCACCGTCGAGCCGGGGGTTCACATCCCGGGCCGTGGGGGTGTCCGGATCGACGACACACTCGTCGTCCGCCCCGAGGCGGACGGCGGGCCCGAGCTACTCACGATCACGACCAAGGAGCTGCTCGCACTCTGAGCCGTAGGGCTTCGGCGTGCGCCGCTCCGGGGTCCCACCACCTGCAGTCCAGGAGATTCCGCAACCGTGGCATCCACGAACGACCTCAAGAACGGCATGGTGCTCAAGCTCGAAGGCGGCCAGCTCTGGTCCGTCGTCGAGTTCCAGCACGTCAAGCCCGGCAAGGGCCCCGCCTTTGTCCGCACGAAGCTCAAGAACGTGCTGTCCGGCAAGGTGGTGGACAAGACCTTCAACGCCGGCGTGAAGGTCGAGACGGCCACCGTCGACAAGCGCGGCATGCAGTTCTCGTACATGGACGGCGACTACTTCGTCTTCATGGACATGGACACCTACGACCAGCTGCACGTCGACCGCAAGTCGGTCGGTGACGCCGCGAACTACCTCATCGAGGGCTTCGAGGCGGTCGTGGCGCAGCACGAGGGCGAGGTGCTCTATGTCGAGCTCCCCGCCGCGGTCGAGCTGACCATCAAGCACACCGAGCCCGGTGTGCAGGGCGACCGCTCCACCGGCGGCTCCAAGCCCGCCGAGCTGGAGACCGGCCACTCCATCCAGGTGCCGCTCTTCATCACCACCGGTGAGAAGATCAAGGTCGACACCCGCACGGGCGACTACCTCGGCCGGGTGAACAGCTAACCGTGGCTGCCCGCACCAAGGCCCGTAAGCGCGCCTTCCAGATACTCTTCGAGGCCGACCAGCGCGGTGCCGATGTGCAGTCCGTGCTCGCGGACTGGATGCGGCACGCCCGGACCGATCCACGACAGCCGCCGGTGAACGAATACACCCTGGAGCTGGTCGAGGGATACGCGGACCATGTCACCCGCATCGACGAGCTGATCTCCACCTACGCGGTCGACTGGGACCTGGACCGGATGCCGGCGGCCGACCGCAGCATCCTGCGGCTCGGGGCCTACGAACTGCTCTGGGTGGACGAGACGCCGGACGCGGTGGCGATCGACGAAGCCGTGCAGCTCGCCAAGGAGTTCTCCACGGACGACTCCCCGGCCTTCGTCAACGGCCTCCTCGGCCGGCTGAAGGAGCTGAAGCCGAGCCTGCGGCGCGAGGCGTAGCAGGCGGTCGGCAGAGCGTGCGAACGGGCCCGGAGCGAAGGGCAAGGCTCCGGGCCCTTCGCATGCCCGCAGAACGCCGTCAGCGGCCTCGTGGGGCTACCTCGCGGGTAACGCCGGCGCGTCCCGGGAGGCCCCGGAACGCAGAACCGCCGCCCCGGAAGCCCGGAGCGGCGGTACGTTTCTGCGGTGCGAGGGGTCAGAGCTCCTCGTGTGACACGGCACGGCGTGCGTCGGCGTCGAGCACGCCCCAGCTGATCAGCTGCTCGGTCAGCACCGAGGGCGACTGGTCGTAAATGACCGCGAGGGTGCGCAGATCGTCCTGGCGGATCGAGAGCACCTTGCCGTTGTAGTCACCGCGCTGGCTCTGGATGGTGGCGGCGTAGCGCTGAAGCGGGCCGGCCTTCTCCTGCGGGACATGGGCGAGGCGCTCCAGGTCGAGCACCAGCTTCGGCGGCGGCTCGGCCGCTCCACCCGGTGTCGTACCCGGCAGCAACTCCTGCACCGGGACGCCGTAGAAGTCCGCCAGCTCGGCAAGGCGCTGTACGGTCACGGCGCGGTCGCCGCGCTCGTACGAACCCACCACCACGGCCTTCCAGCGGCCCTGGGACTTCTCCTCGACGCCATGGAGAGAAAGGCCCTGCTGGGTGCGGATGGCGCGGAGCTTGGCCCCGAGCTGTTTGGCGTATTCGCTGGACATAAAACTCCCCAGACGGCTCTATCGACATGCGGCTCCGCCGCGGGCTGGTAACTCACTGTGAGGTTACGCAGCGTAATCTGACTTCGTCAAGCGGAACGGGGTAGACCCTCACCCGTCAGGGGTGCCGACGGGCCGTGGCGGGCCCCCTGGTAGCCTTGGGCGCGTAATTCCGACGTCCTTTAAGGTCCGTCCCGTGAGGCGGAGAAGGAGGTCCGTTTCGTATGGACGCAAGCAACTCCGACACGAGGGTTCAGCTCCCCGCGCGGCCGGTGCTCGAAGGCCCGGACATCGCGCGCATGCTCACCCGTATCGCCCACGAGATCGTCGAGCGCGCCAAGGGCGCGGACGATGTGGTGCTCCTGGGCATTCCCACCCGCGGCGTCTTCCTCGCCCGGCGACTGGCCGAGAAGCTCGAAGAGATCACCGGCCGTACGGTCCCGGTCGGCTCGCTCGACATCACGATGTACCGCGACGACCTGCGCCTGGGCCCCGCCCGCACGCTCGCCCGCACGGACATCCCCGCCGACGGCATCGAGGGCCGGGTCGTCCTGCTCGTCGACGACGTCCTCTTCTCCGGGCGCACGATCCGCGCCGCGCTGGACGCGCTGGGCGACATCGGCCGGCCGCGCGCCGTACAGCTGGCGGTCCTGGTCGACCGGGGCCACCGCGAACTGCCGATCCGCGCCGACTACGTGGGCAAGAACCTCCCCACGTCGCTGCGGGAGACGGTCAAGGTCCAGCTCACCGAGGAGGACGGCCGGGACGCCGTGCTGCTCGGCGTGAAGCACACCGCCCCGGCCGGCGAGCGATAGCGCACCGCGCACGGACCCGGTGACCCCGGGCCCGCAGGCATGCCCGCTCAACGGACATTCCCGTACACCTCCTTCACCCACGGAGAACACCGGATGAAGCGTCACCTCATCTCGGCCGCCGACCTCACGCGCGACGACGCCGTCCTGATCCTCGACACCGCCGAGGAGATGGCCCGGGTCGCCGACCGGCCGATCAAGAAGCTCCCCACCCTGCGGGGACGCACGATCTGCAATCTCTTCTTCGAGGACTCCACCCGGACCCGGATCTCCTTCGAGGCCGCCGAGAAGCGGCTCTCCGCGGACGTCATCAACTTCGCCGCCAAGGGGTCCAGCGTCTCCAAGGGAGAGTCCCTCAAGGACACCGCCCAGACCCTGGAGGCGATGGGCGTCGACGCCGTCGTCATACGGCACAGCGCCTCCGGCGCCCCCTACCGGCTCGCCAACTCCGGCTGGATCGACGCTCCCGTCATCAACGCCGGCGACGGCACCCACCAGCACCCCACCCAGGCCCTGCTCGACGCCTTCACCATGCGGCGCCGGCTGACCGGCCCGGACGCCGGGCTCGGCCAGGATCTGAGCGGGCGGCGCATCACCCTCGTCGGGGACGTGCTCCACAGCCGCGTCGCGCGCTCGAACGTCGACCTCCTGCACACCCTCGGCGCCGAGGTCACCCTCGTCGCCCCGCCCACCCTGGTGCCGGTCGGCGTCGAGACCTGGCCGTGCGAGGTGTCCTACGACCTCGACCGGGTCCTGCCGAAGACCGACGCCGTGATGATGCTGCGGGTACAGCGCGAGCGGATGAACGCCGCCTTCTTCCCGACCGAGCGGGAGTACTCGCGCCGCTACGGCCTGGACGGCGAGCGGATGGCGCGGATGCCCGAGCACGCCATCGTGATGCACCCCGGCCCGATGGTCCGCGGCATGGAGATCACCGCCGAGGTCGCCGACTCCGACCGCTGCACGGTCGTCGAGCAGGTGGCCAACGGCGTCTCCGTCCGCATGGCCGTCCTGTATCTGCTGCTCGGCGGCAACGAGCCCGCCGTCACCCACACCCGTACCGAGGAGAAGTAAGTACATGAGCAAGATCCTGATCCGTGGTGCGAAGGTGCTCGGCGGCGAAGCCCAGGACGTCCTGATCGACGGCGAGACCATCGAGGCCGTCGGCGCCGGGCTGTCCGCCGAGGGCGCCGACGTCATCGAGGCCGAGGGCAAGATCCTCCTGCCGGGCCTCGTCGACCTGCACACCCACCTGCGCGAGCCGGGCCGCGAGGACTCCGAGACCGTGCTGACCGGTACCCGGGCGGCTGCCTCCGGTGGCTACACCGCGGTGTTCGCCATGGCCAACACCTTCCCCGTCGCCGACACCGCCGGCGTGGTCGAGCAGGTCTACCGCCTCGGCCAGGAGCACGGCTACTGCGATGTGCAGCCCATCGGTGCCGTCACCGTCGGTCTGGAGGGCAGCAAGCTCGCCGAGCTGGGCGCCATGCACGAGTCCGCCGCCGGGGTCACCGTCTTCTCCGACGACGGCAAGTGCGTGCACGACGCCGTGATCATGCGCCGGGCGCTGGAGTATGTGAAGGCCTTCGGCGGCGTCGTCGCGCAGCACGCCCAGGAGCCGCGGCTCACCGAGGGCGCCCAGATGAACGAGGGCATCGTCTCGGCGGAGCTGGGGCTCGGGGGCTGGCCGGCGGTGGCCGAGGAATCGATCATCGCCCGGGACGTCCTGCTCGCCGAGCACGTGGGCTCGCGGGTGCACATCTGCCACCTGTCGACCGCCGGCTCCGTCGAGATCGTCCGCTGGGCCAAGTCCCGCGGCATCGACGTCACCGCCGAGGTCACGCCGCACCATCTGCTCCTCACCGACGAGATGGTGCGCACCTACAACCCCGTCTACAAGGTCAATCCGCCGCTGCGCACCGAGCGCGACGTGATGGCCCTGCGCGAGGCCCTCGCCGACGGCACGATCGACATCGTCGCCACCGACCACGCCCCGCACCCGCACGAGGACAAGGACTGCGAGTGGGCCGCGGCCGCCATGGGCATGGTGGGTCTGGAGACCGCGCTGTCGGTCGTGCAGCAGACGATGGTCGAGACCGGCCTGCTGACCTGGGCGGCCGTCGCGGACCGGATGTCCTACGCGCCCGCGCGGATCGGGCAGGCCAAGGGCCACGGCCGTCCCGTCTCGGCTGGTGAGCCCGCCAACCTCACGCTGCTCGATTCCGCTTACCGTGGAGAGGTGGACCCCGCGGGCTTCGCCTCCCGCAGCCGCAACACCCCCTACGAGGGCCGTGAGCTGCCGGGACGCGTCACCCACACCTTCCTGCGGGGCCGGGCAACGGTCGTCGACGGGAAGCTGGCGTGACTCCTCCACTGATCCACCTGGCCGAAGCGCAGCAGTCCGCGCCGGTCACCGACTGGGCGGCGCGGATCGCCTGGGTCGTCGGCCTGCTGGTCTTCGTCGTCTTCGTCTACTGGCTGATGCGCCAGGGCTGGAAGTGGCGCGGCACGCTCCAGGGCGATCTGCCCGAGCTGCCGGCCACCCCGGACGACCCCGGCAGGCCCGAGCTGACCCTCAGCGGCCGCTACCACGGCTCCACCACCGCCGGGCAGTGGCTCGACCGGATCGTGGCCCGCGGTCTGGGCACCCGCAGCCGCGTCGAGCTGACCCTGACCGAGCAGGGCCTGGACGTCGTACGGCCGGGCGCCCAGGACTTCTTCGTGCCGGCCGCCGCACTGCGCGGCGCCCGGCTCGACAAGGGCATCGCCAGCAAGGTCCTCCCCGAGGGCGGCCTGCTGATCGTCACCTGGCGGCACGGGGACAAGGACATCGACTCCGGCTTCCGCTCCGACCGGGCGACTGAGCACCCGGCCTGGGTCGAGGCCGTCGACCGGCTGAGCACCACCGAGCACAGCACCACCGAGCACCACACCAGCACCACCGAGCACACCGAAACGGAAGGCGCACGATGACGACCTCCACCAGGGGGACCGCCAAGATCCCCGCCGTACTCGTCCTGGAGGACGGCCGCACCTTCCGCGGCCGCGCCTACGGGTCCGTGGGGGAGACCTTCGGCGAAGCGGTGTTCTCCACCGGCATGACCGGCTACCAGGAGACGCTGACCGACCCCTCGTACCACCGCCAGGTCGTCGTCATGACCGCCCCGCACATCGGCAACACCGGGGTGAACGACGAGGACCCCGAGTCGCAGCGGATCTGGGTCGCGGGCTACGTCGTCCGCGACCCCGCCCGGCTCCCGTCCAACTGGCGCTCGGTGCGCTCCCTGGACGACGAGCTGGTCGCCCAGGGCGTCGTCGGCATCAGCGGCGTCGACACCCGCGCGCTGACCCGGCACCTGCGTGAGCGCGGCGCCATGCGGGTCGGCATCTTCTCCGGCGAGGCGCTGCCCGACGAGGGCACGATGCTGGCCAAGGTGCGCCAGGCCCCCGAGATGCAGGGCGCCGACCTGTCCACGCAGGTCGCCACCAAGGAGTCCTACGTCGTCCCGGCGATCGGTACGAAGAAGTTCACCGTCGCCGCGGTCGACCTGGGCATCAAGGGCATGACCCCGCACCGGATGGCCGAGCGCGGCATCGAGGTGCACGTGCTGCCCGCCACCGCGACCGTCGAGGACATCTACGCGGTGAACCCGGACGGCGTGTTCTTCTCCAACGGCCCCGGTGACCCGGCCACCGCCGACCACCCGGTCTCCGTGATGCGCGGAGTGCTGGAGCGCAAGACGCCGCTGTTCGGCATCTGCTTCGGCAACCAGATCCTGGGCCGCGCCCTGGGCTTCGGCACCTTCAAGCTCAAGTACGGCCACCGCGGCATCAACCAGCCGGTGCAGGACCGTACGACCGGCAAGGTCGAGGTCACCGCGCACAACCACGGTTTCGCCGTCGACGCCCCGCTCGACAAGGTTTCCGACACCCCCTTCGGCCGCGCCGAGGTCTCCCACGTCTGCCTCAACGACAACGTGGTGGAGGGCCTGCACCTCCTCGACCAGCCGGCCTTCAGCGTCCAGTACCACCCCGAAGCAGCAGCGGGTCCGCACGACGCCGCGTACCTCTTCGACCGCTTCGTATCCCTGATGGAGGGCCAGCGTGCCTAAGCGCACCGATATCCAGTCCGTCCTGGTCATCGGCTCCGGCCCGATCGTCATCGGCCAGGCCGCCGAGTTCGACTACTCCGGCACCCAGGCCTGCCGGGTCCTCAAGTCCGAGGGCCTGCGCGTCATCCTGGTGAACTCCAACCCGGCGACGATCATGACCGACCCGGAGATCGCCGACGCGACGTATGTCGAGCCGATCACCCCGGAGTTCGTCGAGAAGATCATCGCCAAGGAGCGCCCCGACGCGCTGCTGCCGACCCTGGGCGGCCAGACCGCGCTGAACACCGCGATCTCGCTGCACGAGTCCGGCACCCTCGACAAGTACGGCGTCGAGCTGATCGGCGCCAACGTCGAGGCGATCAACAAGGGCGAGGACCGCGACCTGTTCAAGGAGGTCGTCAAGGCCGTCCACGCCAAGATCGGCCACGGCGAGTCCGCCCGCTCGGTCATCTGCCACTCCATGGACGACGTCCTGGCCGGTGTCGACGAGCTCGGCGGCTACCCCGTCGTCGTCCGCCCCTCCTTCACCATGGGCGGCGCCGGCTCCGGCTTCGCCCACAACGAGGAGGAGCTGCGCCGGATCGCCGGACAGGGCCTGACGCTCTCGCCGACCACCGAGGTGCTCCTGGAGGAGTCCATCCTCGGCTGGAAGGAGTACGAGCTGGAGCTGATGCGCGACAAGAACGACAACGTCGTGGTCGTCTGCTCCATCGAGAACTTCGACCCGATGGGCGTGCACACCGGCGACTCGATCACCGTCGCCCCGTCGATGACGCTCACCGACCGCGAGTACCAGATCCTGCGGGACATCGGCATCGCGGTGATCCGCGAGGTCGGCGTCGACACCGGAGGCTGCAACATCCAGTTCGCGGTCAACCCCGAGGACGGCCGGGTCATCGTCATCGAGATGAACCCCCGCGTCTCGCGCTCCTCGGCGCTGGCCTCCAAGGCCACCGGCTTCCCGATCGCGAAGATCGCCGCCCGGCTCGCCGTCGGCTACACCCTCGACGAGATCCCCAACGACATCACCGAGAAGACCCCGGCCTCCTTCGAGCCGACTCTCGACTACGTCGTCGTCAAGGTGCCGCGCTTCGCCTTCGAGAAGTTCCCGGCCGCCGACGCCACGCTGACCACGACCATGAAGTCGGTCGGCGAGGCCATGGCCATCGGCCGTAACTTCCCCGAGGCGCTCAACAAGGCCCTGCGCTCCCTGGAGAAGAAGGGCAGCCAGTTCGACTTCGTCTCCGAGCCGGGGGACAAGGCCGCGCTGCTGGAGAAGTCCCAGGTCCCGACCGACGGCCGGATCAACACCGTCATGGCGGCGATCCGGGCCGGTGCCACCGCGCAGGAGGTCTTCGACGCCACGAAGATCGACCCGTGGTTCGTCGACCAGCTCTTCCTCGTCAAGGAGATCGCCGACGAGATCGCCGCGGCCGACAAGCTCGACCCGGAGATCCTCGCGGACGCAAAGCGCTACGGCTTCTCCGACGCCCAGATCGCCGCGATCCGCGGGCTGCGCGAGGACGTCGTCCGCGAGGTCCGGCACTCCCTCGGGGTCCGCCCGGTCTACAAGACGGTCGACACCTGCGCCGCCGAATTCGCCGCGAAGACGCCGTACTTCTACTCCTCCTACGACGAGGAGACCGAGGTCGCCCCGCGCGAGAAGCCGGCCGTGATCATCCTCGGCTCCGGCCCCAACCGCATCGGCCAGGGCATCGAGTTCGACTACTCCTGCGTCCACGCCTCGTTCGCGCTCAGCGACGCCGGCTACGAGACCGTGATGGTCAACTGCAACCCGGAGACCGTCTCGACGGACTACGACACCTCCGACCGTCTGTACTTCGAGCCGCTGACGCTGGAAGACGTCCTGGAGATCGTGCACGCCGAGACCCAGGCCGGTCCGGTCGCCGGTGTCGTCGTCCAGCTCGGCGGGCAGACTCCGCTGGGCCTGGCGCAGGCGCTCAAGGACAACGGCGTGCCGATCGTCGGCACCTCGCCCGAGGCGATCGACCTCGCCGAGGAGCGCGGCGCCTTCGGCCGGGTGCTGACCGAGGCCGGACTGCCGGCCCCCAAGTACGGCACCGCGTTCTCCTTCGCCGAGGCCCAGCAGATCGCCACCGAGATCGGCTACCCGGTCATGGTCCGCCCGTCCTACGTGCTCGGCGGCCGCGGCATGGAGATCGTCTACGACGAGCCCTCGCTGCGGGAGTACCTCACCCGGCACGCCGGTCTGATCGACCGGCACCCGGTCCTCATCGACCGGTTCCTGGACGACGCCATAGAGATCGACGTCGACGCGCTCTACGACGGCCACGAGCTCTACCTCGGCGGCGTCATGGAGCACATCGAGGAAGCCGGTATCCACTCCGGCGACTCCGCCTGCGCGCTGCCCCCGATCACCCTCGGTGGCTTCGACATCAAGCGGCTGCGCGCCTCGACGGAGGCCATCGCCAAGGGCGTCGGCGTCCGCGGACTGATCAACATCCAGTTCGCGATGGCCGGGGACATCCTCTACGTCCTGGAGGCCAACCCCCGCGCCTCCCGTACGGTGCCCTTCACCTCGAAGGCCACCGCCGTACCGCTCGCCAAGGCCGCCGCCCGGATCTCGCTCGGCGCCACCATCGCCGAGCTGCGCGCCGAGGGCATGCTGCCCAAGACGGGCGACGGCGGCACCCTGCCGCTGGACGCGCCGATCTCCGTCAAGGAAGCCGTGATGCCCTGGTCGCGGTTCCGCGACATCCACGGCCGCGGCGTGGACACCATCCTCGGCCCGGAGATGCGCTCCACCGGCGAGGTCATGGGCATCGACTCGGTCTTCGGCACCGCGTACGCCAAGTCCCAGTCCGGCGCCTACGGGGCGCTGCCCACCAAGGGCCGCGCGTTCGTCTCGGTCGCCAACCGGGACAAGCGCTCGATGATCTTCCCGGCCCGTGAGCTGGTCGCCCACGGCTTCGAGCTGCTCGCCACCTCCGGCACCGCCGAGGTGCTGCGCCGCAACGGCATCAACACCACCGTGGTGCGCAAGCAGTCCGAGGGCGAGGGGCCGGACGGTGAGAAGACCATCGTCCAGCTCATCCACGACGGCCAGGTCGACCTGATCGTCAACACCCCCTACGGCACCGGTGGCCGGCTGGACGGCTACGACATCCGTACCGCAGCCGTCGCCCGTGGCGTCCCCTGCCTGACCACGGTCCAGGCGCTGGCCGCCGCCGTACAGGGCATCGAGGCCATGTCCCGCGGAGACGTGGGCGTGCGTTCCCTCCAGGAACACGCCGAACATCTCACCGCGGCCCGCAAGGAGTAGCGGCCGGGAGGGGGACACCGAAACGGTGTCCCCCTCTTCATGAGCCCCCCGTCCCTCCTCGTGCGGAAGGCACCACCGACGATGTACCGCCTCTTCTTCCAACTGATCTTCCAGCGCATGGACCCCGAGAAGGCCCACCACCTGGCCTTCCGCTGGATCCAGCTGGCCGTGCGCCTGCCCGTGCTGCGCACCTTCCTCGCGGCCGCCCTCGCGCCCCGCCACAAGGAGCTGCGCACCGAGGCCCTGGGCCGCCGGATGCACGGCCCCTTCGGCCTGGCCGCCGGCTTCGACAAGAACGCCGTCGCCATCGACGGGATGACCATGCTCGGCTTCGACCATGTCGAGATCGGCACGGTCACCGCGCAGCCGCAGCCCGGCAACCCCAAGAAGCGCCTGTTCCGGCTCGTACCGGACCGCGCGCTGATCAACCGGATGGGCTTCAACAACGACGGCTCCGCGTCCGTGGCGGCCCGCCTGGCGGCCCGTAACCCGGTGTTCCCGGCCACCGTCGGCGTCAACATCGGCAAGACCAAGGTCGTCCCCGAGGCCGAGGCGACCGCCGACTACGTCACCTCCACCGAGCGGCTCGCCCCGCACGCCGACTACCTGGTCGTCAATGTCTCCTCCCCGAACACCCCGGGGCTGCGCAACCTCCAGGCCGTCGAGCATCTGCGCCCGCTGCTGACCGAGGTCCGCGCGGCCGCCGACCGTACGGTCACCGACCGCCGGGTCCCGCTGCTGGTCAAGATCGCCCCGGACCTCGCCGACGCGGACGTGGACGCGGTCGCCGACCTCGCCGTCGAGCTCGGCCTGGACGGGATCATCGCCACCAACACCACCATCGCCCGCGACGGCCTCGGGCTGACCTCCGACCCGAAGCTGACCGCCGAGACCGGCGGACTGTCCGGCGCGCCCGTCAAGGAGCGCTCCCTGGAGGTCCTGCGCCGCCTCTACGCCCGCGTCGGCGACAGGATCACCCTCATCGGCGTCGGCGGCATCGAGAACGCCGAGGACGCCTGGCAGCGCATCCTCGCCGGCGCCACCCTCGTCCAGGGCTACAGCGCCTTCATCTACGAGGGCCCGTTCTGGTGCCGCACGATCCACAAGGGGCTGGCCGCCCGCCTGCGCAACAGCCCCTACGCCACCCTCGCCGACGCGGTCGGCGCCGAGCACAAGAAGGTGACCGGATGACCCGGGAAGCCGTCGCCTACCCGCCGGCCGCCCCCTTCGGCGCGCGCCTGCGGCAGGCCATGGACGAGCGCGGCCCGCTCTGCGTCGGGATCGACCCGCATGCCTCGCTGCTGGCCGACTGGGGCCTGAACGACGATGTCGCGGGCCTGGCCCGCTTCACGCGCACGGTCGTGGAGGCCCTCGGCGAGACGGTCGCCGTCTTCAAGCCGCAGTCCGCGTTCTTCGAGCGCTTCGGCTCGCGCGGCCTGGCCGTCCTGGAGACCGCCGTCGCCGAGGCGCGCGAACGCGGTGCCCTGGTCCTGATGGACGCCAAGCGCGGCGACATCGGCTCCACCATGGCCGCCTACGCGGAGACCTTCCTGCGCAAGGACTCGCCGCTGTTCTCGGACGCGCTGACGGTCTCCCCGTACCTCGGCTACGGCTCGCTCCGGCCGGCCGTCGACCTGGCCCGCGAGAGCGGCGCCGGCCTCTTCGTGCTCGCCCTGACCTCCAACCCGGAGGGCGCGGAGGTCCAGCGGGCGGTGCGCGAGGACGGCAGCACCCTCGCGGCGACGATGCTCGGCCATCTTGCCGCCGAGAACGCCGGCGCCGAGCCGCTGGGTTCCTTCGGCGCGGTCGTCGGCGCCACGCTCGGCGATCTCTCCTCGTTCGATCTGGCGATCAACGGTCCGCTGCTCGCCCCCGGCATCGGCGCACAGGGCGCCACGCCCGCCGACCTGCCGAAGGTCTTCGGAAGCGCCGTGCACAACGTCGTGCCGAGCGTCAGCCGGGGGGTGCTGCGGCACGGTCCGGACCCCGCGGCGCTGCGCGCGGCGGCGGACCGATTCGCCGGCGAAGTGCGCACCGCGCTCGCCTAGGACCCGAAAGACGGGGACTTTGGTCCCGAAATGTCCTGGTCAGCAGAGTCTGACCAGGACTTTTCGTCTGTTCTCGCTGACTCTGGCGCCCTCGGCCGCTAGTCTCCGTCGAGAGCACTGCACGTAAGCGCGTTGCTCGTTGCTCCGCACGTGTGGGGTGACTAGGTTCCACACTGGTCCGTATCCGACAGTTCGACATCCGAGGTGACGTAGGCGTGGCTCTTCCGCCCCTTACCCCTGAACAGCGCGCAGCCGCGCTCGAGAAGGCCGCCGCGGCTCGCCGGGAGCGCGCCGAGGTCAAGAATCGGCTCAAGCACTCCGGTGCTTCCCTCCATGAGGTCATCAAGCAGGGCCAGGAGAACGACGTCATCGGCAAGATGAAGGTCTCCGCCCTCTTGGAGTCCCTGCCGGGCGTCGGCAAGGTCCGCGCCAAGCAGATCATGGAGCGGCTCGGTATCTCCGAGAGCCGCCGAGTCCGGGGGCTCGGCTCCAACCAGATCGCGTCGCTGGAGCGCGAGTTCGGCAGCACCGCTTCCTGAATTTTCCGGCATCACCGGGAAGCTGGAATAATCGCTGCATGAGTTCTGACGTCTCCCGGGGGACGACCCCCGAGCCCCCGGCCAGACAGCCGCGGCTGACCGTGCTCTCCGGCCCCTCCGGGGTCGGCAAGAGCACGGTCGTCGCGCATATGCGCAAGGTCCACCCCGAGGTCTGGCTGTCGGTCTCGGCCACCACCCGCAAGCCGCGGCCCGGGGAGCGGCACGGCATCCATTACTTCTTCGTCGAGGACGAGGAGTTCGACAAGCTCGTCGCCAACGGTGAGCTGCTCGAATGGGCCGAATTCGCGGGCAACCGCTACGGCACCCCCCGCAAGGCGGTGCTGGACCGGCTGGCGGCCGGGGAACCGGTCCTGCTGGAGATCGATCTTCAGGGCGCCCGCCAGGTCCGCGAGTCCATGGCGGAGGCCGAGCTGGTGTTCCTGGCCCCGCCGAGCTGGGACGAGCTGGTCCGCCGGCTCACCGGACGGGGCACCGAGGCGCCGGAGGTCATCGAGCGCCGGCTGGCCGCCGCCAGGGTCGAGCTGGCAGCGGAGAAAGAGTTCGATGTGACGCTTGTCAACACCTCCGTCGAGGACGTCAGCCGCGAGCTGCTAGCCTTGATGCTGAATCGATCCGGGGACCGGAACACCCGCGGCTGACCGCGCAGCTCCCCGGCCGACCAGGACTTCTGCGTTACACCCACGCTTCATCCCCCTTCGGAAGGTAGAGAGTGTCCTCTTCCATCACTGCACCCGAGGGCATCATCAACCCGCCCATTGATGAGCTTCTCGAGGCCACCGATTCGAAGTACAGCCTTGTGATCTACGCTGCCAAGCGCGCGCGTCAGATCAACGCGTACTACTCCCAGCTCGGCGAGGGCCTGCTCGAGTACGTCGGCCCCCTCGTGGACACGCACGTCCACGAGAAGCCCCTCTCGATCGCGCTCCGCGAAATCAACGCGGGTCTGCTGACCTCGGAGGCCATCGAGGGCCCCGCCCAGTAGGCAGCACAGCAGTACCGTTCATCGAGGCCCGGCGGCGTGTCCGCCGGGCCCTTGGTGTGTCATAGGGGCATACGTAGGGACCTAGCCCGGGGAGCGGCGAAGCGATGGACAAGCGGGAGCGGGAGCGGCCCAGGGTCGTCCTGGGGGTCAGCGGCGGGATCGCCGCGTACAAGGCGTGCGAACTGCTGCGGCGGCTGACCGAGTCCGGGCACGACGTACGGGTGGTGCCGACCGCTTCGGCGCTGCACTTCGTCGGGGAGGCCACCTGGGCGGCGCTGTCCGGTAACCCGGCCGGTACCGAGGTCTGGGAGTCCGTCCACGAGGTCCCGCACGTCCGCATCGGCCAGGCCGCCGATCTCGTCGTGGTCGCGCCCGCCACCGCCGACCTGCTGGCCAAGGCCGCACACGGCCTCGCCGACGATCTGCTGACGAACACGCTGCTCACCGCCCGCTGTCCGGTGATCTTCGCGCCCGCGATGCACACCGAAATGTGGGAGAACCCCGCCACCCAGGAGAACGTCGCCACCCTGCGCCGCCGCGGCGCGCTGGTGATCGACCCCGCGGTCGGCCGGCTGACCGGCGTCGACACCGGCAAGGGCCGCTTCCCCGACCCGGCCGAGATCTTCGCGTTCTGCCGCCGGGTGCTGGCCCGCGGCGCACGCGCGAGCGAGCAGGATCTCGCCGGCCGCCATGTCGTGATCAGCGCCGGCGGTACCCGTGAGCCGCTGGATCCCGTCCGCTACCTGGGCAATCGTTCCTCGGGCAAGCAGGGCTACGCGCTGGCCCGTACGGCGGTGGCCCGCGGTGCCCGGGTCACCCTGGTCGCCGGCAACACCGAGCTGCCGGATCCGGCCGGTGTGGACGTGATCCCCGTCGGTACCGCCCGCCAGCTCCGTGAGGAAGTGGTGAAGGCCGCCGCGGACGCCGACGCGGTGGTCATGGCCGCCGCCGTCGCCGATTTCCGCCCCGCCGTCTACGCCTCCGGCAAGATCAAGAAGGTTGAGGGCCAGGAGCCGGAACCCATCGCCCTGGTGCGAAATCCGGACATCCTCGCCGAGCTCTCCGCCGAGCGGGCGCACCCGGGCCAGCTCGTGGTCGGCTTCGCCGCGGAGACCGACGAGGTACTCGCCAACGGACGCGCCAAGCTCGCCCGCAAGGGCTGTGACCTGCTCGTCGTGAATGAGGTCGGGGAGCACAAGGCCTTCGGCTCGGCGGAGAACGAAGCGGTGATCCTCGCGGCCGACGGAACCGAGACCCCGGTGCCGTACGGGCCCAAAGAAACCCTGGCCGACACGGTCTGGGACCTGGTCGCACCCCGCCTGGCCGAGACTCGCCGCTGAAGCGCCGAAGCGGCCCCGGAATCACTCCGTCAGCCCTGCAAAATCGGGCATGTCCCCTTGACCCGGCACATTCTCGAGGTGATCGTCCTAGCGTAAGCCGCGGTGTCCCAGGTCACGGGGGGTCCATAAATCGAGACCGTGTGCCCGAACGCCGCATCCGACCGATAAACTGGCGAGTGGATCGGGCCGAGCGCAGCTCTCGGCCCGTCCGCCAATGATCAGCCAGCAGCCGCTGCAACCCCAGGGAGCGATGTGTCCCGCCGCCTGTTCACCTCGGAATCCGTCACCGAGGGCCACCCAGACAAGATCGCTGACCAGATCAGCGACACCATCCTCGACGCTCTCCTCAAGGAAGACCCGACGTCCCGGGTCGCCGTGGAGACGCTGATCACCACCGGCCTGGTGCATGTGGCCGGCGAGGTGACGACGAAGGCGTACGCCGACATCCCCAACCTCGTCCGCAACAAGATCCTGGACATCGGTTACGACTCGTCCAAGAAGGGCTTCGACGGCGCTTCCTGCGGCGTCTCGGTGTCCATCGGCGCGCAGTCCCCGGACATCGCCCAGGGCGTCGACACCGCGTACGAGAACCGCGTCGAGGGCGATGACGACGAGCTGGACAGGCAGGGCGCCGGCGACCAGGGCCTGATGTTCGGCTACGCCTGCGACGAGACGCCCGAGCTGATGCCGCTCCCGATCAACCTCGCGCACCGGCTCTCCCGCCGGCTGTCCGAGGTCCGCAAGAACGGGACCATCCCCTACCTCCGTCCCGACGGCAAGACCCAGGTCACCATCGAGTACGACGGCCACAAGGCCGTCCGCCTCGACACCGTCGTGGTCTCCTCGCAGCACGCCAGCGACATCGACCTCGACTCGCTGCTCGCGCCCGACATCCGCGAGTTCGTCGTCGAGCACGTCCTCAACCAGCTGGTCGAGGACGGCATCAAGCTGGACACCGACGGCTACCGTCTGCTGGTCAACCCGACCGGGCGCTTCGAGATCGGTGGCCCCATGGGTGACGCCGGTCTGACCGGCCGCAAGATCATCATCGACACCTACGGCGGCATGGCTCGCCACGGTGGCGGCGCCTTCTCCGGCAAGGACCCGTCCAAGGTCGACCGCTCGGCCGCCTACGCGATGCGCTGGGTCGCCAAGAACGTCGTCGCGGCCGGCCTCGCGGCCCGCTGTGAGGTCCAGGTCGCCTACGCGATCGGCAAGGCCGAGCCGGTCGGTCTCTTCGTCGAGACCTTCGGCACCGCCACGGTGGACACCGACAAGATCGAGCAGGCCATCGGCGAGGTCTTCGACCTCCGTCCGGCGGCCATCATCCGCGACCTCGACCTGCTCCGTCCCATCTACGCGGAGACCGCCGCCTACGGCCACTTCGGCCGTGAGCTGGAGGACTTCACGTGGGAGCGCACGGACCGCGTGGAGGCGCTGAAGGCAGCCGCGGGGCTGTAAGTCCCGTAGCGCCCGTGTGAGTGCCACGGCCCCGGACCGCCGAGCGGTCCGGGGCCGTCGGTTGTCCACAGGCCGCCGGGCACTGTCCGTGCGGTCTGCTAAGACTGATGCTGTGAGCAGGGAGAACGGGCGACCGGAGGCGGGGGCGGCGGATGCGGGCGAGCAGTTGGCCCTCATCCGGGAGGCCGTGCGGGAGACCAAGGCGGAGCGGGCCAGACCGCGGACCTGGCGGGGGGCCGAGCTGGCGGCCGAGCTGCCGGTGGCGCGGGTGCTGGTCGACAAGGGGCTGGTGCACCTCGACCGGTATTTCGACTATGCGGTGCCGGCGGCGATGGATCACGAGGCGCAGCCCGGCGTCCGGGTCCGGGTGCGCTTCGGGGCGGGGGAGAAGGGCGGCCGGCGCGAGGGTGGCAAGCTGGTCAGCGGATTCATCGTGGAACGGGTCGCGGAGAGCGACTACCGGGGGGTGCTCGCCCCGGTCGCGCAGGTCCTGTCGTCCGAGCGGGTCCTGACGCCGGAGTTGCTGGCGCTGTGCCGGTCGGTCGCGGACCGCTATGCCGGGACGCTCGCCGATGTGGTGCAGCTGGCGGTGCCGCCCCGCCGGGCGCGCGCGGAGGCCAAGCCGTCGCCCGACCCGCTGCCGCCCAACCCGCCCCCCGAGCCGGGAAGTTGGGAGCGCTATGGCGCCGGCGCCGGATTCCTC
The DNA here is from genome assembly GCF_057708345.1 of Streptomyces sp. bgisy130. Classification (NCBI taxonomy): domain Bacteria; kingdom Bacillati; phylum Actinomycetota; class Actinomycetes; order Kitasatosporales; family Streptomycetaceae; genus Streptomyces; species Streptomyces sp. bgisy130. The sequence goes on from NZ_JBYISA010000008.1 coordinate 170,720, forward strand.
GCGGCGCTCACCCGGGGGGACGCGCCACGGGCGGTGTGGACGGCGCTGCCCGGGGCGACCTGGCCGCAGGAGCTGGCGCGGGCGGCGGCCGCGGCGCTGGCCGGCGGGCGCGGTGCGCTGGTGGTGGTGCCGGACGGGCGGGCCGCGGCGCGGGTGGACGCGGCGCTCGGCGAGCTGATCGGCGCCGGCCGGCATGTGCTGCTGACCGCCGACGCCGGGCCCGAGGAGCGCTATCGCCGCTGGCTGGCGGTCAGCCGTGGCGCGGTGCGCGCCGTGGTCGGGACCCGGGCGGCGATGTTCGCGCCGGTCGCCGACCTGGGCCTGGTCGCCCTCTGGGACGACGGCGACGCCAGCCACAGCGATCCGCATGCGCCGCAGCCGCATGCCCGTGAGGTCCTCATCCAGCGGTCGGTCCATGAGCGGGCGGGATTTCTGCTGGGCGGGCTGAGCTGCACGGTCGAGGCGGCCCAGCTGGTCGAGACGGGCTGGGCGCGCCCGCTGACCGCCGAGCGCGAACAGGTCCGGGCCGCGGCGCCGCTGGTGCGTACGGTCGGCGACGGTGACGAGGCGCGGGATGCCGCCGCGCGGGCCGCCCGGCTGCCGACGATGGCCTGGCAGGTGGTGCGGGAGGGCCTTCAGCGTGGACCGGTGCTGATCCAGGTCCCGCGCCGGGGATACGCCCCCCGGCTGGCGTGCGAACGGTGCCGTACCCCCGCGCGCTGCCGGTCCTGCGCGGGCCCGCTGGAGGCGCAGGACGCCGGCGAGCTGTGCTGCGCGTGGTGCGGCCGCCCGGAGCCGGACTGGCACTGCTCCGAGTGCGGCGGCGCGCGGCTGCGGGCGCAGATCGTGGGCGCGCGGCGGACCGCGGAGGAGCTGGGCCGGGTGTTCCCGGCGGTGCCGGTGCGGACCTCGGGGCGGGACCATGTGCTGGCCACGGTGCCCGGTGTCCCCGCGCTCGTGGTGAGCACCCCGGGCGCGGAGCCGGTGGCCGAGGGCGACGGGTATGCGGCCGCGCTGCTGCTGGACGGCTGGGCGCTGCTGGGGCGGCCGGATCTGCGGGCGGGGGAGGAGGCGCTGCGCCGCTGGCTGGGCGCCGCCTCACTGGTCCGCGGGCAGGCGGCGGGTGGCACGGTCGCGGTGATCGCGGAGCCGACGCTGCGGCCGGTGCAGGCGCTGGTGCGCTGGGACCCGGTCGGCCATGCGGTCCGTGAGCTGGCCGAGCGCGCCGAGCTGGGGTTCCCTCCGGTGTCGCGGATGGCCTCCGTGGCCGGCCGCGGCGAGGATGTCACCGAGCTGCTGAGCTCCGCCGAACTCCCGGCGGGCGCCGAGGTGTTGGGGCCCGTACCGCTTCCGGTGCCGGACCCCGCCCGCCCGCGCCGCCCGGGCGACCCGCCGCCTGGCGAGCAGTGGGAGCGTGCGCTGGTGCGGGTCCGCCCCGGCCAGGGCGCGGCCCTCGCCGCCGCGCTCAAGGCGGCCCGCGCGGCCCGGCTGGTCAAGCGGGAGGGGGAGGCCGTACGGGTCCGGATCGATCCGCCCGATCTGGGGTGAGCGTCCGCCGGGGGGCTGTCGCCGTGTCGGCGCCCCGGACATGGCGCCGCCCCGGGACCGAGTGCGGCGTCCCGGGGCGTTGGCGAGCGGCGTGGGGGCGAAGGCGCCCGGTGTCGCGGGTGGTTCAGCCGTTGCGGGGGCCGGGGAAGGCGCCCGGCCGGGCCGGTTCGTCACGGGCGGCCGCGGAGGGCTGGGCGGGCATGGACCGGGCGGCCGGGACGGACGGAGCGCCGGGCAGCCCCGCGGCCACGGTCACCGCACGGGTCGCGGTGGCCTCGGGCGAACGCACCGCCGGCTCGGCGCCGTTGGCCTCCGCGGCGGGCTGGGCCGCGGCTCTGCGGGCACCGTAACGACGGTGTACCGCCTGTTTGGTGACGCCGAGCGCCGAGCCCACCGCGTCCCACGAGAATCCCAGCGATCGGTCGAAGTCGACCGCGGCCGTGACAAGGGTTTCGACGCTGTCCCGCAGTTCCTGGGCAAGGCGCACCGTCGGAGCGGGCGCGCGTCCGTAGACGACGAAGCCCGCGGAGGGGCCCGTGCGTCGGGGCCGGTAGACGTTGCCGAGCTGAGCGGTCAGCGTGCGCAGTGCGTCCACCTGCCGGCGCACCCGCTCGATGTCCCGCACCAGGAGATGCAGGCTGGCGCGCGCCTGGGCGTCGTGGGTTGCGTGGTCGGCCATGAGCAAGCCTCTCGAACCGGCGTGAAATAGGAAGGATGTGTGACGAGCGGGCCGCCAAAGCGGCCCGGCCCGGGTCAATGCTGTTTGACCAACGCGACAGCAGCGGCTCTGGTCACGGTATGGGGGCGTACGAGCTTTCCTACAAGGCGCGGGAAATCGTGTACGCCCCCTCGAACCACCGCCCATGGCCTCCTGCGGGACCCATAGACTGGTGTGTCGTTCCGCTGCGTGTGAGAGGTAGTTCGCCACCCATGAGGCTTGTCTTCGCCGGCACCCCCGAGGTCGCCGTACCCGCCCTCGATGCCCTGATCGCCTCGGACCGGCACGAGGTCGTGGCCGTGGTGACCCGGCCCGACGCCCCCGCCGGACGCGGCCGCCGGCTCGTCGCCAGCCCCGTCGCGGAGCGTGCGGAGGAGGCGGGCATCGAGGTGCTCAAGCCCGCCAAGCCGCGCGACGAGGACTTTCTGGCCCGGCTGCGGGAGATCGCGCCGGACTGCTGCCCGGTGGTCGCCTACGGTGCGCTGCTGCCGAAGGCCGCGCTCGACATCCCCGCCAAGGGGTGGGTCAATCTGCACTTCTCGCTGCTGCCTGCCTGGCGGGGCGCGGCGCCCGTGCAGCACGCGGTGCTTGCAGGGGACGAGGTGACCGGCGCCTCGACCTTCCAGATCGAGACCGGCCTGGACTCCGGCCCGGTCTTCGGCGTGCTGACCGAGGAGGTCCGGCCGACCGACACCAGCGGCGATCTGCTGACCCGGCTGGCGTTCGCCGGTTCCGGGCTGCTGGTGGCGACGATGGACGGCATCGAGGACGGCACGCTCCAGGCGGTGCCGCAGCCGGCCGAGGGCGTCACGCTCGCCCCGAAGATCGAGGTCGAGGACGCGAAGGTGGACTGGGCGGCGCCCGCACTGCGGGTCGACCGGGTGATCCGTGGCTGCGCGCCCGCGCCCGGCGCCTGGACGGTCTTCCGCGGTGAGCGGCTCAAGCTGATGTCGGCCGTCTCCGCGGTGGACCACGCGGAGTTGGGCCTGGCGCCCGGCGAACTCGCTGTCACGAAGAAGGCGGTCCACGTCGGCACGGGCAGCCACCCCGTGGAACTCATCTGGGTCCAGCCGCAGGGCAAGAAGCCGATGAAGGCCGCGGACTGGGCGCGCGGGGTGCGCATCGAAGGCGGGGAGCGGCTGGGGGACAGGCATTAGGGGGCGGGCGAACACATCCCGTAGGGGGTGCGAGCGCCCCCTCGGGGCCACAACGTGACGGGGGCGGGCCGGTATTCCCGAGGGGCGGCCGCCCGCGTCGCCCGCACCGCCCGCGTCGCCCGCACCGCCCGCGTCGCCCGCACCGCCCGCGCCGCCCACTGCACCCCCATCCCTCCCCCGGGGACGCCGCCACCGAGTCCACGTAGGCTGGGAGGGATCCCTCTTCCTGTATCCGGAGCACCTTTTCTGTGAGTCAGCAGCCGCGCCGTCGCCCCAGCAAGCCCTATCGCCGCCCGCAGAAGGACCCGGTCCGGATCCTCGCGTTCGAGGCGCTGCGGGCCGTCGACGAGCGCGACGCCTACGCGAATCTGGTCCTGCCGCCCCTGCTGCGCAAGGCGCGTGAGGGCGGTGACTTCGACGCCCGGGACGCGGCGCTGGCGACGGAGCTGGTGTACGGCTCGCTGCGGTGGCAGGGCACCTATGACGCGATCATCGCGCAGTGCGTGGACCGGCCGCTGCGCGAGGTGGACCCACCGGTCCTGGACGTGCTGACGCTCGGGGCGCACCAGCTGCTCGGCACCCGTATCCCCAGCCACGCCGCGGTCAGCGCCAGCGTCGAACTGGCGCGAGTGGTGCTGGGCGACGGCCGGGCGAAGTTCGTCAACGCGGTGCTGCGCAAGGTCGCGGCCCATGACCTGGACGGGTGGCTGGAGCGGGTCGCCCCGGAGTACGACAAGGACCCCGAGGACCACCTCGGCCTCGTGCATGCGCACCCCCGCTGGATCGTCTCCGCCCTGTGGGACGCGCTCGGCGGCGGCCGGGCCGGCATCGAGGACCTGCTGGAGGCGGACAACGAACGCCCCGAGGTGACCCTGGTCGCCCGGCCCGGCCGGAGCACCGCCGAGGAACTGCTGACGGTGGCCGGCGAGGAGAGCGCGCTCCCCGGGCGCTGGTCCCCGTACGCGGTGCGGCTCGCGGAAGGCGGCGAGCCGGGCGCGCTGGACCCGGTGCGCGAGGGGCGTGCCGGGGTGCAGGACGAGGGCAGTCAGCTCGTCGCCCTGGCGCTGGCGAACGCGCCCGTCGAGGGCCCCGACCGCGCCTGGCTCGACGGCTGCGCCGGCCCCGGCGGCAAGGCGGCGCTGCTGGCGGCGCTCGCCGCGCAGCGCGGCGCCGCCCTGCTGGCGTCGGAGAAGCAGCCGCACCGCGCCCGTCTGGTGGCCCGGGCGCTGGAGGGCAACCCCGGCCCGTACGCGGTCATCGCGGCCGACGGCACCCGCCCCGCCTGGCGGCCCGGCGCCTTCGACCGGGTCCTGGTGGACGTGCCGTGCACCGGCCTGGGCGCGCTGCGCCGCCGCCCGGAGGCCCGCTGGCGCCGCCGCCCCGAGGACCTGGACGGCTTCGCCCCGCTCCAGCGCGAGCTGCTGCGGCAGGCGCTCGCGGCGGTCCGGATCGGCGGCGTCGTCGGCTATGCGACCTGCTCACCGCATCCGGCCGAGACCCGCGCCGTGGTGGACGACGTCTTGAAGGGCCGGGGCGGCGAGCCGTTCGAGACGGAGTGGATCGACGCCCGCCCCCTGATGCCCGGCGTCCCGGCCCTCGGCGACGGCCCGGACGTCCAGCTGTGGCCCCATCTGCACGGCACGGACGCGATGTACCTGGCCCTGCTGCGGCGGGTGGCCTGAGAGACGGCCGTCCCCCCTCCCGGGCCCCCCGGAGCGCACGCCATACTGGGGGGCATGGCCTTGATCAACCCCAGCATTCTGTCCGCGGACTTCGCTCGGCTTGCCGAGGAGGCGAAGGCGGTGGAGGGCGCCGACTGGCTGCACGTCGACGTCATGGACAACCACTTCGTTCCGAACCTGACCCTTGGTGTGCCGGTGGTCGAGTCGCTGAGCAAGGCGACGGACACCCCGCTCGATCTGCATCTGATGATCGAGGACCCGGACCGCTGGGCGCCCCAGTACATCGAGGCCGGGGCCGGTTCCGTGACCTTTCATGTGGAGGCGGCGGCCGCGCCGGTGCGGCTGGCGCGGGAGATCCGGGCCAAGGGGGCACGGGCGTCGATGGCGCTGAAGCCGGCCACGCCGATCGAGCCGTACGAGGATCTGCTGCCCGAGCTCGACATGCTGCTGATCATGACCGTGGAGCCCGGCTTCGGCGGCCAGGCCTTCCTGGACATCATGCTGCCGAAGATCCGCCGCAGCCGTGAGCTGATCTCCCGGCACGGCCTTCAGCTGGCGCTTCAGGTGGACGGCGGGGTCTCCGCGGCCACCATCGAGCGGTGCGCGGAGGCGGGCGCGGATGTGTTCGTCGCGGGCTCCGCGGTGTACGGCGCGGACGATCCGGCGAAGGCGGTCCGGGACCTGCGGGAAAAGGCCGAGACGGCGACCGCGGCGGCGGGCTGGGGCTGCGCGCACTGAATTCCGGAGCGGGGCGCGGGCGGACCGGTCCATTCCGGCCACCGGAATCTCCTCGTGGCGGGGCCGCGGCGCCGCTTGCGCGGGGCGCCACCGAGCGTTCATGAGGGTCGGGGCGCTGATGGTCCCCGTTGCCGCCGGGTTTCTGAAAGGATGAGCAAAGACTCGATCAGATGCGCAAAAGGGGAGAATTTCGTGGTAGCCAGCCGCCCACAGTCCGGAATGGGCCCTGCCGAGCTGGTGCAGGCCGCGGCCATGGCCCGCCGTTTCTATCTTGAGGGCAAGTCGAAGATCCAGATCGCGGAGGAATTCGGCGTCAGCCGGTTCAAGGTCGCGCGGGTGCTGGAGACGGCGCTGGAGCGTGATCTCGTACGGATCGAGATCCGGGTGCCCTCCGAATTGGACGCCGAACGCTCCGACGCCCTGCGGGCCCGCTACGGCCTGCGGCACGCGGTGGTCGTCGAGTCGCCCGCCGACGCTCCCCCCGCCTTCGGCGGCCAGGCCCCGCCCGAGGACGCCGCCGACCCGGAGAACCTCGGCGAGGTCGCGGCCGACCTGCTGGGCGAGCTGGTCGCCGAGGGCGATGTGCTGGGGCTGGCCTGGGGCCGGTCGACCATTCACATGGCCGCCGCGCTGCACCGCCTCCCGCCGTGCACCGTCGTGCAGTTGACCGGTGTCTACGACGCGGGGACCGCCGACCGCGGCTCCGTCGAGGCGGTGCGCCGCGCGGCGGACGTCGCCGGGGGCGAGGCGCACCCGATCTACGCGCCGATGCTGCTGCCCGACTCGGCGACGGCCGAGGCGCTGCGCCGCCAGACCGGGATTGCCCGCGCGTTCGACTACTTCGACAAGGTCACCGTCGCCTGTGTCTCCATCGGCTCCTGGGAGCCGGGCGTCTCGACCGTCTACGACATGCTGTCGGAGCAGGAGCGGGAGCATTACGCCTCGCTGGGTGCCGCCGCCGAGATGTCCGCGCACCTCTTCGATGCCGAGGGCCGCCGGATCGGCCGGGACCTCGGCGAGCGGTGCATCACCGTCGAGGCGGACCGGCTGCGCCGGATCCCGGAGGTCGTCGCCATCGCGGGCGGCGGGCGCAAGGCCGCCGCGATCGGTGCGGTGCTGCGCTCCGGGCTGGTGACGAGCCTGGTCACGGACACCGCCGCCGCCGACCATCTGCTGCTGGAGACCGGCCCGGGGCCGCGCCCCGCACTGGACCGGGCGGACCCTGACGGGGCGTGACGTAGGCCGGAGCCGGAGCCGGACGGGGAGCCGGGCCCGGACATAGAGCCGGAGCGGGGCCCGGAGGCGGCGCCGGGCGGCGGCCCGCGTGAGCCCGGACCGCGCCCCCCGATGGGCCCCGGCCCGCGCTCATCGACGAGCAGCCCGCGCGCCCCTGTGACAGCATCGGCGCATGGTGATCCGCTTCTCCCCGCGCCGCGCCGTCGCCGTCGTCGGCGCGCTGCTCGCCGGGCTGCTCCTGGTGCTGACCGGGTGTGCCACGGGCGGTGGTGCCAACGGGAGTTCGCAGGCGGCGCCGCGGTCCACCGCCACGGCCGTCGACGGTACGCCGCGCGCTTCCGGCGTACCGGACTGGGCGCAGGGCATGCCGGTCGTGCCGGTCGGCGAGCTGCCCTCGCAGGCACGGGACACCCTGCGCCTGATCGACGCCGGCGGTCCCTTCCCGTACGCCCAGGACGGGACGGTCTTCGGCAACCGGGAGCGACTGCTGCCCCGTCAGCCGCGCGGCTACTACCACGAGTACACCGTGCCCACGCCGGGCGCACCGGACCGCGGCGCCCGACGGCTCGTCACCGGTCAGAGCCATGAGACGTACTACACCGAAGATCACTACCGGTCTTTCAAGGCGGTGCTCCGATGACGGCTCCCGTACCCCGGCCGCTCGCCGCGGTGCTCGACGGCAGCACGCCCCCGGGGGTGCTGCCCTGGCCCGCGGAGCGCGCGGTGGCGGACGCGCTGGCCGCCGCCCGGGACGCCGGCTGGACCGGTGCGTCCCTGGATCTCGACGGGGTCGCGGACAAGGCCGCCTTCATGGAGCGGTGTGCCGGGGCGCTGCGGCTGCCGGAGTGGTTCGGCCGCAACTGGGACGCGCTCGCCGACTGCCTCACCGATCTGTCCTGGTGCCCGGCCGGCCGCGGCCGGCTGCTCGTGGTGACGGGCTGGCAGGGATATGCGGCCGCGGCGCCCGATCAGTGGAGCATCGTCGAGGGTGTGCTGGCGGATGCGGTGGGTTACTGGCGGGACACGGACGCCGGACTGGCCGTGATCATGGCCCGGGGGCGGGCCCGGCAGGGCGCCTAGCGGCGGCCGCGGCCGCCCGACCAGCGGCGATGCCACGCGGTCCGCCGCCCGTGCGGAGCATCCCGGCACGGCGGGGACCCACCGGGCGCCGCGAGGGCCCTTGGGGGATCGCACACACGCCCGACAAAGCGCTCGGACAATCATATGACCCCTGGTCAGGGCCCGTATCCTGGCCATATGCGATTCCTGAACCCGAAGAACGGCGCGCTCGAAGAGAGTTCTTCGGTGCCCTACGACCTGACCTACGACGATGTGTTCATGGTGCCCGGACGCTCCGCCGTGGGATCCCGCCAGAGCGTGGACCTGGCCTCGCACGACGGCACCGGGACCACCATCCCGCTCGTGGTCGCCAACATGACGGCGATCGCCGGCCGCCGGATGGCCGAGACCGTGGCCCGCCGTGGCGGCCTGGTCGTCATCCCGCAGGACATCCCGCTCGATGTCGTCACCGACGTCGTGACCTGGGTCAAGCGCCGTCATCTGGTCCTGGACACGCCGATCGTGCTGTCCCCGGTCGCGACCGTGGCCGACGCCCTGGCGCTGCTGCCCAAGCGGGCGCACGGCGCGGGCATCGTCGTCGAGAGCGGCCGCCCGGTCGGCGTCGTCACCGAGCACGACCTGGCCGGGGTGGACCGCTTCACCCAGGTGGCCGAGGTCATGTCCAGGGACCTGCTGGTCCTGGACGCGGACATCGACCCGCGGGAAGCCTTCAACCGCCTCGACGCGGCCAACCGCAAGCTCGCGCCCGCGGTCGACGCGGACGGCATGCTGATCGGCATCCTCACCCGTAAGGGCGCGCTCCGCGCCACCCTGTACACCCCCGCCACCGACGCCGACGAGAAGCTGCGGATCGCGGCCGCGGTCGGCATCAACGGCGATGTGGCCGGCCGGGCCAAGGCCCTGCTGGCGGCCGGTGTGGACACCCTCGTCGTGGACACCGCGCACGGTCACCAGGAGTCGATGATCAGCGCGATCAAGGCGGTCCGGGCGCTGGACCCGCAGGTCCCGATCGTGGCGGGCAACATCGTCTCCGCCGAGGGCGTCCGCGATCTGATCGAGGCCGGCGCGGACATCATCAAGGTCGGCGTCGGACCGGGCGCGATGTGCACCACCCGGATGATGACCGGTGTCGGCCGGCCGCAGTTCTCCGCGGTGCTGGAGTGCGCCGCCGAGGCCAAGAAGTTCGGCAAGCACGTCTGGGCCGACGGCGGTATCCGCCACCCCCGCGATGTCGCCATGGCGCTGGCCGCGGGCGCGTCCAACGTCATGATCGGCTCCTGGTTCGCCGGCACCCTCGAATCGCCCGGTGATCTTCAGCACACCGCCGACGGCCGGCCGTACAAGGAGAGCTTCGGGATGGCCTCGGCCCGTGCGGTGCGCAACCGCACGAGCGACGAGTCGGCCTACGACCGGGCCCGCAAGGGGCTCTTCGAGGAGGGCATCTCCACCTCGCGGATGTTCGTCGACCAGGCGCGCCCCGGCGTCGAGGACCTGATCGACTCGATCATCGCGGGCGTCCGCAGCTCCTGCACTTACGCGGGCGCGGCCTCCCTGGCGGAGTTCGCCGAGAAGGCCGTGGTCGGTGTGCAGAGCGCCGCCGGCTACGCCGAGGGCAAGCCGCTGCACGACAGCTGGAACTGACGCGTCACACGGCCGCTCACCGGCCGTCGCCGCCGCCGCTCAACGGCCCCGCACCGACTCGGTGCGGGGCCGTTCGGCTAAGTGGAACCAGGGGCCCCGGTCGGTGCCAGGCAGCGGAACCCGTACGATCGGGACCTGGCGCGCAACGAACGACCGCCCGCCGCGCCGGTGCGCAACGATCGTGCACTGTTGCGCAAAGAACCTGCATTACGGCAGGTCAGCGGCGGGCCGTAAGGTCAAGCGCTGTACGTGGAGTGGCGGAGACCGCCTGCTCGGCGGTCTCCTGCTGCGGTGTGCTCCGGCATGCCCTTGTACCGACCGCTGCCGGTCGCCGTCATCCGTACCCGTCATCTGATCGGCAGCGATAAAGGAGCCACCCCAGTGTTGGAGCACGGCGCAGCCCCGCCCGCAGGGGACAGCGACCCCCGGCCCCCCTCGTCAGGGGGCCTGGCCACTCGGCTGATGCGGCGCAAGCCCGTCGAGCGGCTGGTCGCCGAGGGCGGCAAGGGCGAGGGGGGAACGCTCCGCCGCTCGATGGGCATGTGGCAGCTGACCATGATCAGCATCGGGGCCACGCTCGGCACCGGCATCTTCGTGGTCCTCGGCGAGGCCGTCCCGGACGCCGGGCCCGCGGTCATCCTCGCCTTCGTGATCGCCGGCGTCACCGCCCTGTTCTCCGCACTGTCCTACGCGGAGCTGGCCGGCAGCATCCCGGTCTCCGGATCCTCGTACTCCTACGCCTATGCCACCCTCGGTGAGCTGGTCGCCTGGGTCTGCGGCTGGTGTCTGATCCTGGAGTACGGCGTCTCGGTCGCGGCCGTCGCCGTGGGCTGGGGCGAGTATCTGAACGAGCTGCTCAGCGGCGTCTTCGGCTTCACCATCCCGGACGCGCTGTCCCAGCCGCCCGGTGACGGCGGCGTCTTCAACCTGCCGGCCCTGCTGGTCGTGCTGCTGGCGATGGTGTTCCTGCTGGGCGGCGCCAAGGAGAGCGCCCGCGCCAACACGATCATGGTCGTCGTCAAGATCGCCGCGCTGCTGCTGTTCTGCGGTGTCGCCATCCAGGGCGTGCGGTCCGGCAACTACGCGAACTTCATGCCGATGGGCATGGCGGGCGTCAGTGCCGCGGGCGCGACCCTGTTCTTCTCGTACATCGGCTTCGACGCCGCCTCCACCGCCGGTGAGGAGGCCAAGGACCCGCAGCGCGACCTGCCGCGCGCGATCATGCTCTCGCTGGTGATCGTCACCGCGCTGTACTGCCTGGTCGCGGCGATCGCCGTGGGCGCGATGCCCTGGCAGAAGTTCGAGGGCTCGGAGGCCGCGCTGGCCGGCATCATGAAGGCGGTCACCGGCCAGAGCTGGTGGGCCGTGCTGCTCGCCTTCGGCGCCGTCATCGCCATCGCCAGCGTCGTGCTGACCGTGCTCTACGGCCAGACCCGCATCCTGTTCGCGATGTCCCGGGACGGGCTGGTGCCGAAGGTGTTCTCCAAGGTGCACCCCAAGAGCGGTGCGCCGCGCGTCAACACCATCATCGTCTCGCTGTTCTGCGGGGTGCTCGCCGCGGCGGTGCCGCTGGGCGAGCTGGCCGACGCCACCAGCATCGGCACCCTGTTCGCCTTCGCGCTGGTCAATGTCGCGGTGATCGTGCTGCGCCGCACCCGGCCCGACATGCCGCGCAGCTTCCGCACCCCGCTCTCGCCGCTCTTCCCGGCGATCGGTTTCCTGCTGTGCGTCTACATGATGGGCAGCCTCGGCGCCGTGACCTGGGTGGTCTTCGGTGTCTGGATGGCCGTGGGCCTTGTGGTCTACTTCGGATACGGCATGCGCCGCTCCCGATTGGCCACCGCAGAGAAGTGATCCACCCGCAGTGCGACTGAACGATCTCGACGAACGCATCGTCCACGCCCTCGCCGAGGACGCCCGCCGCAGCTATGCCGACATCGGCCAGGAGGTCGGGCTGTCCGCACCGGCCGTCAAGCGCCGGGTGGACCGGCTGCGGGCGGACGGCGCGATCACCGGATTCACCGTACGGGTCGATCCGGCCGCGCTCGGCTGGGAGACCGAGGGGTTCATCGAGCTCTACTGCCGCCGCAACACCTCGCCCGAGGCGATCCACCGCGGCCTGTCGCGCTACCCGGAAGTGGCGTCCGCCTCCACCGTCACCGGTGAGGCGGACGCCGTCGTCCAGGTCTTCGCCGCCGACATGCGGCACTTCGAACGGGTGCTGGAGCGGATCGCGGGCGAGCCGTTCGTGGAGCGGACCAAGTCCGTGCTGGTGCTCTCCCCGCTGCTGCGGCGCTACAGCTCGGGCGCGCCGGGCTGACCCACCGCGGGGCGGGCTTTCCTTCAGGACCCGCCGCGCCCGGCCCGGGCGCCGGCCCGCAGACCCCACACCACGGCACCTCCCACCACCAGCACCACACCCGCCGCGATCCGGTAGCCCAGCGCCGTGGCGTCGGCGAACGCGGTGACCGTCGTGGCGCCGTGCCCGGTCCCCGCGGCGAAGCGCACGGACAGCACCGTGCCCACCACGGCGATACCCAGCGCCGCGCCCAACTCCCGCGCCGCGCCCTGGAGTCCCGACCCCATCCCGGCGCGGTGGGCCGGTACGGACGCCACGATCGCATGCGACAGCGTCGGCATCGCCAGCCCCGCACCGGCCGCCATCACCAGCAGAAACGCCAGGTAGCAGAGGTAGGGAGTGCGGGCGTCCGCGGTGGCGAGCAGCAGCAGACCGGCCGCGATCAGCGCCAGTCCCGCACCGACCGTCCTGGCCTCGCCGACCCGCCGCACCCAGCGCAGGCCGTACTTCGTCACCGCCATCATCCCGAGGGCCAGGGGCGCGATGGCGCAGCCCGTCTGGAGGGGCGAGTACGCCTTCACGTACTGGAGGAACTGGGCGTTGACGTAGAACAGCGCGAACATCCCGAAGAAGGTGACGGCGATACCGAGGCTCCCGGCGAGCAGCCGCGGCAGCCGGAACAGCCGGGGGTCCAGCACCGGGTGCGCGGCCCGCAGCCCGTGCCGGACGAACAGCGCGAACACCACCAGCGCCAGGGCGAACGCGCCGGTCACCGTGGTCGAGGCCCAGCCCTGCCCCGGGCCCTCGATGATGCCGAAGAGCAGCGCCGCCGCCCCGAGGACCAGCAGTGCCGAGCCCGGCAGATCGAGCGTCGCGGTCTGCCGGGGGATCCGTGGCGCGGCCGTCGCCACCCAGACCAGCAGGGCCAGGGCGAGGGGCACATACGCCCAGAACAGCCCCTGCCACGGCAGGAATTGCAGGATCAGCGCGCCGCCCGCATTGCCCGCCAGCCCGCCGATCCCGACCGCGGTGCTCCAGGCGGCGACGGCCCCCGGCCCGGCGGTCGGGCGGCGCGGTGTGCAGGAGTACGGACATGGTCGCGGGGACCAGGAGCGCGGCGCCCGCGCCCGAGAGGGCCCGGCCCGCCAGCAGCACCGGCAGCGTGGTCGCCGGCGCGCACAGCAGCGCGCCCGCGGCGAACACACCGAGCCCGGTGAGCAGCACCCCCTTGCGGCCCACCCGGTCGCCGAGCGCACCGGCCGGGATCAACAGCCCCGCGAAGACCAGCACATAGGTGTCGACGATCCACAACAGCTGGGCGGGGGAGGGGTGCAGAGCGCTTGCGGCGATCTTGGGTATCGCCAGGTTCATCGCGGCCACCAGCGACTGCGCCACCAGCACACAGGCGCACATCGCGGCCGTCACCGGGCGCCGCCGGGCGAGCCGGCCGGCGGATGCGGGAGGGGAGTCCGGAGGGGAAACGGTGGAGGTCATGACCGGGACGCTAAGGTCCCGTTCAGTTGACCTCAAATGCAAGGGGCGCACTCCATGATTGCGCGAAACGCAAACATCGACCTCAATCTGCTGACGGCGCTGGACGCCCTGCTCGAAGAGCAGAGTGTGACCGCGGCCGCCGACCGGCTCGGCCTCTCCGGACCGGCCATGAGCCGCGCCCTCGGCCGTATCCGCCGCACGATCGGCGACCCCGTCCTGGTGCGCGCCGGGCGCCATATGGTGCCCACCCCGCGCGCCCTGGAAATCAGGGCCGAGGTGCACCGGCTGGTGGAGGCGGCCCACGGCGTCCTGGCCCCGTCCGCGCCCGCCGACCCGGCCCAGCTGGCCCGGGTGTTCACCCTCTACGCCAACGACCTCTTCGTCACCTCCCTCGGGCCGCGCCTGGTCGCCCGGGTCGCCGAGGAAGCGCCGCAGGTCGTGCTGCGCTTCCTCGGCGAGAGCCATATCGATGTGCCGCTGCTGCGGGACGGCGCCGCGGACCTGGAGCTCGGTGTCATCGACAGCCATGAGCCGGAGATCCGGAGGGAGGAGCTGTTCGTCGACCGCAACGTCGCGGTGGTGCGCGCGGGCCACCCGCTGACCGCCGGGAAACTCACCGCGCGCCGCTTCGCCGACGCGGCACACCTCAATTTCTCCCGCCGCGGCCGGCTGACCGGGCCGGTCGACGCGGCGCTCGCCGCCCGCGGACTGCGGCGCAAGGTGATCGCCACCGTCCCGACCTTCGCCGCGTCGCTGATGATGGTCCGCGACAGCGACGCGGTGGGCCTGACCAGCGAGCGGGCCGGGGTGGCGACGGTCCGCGGGCTGGGCCTGCGCACGCTGCCGATCCCGCTCGAACTGCCGCCGCTGGCCATGGAGATGGCCTGGCACCCGCGCCAGGAGGCCGACGCGGGACACCGCTGGCTGCGCGGGCTGGTACGGGAGACGGTCCAGGAGAGCCTGCGGGACGTGCCGCCCGACGGGGTCTGACCTCCGTACCGTGACCGTCCTCGACCGTACCGTCACCGTCCTCGACCGGTGACCGCCAACCTGACCCCCGGGTGCTCAGGAGCGCGCTGACCCGGGCGCTGACCTGCGGCCCGGCGCGCGCCGAGGCGACGGGCGGGCGGCCGCCCGGGGCCGCTGCGGCGCCGGCGCAACGAATCTCCGCACAGTCCCTTGAACGCGCAATGAATCGTCCATCGGCACGCAACGGTGGCGCCTTGTCCCGGATCACCGGCGGCCCGTACCGTCAATGCGTCCACCCGCACCGTCTCGCCGAGGGGTCCCATGACGTCGCTGCACACCGCCCTGCTCCAGAGTTCGGGCCGGCCCGGCGATGTCGCGCACAATCTGCGGGTGATCGAGGACGCGGCCCGCGCTGCGGCGGCCACCGGCGCCGGACTGCTGGCCTGCCCCGAGCTCTTCCTCACCGGCTATGCCATCGGCGGCGACGTCCACCGCCTCGCGGAGACCGCCGACGGCGCCGGCGCGCAGGCCATCGGGAAGATCGCCGCCGAGCACGGCATCGCGGTGCTCTACGGCTACCCCGAGCGCGCCGCGCAGGACGAGCCCGACAGCGCCGCGGTGTACAACTCCGCGCAGCTCATCGGCCCCACGGGCGAGCGCCTCGCGAACTACCGCAAGACCCATCTCTTCGGCTGCTTCGAGCGCGAATGGTTCACCCCGGGGGAGCGGGCCGTCGTCCAGGCCGAGCTGGCCGGGCTCCGGATCGGCGTGATGATCTGCTACGACGTGGAGTTCCCGGAGAACGTCCGGGCCCATGCGCTGGCCGGCACCGATCTGCTGCTGGTGCCCACCGCGCAGATGCACCCCTTCCAGTTCGTCGCCGAGTCCGTCATCCCGGTCCGCGCCTTCGAGAACCAGATGTATGTCGCGTACGTCAACCGGGTCGGCGCGGAGGGCGAGTTCGAGTTCGTCGGCCTCAGCTGCCTGGCCGGCCCGGACGGTGTGGTCCGCACCCGCGCCGGCCGCACCGAGCAGCTGGTCCGGGCCGAGGTCGACGCCGCCTTCCTGAAGCAGTCCCGCGCGGACAACCCCTATCTGCACGACCGCCGGCCCGAGCTGTACGGCCCGCTGACGTGACCTGACCCCCCGCCCCCCGATCCGCCGCAGGCCGGCCCACCCGGCCTGCGCTGCCCTGCCTGCTGTGCCCTGTCTGCAAGGAGCTCGTCCCCGATGACGTCCACGGTGCCCACCGCCGCCCACCACGCGGATGCCCAGCCGCCGATCACCATGTTCGGCCCGGACTTCCCGTACGCCTACGACGACTTCCTCGCCCACCCGGCGGGCCTCGGCCAGATCCCCGCGACCGAGCACGGCAAGGAGGTCGCGGTCATCGGCGGCGGCCTCTCCGGCATCATCACCGCCTACGAGCTGATGAAGATGGGCCTCAAGCCCGTCGTCTACGAGGCGGACCAGATAGGCGGCCGGCTGCGGACCGTCGGCTTCGAGGGCACCCCGGCCGATGCCGCGGGCCTGACCGCCGAGATGGGCGCGATGCGCTTCCCGCCGTCCTCGACGGCGCTCCAGCACTACATCGACCTGGTGGGCCTGACGACCACGCCGTTCCCCAACCCGCTGGCCGCGGACACCCCGTCGACCGTCGTCGACCTCAAGGGCGAGTCGCACTACGCCCGTACCGTCGAGGACCTCCCCGAGGTCTACCACCAGGTCATGAACGCCTGGAACGCCTGCCTGGAGGAGGGCGCGGACTTCTCCGACATGAACCAGGCGATCCGCGAGCGCGACGTCCCGCGCATCCGCGAGATCTGGGCCCGGCTCGTCGAGAAGCTCGACAACCAGACCTTCTACGGCTACCTCTGCGACTCGACGGCCTTCAAGTCCTTCCGCCACCGGGAGATCTTCGGCCAGGTCGGCTTCGGCACCGGCGGCTGGGACACCGACTTCCCCAACTCCATCCTGGAGATCCTGCGGGTCGTCTACACCGAGGCCGACGACCACCACCGCGGCATCGTCGGCGGCAGCCAGCAGCTGCCGCTGCGCCTGTGGGAGCGCGAGCCAGCGAAGATCGTGCACTGGGCGCCGGGCACCTCGCTGTCGTCGCTGCACGACGGTACGCCCCGGCCCGCGGTCACCCGCCTCAACCGCACCGCGGGCAACCGCATCACCGTCACCGATGCCCACGGCGACATCCGCACCTACGAGGCCGCCGTCTTCACCGCGCAGTCCTGGATGCTGCTGAGCAAGATCGCCTGCGACGACTCGCTCTTCCCCATCGACCACTGGACGGCGATGGAGCGCACCCACTACATGGAGTCCAGCAAGCTCTTCGTCCCCGTCGACCGGCCCTTCTGGCTCGACAAGGACGAGGACACCGGCCGGGACGTCATGTCGATGACGCTGACCGACCGGATGACCCGCGGTACCTACCTGCTCGACAACGGCCCGGACGAGCCCGCCGTCATCTGCCTCTCCTACACCTGGTGCGACGACAGCCTCAAGTGGCTGCCGCTGGAGGCGAACGAGCGGATGGAGGTCATGCTGAAGTCGCTCTCGGAGATCTATCCGAAGGTCGACATCCGCAAGCACATCATCGGCAACCCGGTCACCGTCTCCTGGGAGAACGAGCCGTACTTCATGGGCGCCTTCAAGGCGAACCTGCCCGGCCACTACCGCTACCAGCGACGCCTGTTCACGCACTTCATGCAGGACCGCCTCCCCGAGGACAAGCGCGGCCTCTTCCTGGCGGGCGACGACATCTCCTGGACGGCCGGCTGGGCCGAGGGCGCGGTGCAGACCGCGCTGAACGCGGTGTGGGGCGTGATGCACCACTTCGGCGGCACGACGGACGCCACCAACCCGGGCCCGGGCGATGTCTACGACGAGATCGCACCGGTGGAACTGCCGGAGGACTGAGGCGGGTGGCAGGAGTGGGTCACACCGGGTGATCCACTCCTGCGCCTTCGCCGCACCGCGCGGTGCGGGTAGTGGCAGCCTGCCCGCTCGTACCGCCGGAGCGCGGCGCAGCGGCGGCCCGTGCCGGGTTCGGGATCAGCCCGGCAGCGGAGTCAGCAGCATCCGCCCGACCAGGCCCACCCCGGCATCCAGCCGCTCGGTGAGCTCCTCGGTCACATCCGGCAGCCGGCGTACGCTCCACAGCGCCCGGGCCGCGACCCAGGCACCGTCCCTGGCCTTGTCCAGGCTCCACGACCCGATCAGATGCGTCAGCGGATCGGCGACGTCCAGCACATCGGGGCCGGGCATCAGCAGCTCACGGATCCGCTCCTCCAGGCTCGTCAGCACCCCGCCGACCCGGTCGAAGTCGTGCTCCAGCGCCGCCGGTTCACACTCCAGCGCCCGGCAGGTGTCCAATACGGCCAGCGCCAGATCGTGGCCGATGTGGGCGTTGATCCCGGCCAATGCGAACTGGAGCGGACGCACCCCCGGATGGCGGCGGAGCTGGAAGAGCGGCCGCCAGCAGGCCGGCGGCCGCAGTCCGGCGGCCGCGGCCTCCACCGCGTCGAAGTAACGCCGCGCGAAGCGGATGTCCAGCTCGCCGGCGGCCGCCGGATCCTGGAATGTCCCGTCCCCGAGGCGCCCCGCCACCGCTTCGGTGACGGCCAGGTACACCCCGTTGAAGACGGCCACCCCGTCCTCGGCGGGCAGCCCCGCGGCCAGCGCCCGCATCCGGGCCAGCACCTCCGCCACACCGGGCCCCGCGGCGGTCGGGGGACGGGCGGCGGGTCCCCCGGCCGGGTCCGTACGGCCGCCGGGACCGCCGTATTCCTGAATTGTCGTCATCCACTCAGCGTGACAGGGGAATTGCGGATAGTGAGGTGCACCGGTCGCCGATGACCGGAACGGGGTAATCGACGGCGCGCCCGCTGGTGGCCCACCCGCATTCCCCGCGGCTTCGGTTTGTCCAGACGCAAGTCGTTCGACTATGAATCACCTCGGCTCTGTGACGTGCAGGGCGTCGCAGAGTGGAGAGTGATCATGGCCGGCTTCGGGTGGAAACTGCATGGGGACGGGCGCCATCTGAAGCCCGGCGAGGTGGTCAGGCCCGGCGAACGCCTGACCTGGGGGCGGACGATCGCCCTCGGCGCCCAGCACGTGGTGTCGATGATCGGCGCCTGCTTCGTCGCCCCCGTGCTGATGGGCCTGGACCCCAGCCTCGCCCTCATGGCGTCCGGCGTCGCCACCGCGCTCTTCCTGCTGATGACCCGCGGACGCATCCCCAGCTACCTGGGCTCCTCACTCTCCTTCGTGGGCGTCTCCGTCGTGATCGCGGGCCAGGGTGGTGATGCCGGCACCCTGACGGGCGCGATGCTCGTGGTGGGCGCCTGCCTGGCCGGCTGCGGCATCGCCATTCATGTCGTCGGGGCCCGGGTGATCCACGCGGTGCTCCCGCCGACGGTGACCGGCGCGGTCGTGATGCTGATCGGCTTCAACCTCGCCCCCGTCACGGCCTCCACGTACTGGCCGCAGGACCAGTGGACGGCCCTGGCGACGATGATGTTCACCGGACTCGCGCTCGTCGTGCTCCGGGGCTTCTGGTCGCGGATCGCCATTTTCCTGGGCCTGGTCTTCGGCTACGCCCTGTCCTGGATTCTCGACCGCACCGCGGGAAAGATTCATTCCGTCAATGGCGCGGGCAAGCTCACGGACCACTGGCGCATCGACTTCTCCGACGTCGAAAAGGCCGACTGGATCGGCGTTCCCACCTTTCACGCACCGAATTTCTCCGCCTCCGCGATCCTTGTCGCGCTGCCGGTACTCATCGCGCTGATCGCGGAGAACGCCGGCCACATCAAGGCGGTCGGCGCCATGACCGGTGACCCCCTGGACGACAAAATGGGCGTGGCCATCGTCGCCGACGGCACGGCAACCGTCCTGTCGACCGCGGTGGGCGGCCCCGCCACCACCACCTACGCCGAGAACATCGGCGTCATGGCGGCCACCAGGGTCTACTCCACCGCGGCCTACTGGGCGGCGGCCGGCTTCGCCCTGCTCTTCGGCCTGTGCCCGAAGTTCGGCGCGGTGGTGGCGGCGATCCCCGGCGGGGTGCTGGGCGGTATCACCGTCATCCTGTACGGCATGATCGGCCTGCTGGGCGCCCAGATCTGGGTGCGGAACAAGGTGGACTTCTCGGTCCCCCTGAACCTCATTCCCGCCGCGGCCGGGATCATCATCGCCATCGGCGGCGTCTCGCTGAAGTTCACCGAGAACTTCGAGCTGAGCGGCATCGCGCTGGGCACCCTCACCGTCCTCACCGGCTACCACTCCCTGCGCTGGCTCTCCAGGGTGGCGGGCCGGCCCCGCACGCCCCTCCTCGACGCCGGGACCAGTGAGTACGGGGAGCGTGGCGACGGGGACGACTGATGCCTGCTCGAACGTACCGAGAACCGTGCGGTCGGCAGACCGCGTCGCTGGCAGGAGGTCGCGCCGAGCGTTGGCCGAATACCACCGGACAGGCATGAACGGAGTTGTCGTCATCATGACCGGGCGGGTATTCCGGGCACGGACATCCGGAAGCGCCGTGCGAGACCTTCAGAACACCTTCGCCGCGTGCCCGGAGGCCATGAACGGACACATGCTCAAGTGCGGTAGCACGGGAGGGCGCGCTGCGGCGCCCTCCCGCTGCCCAGGGAGGAGACCACCACCGTGCCCGACGACCTCGTGCGCTGGCTGACCGAGCACGCCAGGCCACTGGGGACGCTGACCCCGGGCGCTCCCCACGACGACCTCGAACCCCTGGGCACCACCCTGCGGGACGTGCGGATCGTCGGCCTGGGCGAATCCACCCACGGCACCCGCGAGTTCTTCCGGCTCAAACACCGCATCGTGGAGTTCCTGGTACGCGAGGCGGGCTTCACCACTCTCGCCCTGGAAGCCAGCGCGTCCGCCACCCGCGCCCTGGACGCCTACGTCCGCCACGGCACCGGGGACCCCGCGCGCCTCATCACCCGCCTGGGCTTCTGGACCTGGCGCACCGAGGAGATGCTCGGCCTCGTCCAGTGGCTGCGCACCCACAACCGTGACCTGCCCGAGGACCGGCAGGTGCGCCTCGTCGGCATGGACCCCCAGCGCTGCACCGACTCCCTCGAAGCGCTCGACAGCTTCCTGTACCAAGTGGCCCCTGAACAGGCCCAGGACGTACCCGAACTGGCGCCACTGGCCCGGGCCCACCCCGCCGCACACCCCGACCCGACACAAGCCCTCCTGCACCGCGCCGGAACCCTCGCCGCCTTCCTGGAGCACCACCACACGGAATTCGCCCGGCACACCACACCCGAGACCGCCGACGAAGCCCTGGAACACGCCCGCATCCTCACCCGCGCCGCCGACCTGGTGACCCGCTCGGCCGACCCGCCCTCCGGCGAGAACAGCGTCTTCGCCGCCCGTGACCGCTACATGGCCGACGCCGTGACGCGGCTCCTCGACGACGACCCCGCCGCGCGCGTCATCGTCTGGGCCCACAACGGCCATATCGCCAAGGGAACTTACGGCGACGGAGTACCCGCACTCGGCAGCCGGCTCCGGGACCGCTACGGTGACGACTACTACGCACTGGCCCTGCTCTTCGGCAACGGCACCTTCCTCGCCCGCCGCGGCCACAGCCTGCACGCCCCGCCCCTCCGCACCCGCATCGGCACCGGAACCCGCACCCTCGAAGCCCGCCTCGCGGCCGCCCTCCCCGGCAACTACTACACCGACCTGCGCACCAACGCCCCCTCCCCGCAAGCCACATCATGGCTGCACACCCCGCACGCCCAACGCAGCTTCGGCGCCGGCGTCCCCCGGCTCACCTACCGCTTCCACGTAGCCCCCCTCGTCCCGGCCGACGACTACGACGGCCTCGCCTTCGTCGCCCGCTCCAGCTGCTCCCGCCTCCTGCCGGCGGCGGGGGAGGGCTGAGCGCCGCGGCTCGGGACGGGGGGAGGTGGCGTGCGCAGCAGGGGCAGGCCGCCCCGGCAAGGACGCTCCGGCGGCTCAGGAATCGAGCACGGCGGCGACGGATTCGATCTCTACCAGCTGGTCGTTGTAGCCGAGCACGGTGACCCCCATCAGCGTGCTGGGCACGTCGTGGTCACCGAACGCGTCCCGGACCACCTCCCACGCCGTCACCAGGTCCTCCTGCCGGGTGGAGGCCACGAGAACGCGGGTGCTGATGACGTCGTGCAGTGACGCACCGGCATCCGCCAGAGCAGTCCGCAGGTTCTCCACGGCCTTGGCCGCCTGCCCCGCGACGTCCCCGATCGCCGCAGTGGAGCCGTCCTCGTTCAGCGGACAGGCACCGGCGAGGAAGATCAGCCGCGACTCGGCCGGGGCGGTGGCCGCATAGGCGTACTCGGCGACATCGGACAGGGATGCGGAGCGAATCAAGGTGACGGCGCGTGGCACGGGCATTCCTTTCGCGGTGGATCCGGGGCGCCTATGACCTTCTCAAGGATCGACTTCGCGGTCGACGCAATTTCCGGGGCGGGGAAGGGGCGAGGCGGAGGTGGCGCGATCTCGCAGGGGGAGGGGATGCCACCTGCGAGACCACGTGAGGCCCGGGCGGCCTCCGGCTACTACGGTGCGATGGCTTGGAGCCAGTCCTCGACCGCGACCACATCTGCCCACTGCGGGAACAGCCGCTCGGTGAGGAACTGGTGGACCTCGGGCTCGGTATCGAGGCAGGCATCGGCCAGTACGGTGAGGCCGAAGTCCTGGTCGTTGGCCTGGCACAGGGTGTGCAGCACCACGCCTCTGGTGGCGATGCCGGTGAGAACCAGGCTGTCGATGTCGCGAGCCCGGAGCACCACGTCGAGGTCACTGCCCGAGAACGCGCTCGCCCGCCTTTTGGTGACCACGATGTCGTCCGGCCGGGGCGCCACATCCTCATGGATCGCCGTGCCGGGGGCGCCCTCGGTGAAGAGGCCCTCCTGCACGAGGGAGGTGAGCACCCTGTTGCGAGGGCTGACTTCAGGATTGCCCGGCCGTAAGCCGATGACCACGTAGATCACCGGGATGCCCGCCGCCCGGGCGCCGTCGATGGCTCTGCGCAGGCGCGGCAGATACCCGGAGCCGTCGTCGGCGATGTCGACGATGTCCTGCTGGACGTCCATCACGAGTAGGGCGCTGTTCGCCATGCTTGTCTACCGTCCGTTCTTGATCGGGGACGAGCGTTCTTGATCGGGAACGAGAGTAAGTCTGGGGAGAGCGCCACGCACGGTCTTCCCCCCTCCAGGCATCCCGGCGAACGGGCAAGCTAAGCAGCCGCTTACCATGGCCCCGGCTCGTCGTACGGGCCTCACCCGTCCCGGCAGCACCCTTCGCACCAACAGTGCCGGTCAGCGCGAGAAACCAGGAGCACCCTTCGTGAGCGTCGAACCCCTTCAGGCCAGCACCGCCCCGTACGGCGAACTGGTGCCCGTCACCGTCCACTTCGACGACCTCGACGCGCTCGGCATGCTCCACAACTCCCGCTATCCGCTGCTCGCCGAGCGGGCCTGGGCGGAGTACTGGCACGGCCAGGGCTTCACCTTCGACGGTGACTGGGCCGCCGCGGGCGATATGTGCAATGTCATCAAGGAGATGAAGGTCTCCTATGAGCGCCCGATGACCCGGCCCGGCCGGTACGCGGCGCACCTCTGGGTCGAGCGCCTCGGTCGCACCGGCCTCACCTACGGCTTCCGGCTCTGCTCGGCCGACGGCACCGAGACCTACGCCCAGGGCCACCGGGTGCTCGTCCGCGTCGACGCGCAGACGCTGCGCCCCACCCCGTGGTCCGACCGCGCCCGCGCCATCGCCGGCCGGCTGCTCCGCCAGGAGGCCGGCGAGGGCACGGGCACCGAGACGGGCAGGGAGGCGGAGGCGGCCTGAGTCTCGCCGGGCCGTGGGAGGGCACGGAGACGCTGGCGGTCTGAGCCCCGCCGGGCCTTGGGCGGGCACTCCTGCTCGGGTGCTTCCGCCATCCAACACCCGCGCTCACGACCTCTCCAGATCCCCGGCCACCGCCGGAGCGCTCCCCGACGCCGTACGACTCGGCGCCCCCAGCACCCGCGCGCCCGCCACCAGCCCGCACGCCAGCGTCGTGACCAGCATGAACGACACCGGCAGTGAGGTCGCTTGGGCGAGACCGCCGATCGCGGACGGGGCGACGAGGCCGGAGGTGTAGGTGATCGTGGCGACGCCCGCGATCGCCTGGCTGGGGGCGGGGCCGCTGCGCGCGGCGGCCGCGAAGGCCAGCGGGACCACCACCGCGATCCCGAGGCCCATCAGGCCGAACCCGCCCATCGCCATGGCCGGGTGCCGCGCCACGACGATCAGCAGACCACCGGCCGTCGCCAGTACGCCGCCGGCCCGCACCGTACGCACCGCACCGAACCGGGCCACCACCTTGTCACCGGCCAGCCGGGCGACCGCCATCGTGCAGGCGAAGGCGGTGGTGGAGGCGGCCGCCAGACCCGCGTCGGTGCCCAGCTCGTCGCGGAGGTAGACCGCCGACCAGTCCAGCCCGGCGCCCTCCGCGAACACCGCGCAGAACCCTATGGCCCCGATGATCAGCGCCGACCTCGGCGGCAGCGCGAAGCGCGGCGGCGGGTGTTCCTCGGGGGTGCTGCGCAGATCCAGTACGCCCTGGCAGGCGAGCGCGCCGAGCAGGGTCAAGACGAGGGCGGCGCCGGTCAGATGGAGCCGGGCGTCCCAGCCGGCGTGCGCGGCGACGGTGCCGGCCGCCGAGCCGAGCAGGGCGCCCGCGCTCCACATCCCGTGCAGCCCCGACATGATCGGTTTGCCGAGCCGGTCCTCGGTCTCCACGCCCAGCGCGTTCATCGCGACGTCCGACATCCCGGAGGCCGCGCCGTACATCAGCAGCGCCGGGAACAGTGCGTAGAGGCCGGGGGAGAGGGCGGGCAGGATCAGCGACAGGGTCCACAGGGCGAGCAGGCCGCGCAGCGCGGTGCGGGCGCCGAAGCGGTGGCTGATCCGGCCGGCCAGCGGCATCGCCAGGGACGCGCCGATCGCCGGGAAGGCGAGGGCCAGGCCGAGTTGGCCCGGTGAGATGGCGGCGTGGTCCTGGATCCAGGGGATGCGGGTCGCGAAGTTGCCGGTGACCGAGCCGTGGATGAGGAACACCGCGGCAATGGACCGGCGCGCCCGGCGCAGCTCGGGGTGGGGGAGTGGGGTGGGGCCGTCGGGAACGCTGATGCCAGCCATGCGCGGTAAATTATCAGGAACCCTGCCTGATAATAAGGCGGTTGATCCGGCCGAATGAAAGACTCCCGCCATGCATGCACCGCGCACGGCAGCGGCCGGCCGCACCGCTTCCCCGACCACGGCCCGGCTGATCAACGATCGGCTGGCGCTCCAACTCCTCCAGTCCGAGGGGCCCTTGACGGCAGGTCAGCTCAAGTCACTGACCGGACTGTCCCGGCCAACCGTGGCGGACCTCGTCGAACGTCTCCAGGAGGCCGGGCTGATCGCCGTGGTCGGCGAGAGCGGTGCGCAGCGGCGCGGGCCCAATGCCCGGCTCTACGGGATCGTCGCCGACCGGGCCCATCTCGTCGGCCTCGATCTGCGGACGCACAGCATCACCGTCGCGGTCGCCGACCTCCTCGGCCGGGTGCGCACCGAACACACCGTCGCCATCGGCCCGGACGGTTCCCCCGACACGGCCGTCGCCACCGCCCTCGCCGCCGTGGAGAAGGCACTCGCCACGGCGGGCGCACCCGCGCCGCACACCATCGCCGTCGGCGCGCCCGGCCTGGTCGACCCCGCCACCGGGCGACTCGCCGACACCGACTGGGCCTCGTCCTGGCACGCCGGGCTGGTCGCCGCGCTGCGCGCACGCACGGGCGTCGCGGTCCTGCTGGAGAACGAGGTCAATCTCGCCGCCATCGCGGAGCAGCGCGACGGCGCGGCCCGCGACCGCGACACCTTCGTCCTGCTCTGGCTCGGCCACGGCACCGGCGCCGCCGTGGTCCTGGACGGCGCGCTACGGCGCGGCGCCTCGGGCGGCACCGGCGAGATCGGCTTCCTGCCGGTCCCCGGCACCGGCGCCCTACCCTCCGCGAGCGGCTGCGACGGCGGCTTCCACTCCCTGGCCGGCTCCGCCGCGATCTGCACCCTCGCGGCGGAACACGGTGTGTCGCCCGGGGGCGTCACTGGGGCGGTGGATGGGACGTATGAGCCGTCGGCCGAGGGCGCCACGGGGGTGGCGGATGGGGCGTACGAGCCGTCGTCCGAGACTGCCGCCGGGCCGGACGGGGCGAACGAGCCATCGTCCGGCGCCGAGGCCGCCGGGCCCACCGAGGGCCCGCCCGCCGAGTCCCTCGTCCGGTCCGCCGTGGCCGCCGGCGACGCCGGTGCCGCCTTCCTCGACGCGCTGGCCGCACGGATCGCCCTCGGCGTGGCGGCCGTGTGCGCCGTACTCGACCCCGGGTGTGTCGTGCTCGGCGGTGAGGTCGGCCGCGGCGGCGGCACCGAGCTCGCCGACCGGGTCACCGGCCATCTGGCCCGGCTCTCCCCGCTGCGTACCGAAGTACGCGCGGGGGCGGTGGGCGGACGGGCGGTACTCCTCGGCGCGGTGCTCGCCGCACGGGACGCCGCACAGAACGACCTGTTCGGAGCCGCGGGCCCGGAGGCGGCTCCCCGTCCCTGAGGTAACCCGTCCGGGGGGTGGGAACAGATCCCGTAGGGGATACGGGCGCCCCTTGCGGGCCACAACGTGCCGGGGGGCGGGGGGTATTCCCGATGAGGGCCGGGGCAGAGGGTATTCCTGAGGAGTGGCAAGGGCCTGGGCGTTCCCGACGAGTGCCGGGCCGACGTTCCCTGACGAGCGTCGGGGCCGGGATTCCCGACGACTGCCGGGACGGGAGGGGATTTCCCGCCGGCCGCCGACACGTGAACGGGCCGGTCTCAGCCGCCTATCAGTTCGCTCCCACCCGCTCCGACAGAAACTCCGCATAAGTCCGCCGGCCCTCCGCATGTTCCGGTGTCAGGTTTCCGCCGCGGCGCAGTGCGGCGGTGGTGGGGCCCGGTAGCCACAGGGGGAGCAGGAGGCGGCGTCGTCCGCCGGCCTCCAGCGTGGACCGTACGAGGTCGCGGGCGGTCAGTACCTCGGGGCCGCCCAGGTCGGGGACCCGGCCGGCCGGTGGGGCGGCCGCCAACTCGGCGAGGCGGGCGGCCACTTCGCGTACGTCGACCGGCTGGACCCGTACCCCGGCCGGTACCGGCAGCACCGGAGACCGGGCGCCCGCCTTGATCAGCTGGAGCACTAGATCGTGGAACTGCGTGGTGCGCAGCACCGTCCAGCCGATGCCGGAGTCCTCGATCAGCCGCTCCACGGCGAGCTTGGTGCGGTAGTAGCCGAGCGGCACCCGGTCCACCCCGACGATCGAGATGTACACCAGGTGCGGGACGCCCGCCGCCTTCGCCGCCTGGACGAGCCGGCCGGCCGCCTCCATGTCGCCGCCGGCCGGTGCCGAGGCGCAGTGCACGACCGTGTCCACACCCGCCAGCGCCTCGGGCAGCCCCGTGCCGTCGCGCAGATCGACCGCGTACGACCGTGGCCGGGGCCGCTCCATGCCGGTGTGCGGCCGCCGGCTCAGTGACCGGACGTCATGGCCGTCGTCGAGCAGCCGGTGCACCAGGGGCCGCCCGAGTGTGCCCGTGCCGCCGGTCACCAGAATTGTCGCCATCGCGGATCAGTCCTTGAGAGGAGAAGGGACGGGTGCGTCCCCGCTATGACGCCCTACGCGCGCCGGGTGTGACACGGACGGCGCGCCGGGGGCTGTGAGGCAGCCCACAGGGCTTCGCCCGCATGGGCCACGACGCGGCGTGGCAGACTGAAGCTGTACTGACATAAAAGCAGCAGCGCACTCCGGGGTCGGTGTAATTCCGAACCGGCGGTAACAGTCCGCGACCCGTCCGCAGCCAGCGGCCGGTTGAGCAGGTGAAATTCCTGCACCGACGGTGAAAGTCCGGATGGGAGGCAGTGCGCGGCGGGCGAGCTTCGGTACACCGCCGTCGGCGGCGCGTCCGGGTATTTTCCCGGACGGTCCGTGTATTTCCGGCCGCGGTGTTTCCGTGGCGTCGTTTCCGCTTCTGTCGTCCAGACAGCCCCGGAGTCCGTGCCCTGAGAGGCAGGAGGACCCGGTGGCCACCGCAGCCCCCGTCGAGATCGCGGCGATGCGCCGAGCCATTGAGCTCGCCGCGCGCGGGCTCGGGCACACCAGCCCCAACCCCGTGGTCGGCTGCGTCGTCCTCGACTCCGCCGGCCGCACGGCGGGCGAGGGCTGGCATCAGCGGGCCGGCGGGCCGCACGCCGAGATCCATGCGCTGCGTGCCGCCGGTGAACGCGCCCGGGGCGGCACCGCACTGGTCACCCTCGAACCCTGCAACCACACCGGCCGCACCGGCCCCTGCGCCCAGGCGCTGATCGACGCCGGGATCGCCCGCGTCGTCTACGCCGTCTCCGACCCCGACCCGACCGCCACCGGCGGCGCGGTCACCCTGGCCGAGGCCGGGATCGACATCGAGGGCGGGCTGCTCGCCGACGAGGCCGCCGCCGGCAACGAAGCCTGGCTGACCTCGGTGCTGCGCCGCCGCCCCTTCGTGCTGTGGAAGTACGCCGCGACCCTCGACGGCCGGATCGCCGCCGCGGACGGCACCAGCCGCTGGATCAGCTCGCCCCAGTCGCGCGCCGATGTGCACCGGCTGCGCGCCGCCGCGGACGCCGTGATCGTCGGCTCCGGCACCGCCCGCGCCGACGACCCGCAGCTCGGCGCCCGGATCAGCGGTTTGTCCGACGACGAGGTCAGCCAGCCGCTGCGGGTCGTCGTCGACTCCGGCGCCACCGCCGTCAAGGCGGGCGCCCGCGTCCTGGACGGCACTGCGCCCACCCTCATCGCGGTCGCCGAGGACGCCGACGCCGGCCACCTCGACGGCCTCGCCCCGATCGTCCGGCTGCCGCGCGCCGCCGACGGGCGCGGACTGCACATCCCGGCACTGCTCCAGGCCCTGTACGAGCGCGAGGTGCGCTCCGTACTGCTCGAAGGGGGCCCCACGCTCGCCGGTGCCTTCCTCGCCGCCCAGGCCGTCGACAAGGTCGTCGGCTACCTCGCGCCGGTACTGCTCGGCGCCGGACCGGCCGCCGTCGGCGACGCCGGAATCACCACCATCGCCCAGGCGTTGCGGCTCGACGTGACCGAGAGCGAACGGCTCGGACCCGACCTGCGCATCACCGCCACCCCCATCCGCCACGCGCTCCACGAGGAGAACTGAAGTGTTCACCGGAATCGTCGAAGAACTGGGTGCGGTCGTCGCCGTCGAGAACCTCGGTGACGCCTCCCGCTTCCGGCTCCGCGGCCCCGTCGTCACCGAGGACGCCAAGCACGGTGACTCGATCGCCGTCAACGGTGTCTGTCTGACCGTCGTGGACACCGCCGACGGTGAGTTCACCGCCGATGTGATGGCCGAGACCCTGAACCGCTCCAGCCTCGGCGCGCTGGCCGCCGGCTCGCGGGTCAACCTGGAGCGCCCGATGGCGCTCGGCGGGCGGCTCGGCGGGCACCTCGTCCAGGGCCATGTCGACGGCACCGGCACGATCCTCGAACGCACCCCCGGCGAACACTGGGAGATCGTCAAGATCGCGCTGCCGGCCGCGCTGTCCCGCTATGTCGTCGAGAAGGGCTCCATCACCGTCGACGGTGTCAGCCTCACCGTCGTCGACGCGGCGGACGACTACTTCACCATCAGCCTCATTCCCACCACCCTCGCCCTGACGACGCTGGGCCTCAAGAAGACCGGCGACCCCGTCAACCTCGAGGTCGATGTCCTCGCCAAGTACGTCGAGCGACTGCTCGGGCGGGGCGCCGGCACCGGCGCGGACCTCAGGGACCTCGAGGAGATCAAGGAGATGGACCGGTGAGCGTCCTCGACACGCTGAACGGCGAGGCCTTCACGGCCTTCGGGCAGCACGTCATCTGGTCGGACATGATCGGCAACACCATCGGTCTGGCCGCGCTGGCGCTCGGCTGGCGGCGCTCCATCTGGACCTGGCCCGCCCAGCTCCTCTCCGGTGTCATCCTCGTCGCCGCCTACGCGTCCGCCCATCTCAGCGGCGGCGTCGGCAAGCAACTCCTCGTCATCGGCGTGGCGTTGTGGGGCTGGCGGCAGTGGCAGCGCGGCCGGCAGCAGGCCCAGGACGGCTCCATCGCCGTGCGCTTCGCCGGCTGGCGCGAGCGCGGCCTGCTGCTCGGCGGCACCGCCGCCGGCACCGCGGCCGTCGGCACCCTCTTCACCCTGATCCCGCAGCTGTCCTGGAACCCCTGGCCGGACGCCTACATCTTCGTCGGCACGCTCGCCGCGATGGTCGCCCAGGCCCGTGGACTGGTCGAGTTCTGGTTCGCCTGGCTGCTGGTCGACGTCGTCGGCGTCCCGCTCGCCTTCAGCAGCGGGCTCGCCTTCTCCGGCCTTGTCTACGTCGTCTATCTCGCCCTCGTCGTGTGGGGCATGCGCGACTGGTGGCTGCGCACCCGCGTCGCCGATCGCACCGTCCTGGAAGGAGCAGCGGCATGACCGCACTACAGAGCTGGTACGACGAGGACGCCGCGGCCCTGGCGCTGGACCCCGTCGCGCAGGCCATCGCCGATATCGCCGCCGGCCGCCCCGTGGTCGTCGTGGACGACGAGAACCGCGAGAACGAGGGCGACCTCGTCATCGCCGCGGAGAAGGCCACCCCCGAGATCATCGCGTTCATGATGAGCGAGTGCCGCGGACTGATCTGCGCCCCCATGGAGGGCCCGGAGCTGGACCGGCTGGAACTCCCGCAGATGGTCGAGCACAACACCGAGTCGATGCGGACCGCCTTCACCGTCTCCGTCGACGCCACCGCGGCGCACGGCGTGACCACCGGCATCTCCGCCGCCGACCGCGCCACCACCCTGCGGCTGCTCGCCGCCGGGGAATCGACCGCCGGGGACTTCGTCCGGCCCGGCCACATCTTCCCGCTGCGCGCCCGGCCCGGCGGCGTGCTGGTCCGCAACGGCCACACCGAAGCCGGCGTCGACCTCGCCCGGCTGGCCGGACTGCGCCCGGCCGCCGCCATCGTGGAGATCGCCGGTGAGGACGGCACGATGCTGCGGCTGCCCGAGCTGGTGCCGTTCGCCCGTAAGCACGGACTGTCGATCATCTCCATCGAGGACCTGATCGCCTACCGGCAGTCGTCCGAGCCCACTGTCCGCCGCGAGGCCGAGACCCGGCTGCCCACCGCCCACGGCGAGTTCACCGCCTACGGCTACCGCTCCACCGTCGACGGCGTCGAACACATCGCGCTGGTCGCCGGGGAGCTCGGCGACGGCGAGGACGTCCTGGTCAGGGTGCACTCCGAGTGCCTGACCGGCGATATCTTCCACTCGCTGCGCTGCGACTGCGGCCCCCAGCTGGAGGCGTCGCAGCGGCGGATCGCCGAGGCCGGACGCGGTGTGGTGATCTACCTCCGCGGCCACGAGGGACGCGGTATCGGGCTGCTGTCCAAGCTGCGCGCCTACGAACTCCAGGAGCGTGGCCGCGACACCCTCGACGCCAACCTCGAACTGGGGCTGCCCGCCGACTCCCGCGACTACGCGGCCGGCGCCCAGATGCTCCAGGACCTCGGAGTGCGCTCGGTGCGCCTGATGACCAACAACCCCGAGAAGACCGCCGCCCTGGTGCGGCACGGCCTGCGGGTCTCCGGCCGGGAGGCGATGCCCGTCCAGGCCGGGGAACACAATCTGCGCTACCTGCGCACCAAGCGGGACCGTATGGGGCACGACCTGCCCTGGCTGGACCCCGGCGCCACCGGAGCGGCCCACGCCGCGCCCGCTTCCGCCACCACCTGCGACAACCAATAACCACCCGGCACCACGTCACCACCAACCGGCACCATCACCCGAACGAGGAGAACCGTGAGCGGCAAGGGCGCACCCGAACTGACCGTGAAGAACTGTGGCGACCTGCGGGTGGCCGTCATCGCGGCGCAGTGGCACCAGCAAGTGATGGACGGCCTCGTGGACGGCGCGCTGCGCGCCCTCACCGAGCTCGGTATCGACGAGCCGACGCTGCTGCGGGTGCCCGGCACCTTCGAGCTGCCGGTCGTCGCCAAGGTCCTGGCCGGCCGCGGCTATGACGCGGTGGTCGCCCTCGGCGTGGTCATCCGGGGCGGCACGCCGCACTTCGACTACGTCTGCCAGGGCGTCACCCAGGGCCTGACCCAGGTCTCGGTGGACACCGGCGTACCGGTCGGCTTCGGCGTGCTGACCTGCGACACCGAGCAGCAGGCCCTGGACCGGGCCGGCCTCGAAGGCTCCACCGAGGACAAGGGCCACGAAGCGGTCACCGCCGCCGTCGCCACCGCCGCGACGCTGCGCACCGTGTCCGAGCCCTGGCGCTGAGGCGAGGGGGCAACCGCGTAGGGTGGTCACCATCATGTCCAAGAAGACGTTCGAGGAGCTCTTCGCCGAGCTCCAGCAGAAGGCCGCCACCGGCGACCCCACCACCTCCCGTACCGCCGAGCTGGTGCAGGCCGGCGTACATACGATCGGCAAGAAGGTCGTCGAGGAGGCCGCCGAGGTCTGGATGGCCGCCGAGTACGAGTCCGACGAGGCCGCCGCCGAGGAGATCTCCCAGCTCCTTTACCACCTCCAGGTCATGATGGTCGCCAAGGGCATCTCCCTCGACGACGTCTACGCCCACCTCTGATCCACCGCACCCCACCCCAACACCCTTCACCTGCAAAGGAACTTGCTCTCATGCTGCGCATCGCTGTCCCCAACAAGGGTTCACTGTCCGAGCCTGCGTCGGCGATGCTCCATGAGGCTGGCTACCGCCAGCGCAAGGACCGCAGGGAACTGGTCCTGGTCGACGCCGAGAACGAGGTCGAGTTCTTCTTCCTCCGCCCGCGCGACATCGCGGTCTACGTGGGGTCCGGCAAGCTCGACATCGGCATCACCGGCCGTGACCTGCTGCTGGACTCCGGCTCGCCGGCCGAGGAGATCCTCCAGCTCGGCTTCGCCGGCTCGACCTTCCGCTACGCCACCCGCCCGGGCACGGCCAAGGGCGTCAGCGAGTTCGGCGGCATGACGATCGCCACCTCGTTCGCCGGCTTGGTCCGCCAGCACCTCGCCGACAACGACGTGGACGCCTCCGTCGTCCACCTCGACGGCGCCGTGGAGACCGCCATCCAGCTCGGCGTCGCCGAGATCATCGCGGATGTCGTGGAGACCGGCACCACCCTGCGCAACGCCGGGCTGGAGATCATCGGCGAGCCGATCATGAAGTCCGAGGCCGTCGTCATCCGCGGCACCGGAGCCCCGGACGACGACCCGAAGGTGCGCCAGTTCCTGCGCCGTATGCAGGGCGTCCTGGTGGCCCGCCGCTACGTGATGATGGACTACGACATCCGGGTCGAGCACGTCGAGAAGGCCGTCGGCCTCACCCCGGGGCTGGAGTCGCCGACCGTCTCCCCGCTGCACCACGAGGGCTGGGTCGCGGTCCGCTCGATGGTCCCGTCCAAGGACGCCCAGCGCATCATGGACGAGCTCTACGACCTCGGCGCCCGCGCGATCCTGACCACCGGCATCCACGCCTGCCGCCTCTGACCCGCGGCCCCGGCCAGCCACCCACCCGCACGCACCGCCTCACCCACGACGGAAGACCGACGACGTGTCCGCGCCCCTGCCCAGCCTGCCGGTGACCTTCCGGCCGACCCGCACCCGGGTCGTCCTGTACTCCGTCGGCCTCGCCCAGCTCGCCGCCCTCACGGCGATCGCGCTGGCACTGCCGAAGCTGAGCGGCGGCGAACGGCTGAGCTTCGTCCTCACCGGACTGCTGGTGCTGGCCGTCCTCCTGCTGCTCGCCCGCCCGAAGGTGGTCGCCCGGCAGGAGGGCGTCACGGTCGTCAACCTCACCACCAAGCGCGAACTGGCCTGGGCGCAGGTCGTCCGGGTCAACCTCCGGGCCGGCGACCCCTGGGTCCATCTCGACCTCGCCGACGGCACCAGCCTGCCCGCCATGGGCATCCAGCCCGGCATCGCCCGGGACCAGGCCATCCGGGACGCCCGTGCGCTGCGCGACCTCACCGAGAAGCATGGTGCTGTCGACCACACGGCCGGGTGAGCCTGCCCTAATCCGGGCCCCGCTGTTTACTCTGTTCTCCGGGGCGCACCCTGCGCCCTGCCCCTCAGTGGGACCACTGCGACCCGAGGAGTGACTCCCTCCGGCAATGGACGGATCGTCCTGTAGTACCTGCGCCGCCCCTCCCCAACCCCCGCATACCACGGAGGCGGCGGCATGACCGGCCCCCTGCTGCTGCTCGCCGCGGCCCTCGTCCTGATCCTGGCCAACGGTTTCTTCGTCGCCGCCGAGTTCGGACTCATCACCGTCGAGAAGGCGGACGCCGAGCGCGCCGCGGCCGACGGCGACCGCCGCGCCCACACCGTCGTCTCCGCCCTCCGGGAACTCTCCTTCCAGCTGTCCGGCACCCAACTGGGCATCACGATCACCTCCTTGGTGGTCGGCATGCTCGCCGAGCCCGCGCTGGCCGAGCTGCTGTCCGGCCCGCTGCTGGCCACCGGCCTGCCCCAGGGCGCGGTGCACGGTACGGCCGTGGTGATCGGCATGCTGCTGGCCTCCGGTGTCCAGATGGTCGTCGGCGAGCTGGTCCCCAAGAACTGGGCGGTCTCCAAGCCGCTGCCCGTCGCCCGCGTCGTGGCCGGCCCGCAGCGGGCCTTCTCCCGCTTCTTCCGCCCGGTGATCACCCTGCTGAACACCGTAGCCAACCACCTGGTGCGCGCCCTGGGCGTGGAGCCGACGGACGAGCTGGCCTCCGCCCGCACCCCCGGCGAACTGGTCTCGCTCGCCCGGCACTCCGCCCGCGCGGGCGCCATCGAGCAGGACACCGCGGACCTGTTCGTGCGCACCCTCTCGCTGGGCGATCTGACGGCGGAGAACGTCATGACGCCGCGCGTGCGGGTGAGCGCCCTCCAGTCCTCCGCGACCGCCGAGGACGTGGTGAACCTCACCCGCGCCACCGGCCTCTCCCGTTTTCCCGTCTACCGCACCCGCCTCGACGAGATCGTCGGGATGGTGCACCTCAAGGACGCACTGGCCATCCCGGCGCACGACCGGCTGCGCACCCCGGCCGGCCGGATCGCGGTACCGCCGCTGCTGGTGCCCGAGACGCTGCCGGTGCAGCCGCTGCTGGAGCGGCTGCGCAGCGAACAGCCGATCGCGGTCGTCGTCGACGAATACGGCGGCACGGCCGGTGTGGTCACCCTGGAGGACATCATCGAAGAGCTGGTCGGCGAGGTCCGCGACGAGCACGACGGCGTGGACCTGCCCGAGCTGGGCCAGGCCCCGCCCGAGGAGGGCCGCCCCGCCTGGGACGCCGACGGCGGCTGCCGGGTGGACACCCTGCGGCGGATCGGCCTGGACGCCCCCGAAGGACCGTACGAGACGGTGGCAGGACTGGTGGCACACATACTCGGCCGGATCCCGGCCCCCGGCGACATCGCGGAACTCGACGGCTGGCGGCTGCGGGTGCGGCTGGTGTCGCACCACCGCGCCGAGCGGATAAGGATCGTACGGACCGCAACCGTCACGGCGCCCGCCGTCCCCGGGGCGCCCCGTGAACCCGTCGTGGTCGGCGCGGAGGTGGCCCGGTGACGCTGGTCCAGCTCCTCTTCGCGGTGCTGCTCGTGCTCGCCAACGGCTTCTTCGTCGGCGCCGAGTTCGCCCTGGTCTCCGTACGCCGCAGCCAGATCGAACCGCTGGCGACCCAGGGCTCCGGCCGGGCCCGGCAGGTGCTGCACGGTCTGGAGAACCTCCCGCAGATGATGGCCGCCGCGCAGTTCGGCATCACCGTCTGCTCGCTGACGCTCGGCGCGGTCGCCGAACCGACCGTCGCCCATCTCCTGGAACCGCTCTTCGCGGCGGTGCACCTCCCCGCCGCCCTGGTCCACCCGCTCGGCTATGTCATCGCCCTGGCGCTGGTGGTCTTCCTCCACCTCGTCATCGGCGAGATGGTCCCCAAGAACCTGGCGATGGCGGCGCCGGAGAAGACCGCCCTGTGGTTCAGCCCCGGCCTGGTCGCCTTCGCGCGGCTGTGCCGCCCGGTCACCGCGCTGCTCGGGGCCTGCGCCCGCGGCGTGCTGCGGCTCTTCCGGGTCGAGCCGAAGGACGAGGTCGAGGCGGTCTTCACCAGCGAGCAGCTGACCCACCTCGTCGAGGACGCGGGGCAGGCGGGCCTGCTGGAGCCGGCCGAACAGGAACAGCTCTCGGACGTGCTGGAACTGGGCAGCCGCCCCGTCACGGATGTCCTCCTCGACCGGGCGGGACTGGTCACCGTCGACCCGACCGTGACGCCCCGCCAGGTGGAGGAGCTGACCGTACGGACCGGCTACTCCCGCTTCCCGGTGTGCGCCCCCGGCGGTGCGTACATGGGCTATCTGCACGTCAAGGACGTCCTGGACCTGGAGGAACGGGACCGCGCGGTACCTCAGCGGATCTGGCATCCGATGACCACGCTGCGCGCCGAGCTGCCCCTGGACGACGCCCTGACGGCGATGCGCCGGGCCGCCTCCCACCTGGCAGCGGTCGCCGACGCCACCGGCCGGGTGCTCGGCCTGGTCGCCCTGGAGGACGTCCTGGAAATGCTGGTCGGCGAGGTCCGCGACCCGGCGCACCGGCGGGCCCCGGCGGCCCGCACCGGCCGCCGGGAGACCGGCGAGCGGGTCAGCGAGCCCCGCGAGGAGGCACAGCTGCCGGCGGAGAACCGGGCGCTGGCGGGCTGAGCGCGCCGCGCCGGGCCGGGGCGCCGGGGGGCTGACGCGCTGTCCCGGGGTGCTGATCGCGGCGGCCGGCCTGGCCCGCGACGGTCAGTACTCCGGCCGCCCCTGCGGATCCGGCCCCCGCCCGGAGAGCACCTCGCCGTAGGCCTGCATCAGATCGGGCAGCCGGAGGGTGACGAGGTCGTCGCGGGTGGGGGTGCCGAGCCAGGTGGCGAGCCGCAGGTCGCGGTAGGCGCAGCTCTTCTCGTACAGGGTGCGCAGGAAGCGGCCGTTGCCCAGCTCATCGATCCAGCCCTGGTCGACGACATGACCGCTGATGCTGCACAGTTCGTCGCGGGCCTCCTCGTCCCAGCGGTCGCCGTTCTCCGCGGCCAGCACCTCACCGATGGCGGTCAGTTCCAGCGGCCGGTAGCTGGGGAAGTCGACGCGGCTGGTGAAGCGGGAGGACAGGCCGGGGTTGGCGGCCAGCAGCCGGTCCATGCCCTCCGGGTAGCCCGCCAGGATGACCACGAGCCGGTCGCGGTTGTCCTCGGCGCGCTTGAGCAGCACCTGAAGTGCCTCGTCGCCGTACGCGTCACCCTTGCTGTAGCCGGAGTTGGAGAGGCTGTACGCCTCGTCGACGAAGAGCACCCCGCCCAGTGCCGAGTCGATCAGCTCATTGGCCTTGACGGCGGTCTGGCCGAGGAACTCGCCGACCAGATCGGACCGCTGGGCCTCCACGAGATGGTCGCCGCCCAGGAGCCCCAGGGCGTAGAAGACCCGCCCCAATATGCGGGCCACGGTCGTCTTGCCGGTGCCGGAGGGCCCGGAGAAGACGAAGTGTCGTTTCGGCGGCTGCACCGGCAGCCCCTGGCTCGCCCGCAGCCGGGCCATCCGCAGCTGGGCCGACAGCGCCCGCACCTGCCGCTTGACCGGCTCCATGCCGACCATCCGCTCCAGCTCGGCCAGCGCCCTCTCCAGCAGCACCGGATCGGCGGGCCCGGCGGGCAGCCGCTCGGCGCCGCGCGGCACCGGGACCGTCGCCTTGACCCGGGCCGCCGCGTCGCCCCCGGCGGGCGCGCCACCCGGTTCGCCCTCCGGCCCGTCCGCCTCGCCGGTCACCAGCAGCTCACGGCCGTCGACCGGATCGAGCGGGGTCAGTGGATCGGGATCGCCGCCGGCCTCCTGGCCGAGGCCCGCCGCGGAGACCGTCGCGAGATCGGAGCCCTCGTCCAGGCCGTCGCCCTCCGCGATGGCGGCGAGCCGCGCCGCGGTGTCCATGAACGCCGGATCGACCCGGTGCACGGCGCGGTAGAGGGGGAGCGCCGCGGCGCTGCGGCCGGTGCCCTCATGGGCGCGGGCGAGCCAGTAGCGCAGCTCCTTGCGCTGCGGCTGCTCGCTGCGGCAGCGCATCAGTGCGGCGGACAGCAGCGGCTCGGCCTGCCCGTACATCTCCAGCCGCACCCGCGCCATACCGCCGAACAGCCCCGCCTCGATGCCCAGCACCGGGTCGGCGAGCAGCGGCTCGGTCTGCCGTACGAGCTGGTCCCAGTCCTTGACGAGATAGGCGCGGCAGGCGTGCAGAAAGCGCACCTGGGGGTCGGTGTCGACCGGTGGGCAGCCGGCCAGCGCCTGGTCCAGCTCGGCGACATGGCGGCCGTCGAGCCAGTGCGAGGCGTGCGCGAGCAGCAGATCGCGGCCGGTCTCCAGCACCGGCTGGACCCACCAGCCCAGCCAGTACCAGGAGTTGAGGGTGCGCCGGTGGCGGGCGCGCATCTCACCGAAGCGGTCGCGGTGCCGGTGCATCCGCAGCAGCGCGATGGAGGTGTCGGCGCGCAGTGCGTGCAGCCCGAGCCAGGCGTCGGCCATCGTCGGATCGAGTCGTACCGCGGCCCGGAACTCCTCCTCGGCCTGCGGATACGCGCCCACGGTGTAGGCGTCGACCGCGCGCAGCCAGGCGAGCTCGGCCGGGGCGGGCGAAGCCTGAGTGCCGAAATCCATCCCGTCCCCCCACAAAGCGTCCCCCGTGCCCCGCCGGGCGTCTGCCCGGCGGCGGCTCCCTAACCGGCATACCGCGGGCGGGAGTTGACCGTCTCCGCGCGCACCTCGGTCCTGGCCTGTGATGGCACGGACTCGCATGGTACCTGCGGGATCGGTGCAGGCCGTAGAGGGCGGTACGGGGCAACAGTGGGCGACCGGGCCGGGCGACGCGGCGCGAAGAATGCGGTGACCCAGGGTGAGGGAGAGTGGGCGCCCGGCGGCGGTGCGGGCCGGTTTCGGACAGAACGAAGCCCCCGATCACGGGGGAACAACCGGGGGCTTCGCATCTGTGGGCGGTCCGTTGAACCGCACATTGAGAACGTAAGTCCTGTACGCCCCCCAGGTCAAGCCGAGTTGAGGTACTCGGCGGGACCCTGTCGGCGTCGCCGGGCGCGTCGACCATGGTCCACTACGGAGCGTGAGAAGCGGGGCCGATCATGGTGTCGCGGAAGGCCCCACGACCACCTCGTACCCCATCTGCCCCTGGTGGACCAGGAAATCGGCAAAGGGGCGCGAAGGATCCGCCGCGAAGTGCGCCTGCTCCGCCGAAATCCAGCCACGCCAGAACGCGGAGAGCCCCGGCCCGTCCCGGAGTTGACCCCTTTCCCAGGAGTGTTCGCGCGTAAGTTCCATCCACAGCAGGCACGCCAGAAACGGCCGTAGCGCCCGTCGGCCAGCGCCCACGCCCTCGACAAGCACCAGCGGCGCGGGCGCCAGCGCACGCTCTTCGGTGAACTCCGCACGCACCCAGTCGTAGACGCCGTAGCGCGCCGTCTCGCCCCGGGACAGCGGCGCGAGGATCTGCGCGTCGAACCGCTCACTCCAGGCGAAGAGTTCCTCATGGGTTGCGAGATCGTCGGTGTGCACCACCGGAACCCCGCCCAGCGCACCGGCCAGCCGCTCGGCGAAGGTGCTTTTGCCCGAGCCGGCGTGCCCGTCCACCGCGATCAGCCGCACCGGACCGCAGGAGGGCGGCACGGTGCGCAGCCGGGCGGCGAGCGAGGCCAGAGCAGGGTCCATTGCGCCAGCGTACGCCGCTGGCCCCACCCCTCCGACGCCAGTGGTCCACACCAATATTGGTGCCGCGACGCGCCCCGCACCGCCTTCCGCAGCAGGCCCGGAACGGGAATAGTTGAGCCACTGCTCAGTCGCCCGCCGCCCGGCCCGACCTCCCCGTCCGCTCGTCTGCATCCCACTGGGGGACCTCCACCATGACCAGCTCCGCACCCCGGCGCACCGTCCTGGCCGCCGCACTCGCCGCCGCGGCGGGTGTCGCCACCCCCTCGGCGCAGGCCGACGCCGCCCGTACGCCCCAAGCGTCCGCGGCCGCCGCCCCGGAAGCCGCCGCGCGCCGATCGAAGAGCCTCGTGGACTATCACGCCTGGACCACCACCACCGACTGGAACAGGGGCCACGCCCAGGGCACCGCCCTCACCCACGGCGCCCGGCCCGGCATCCGCCTCGTCCGCCCGGCCGGCACCCTCGACTACAAGGATCCGCACACCGGCCGGACCACCGCCTGGGAGTACGCCGTCTGGACCTCCCCGGCGCACTCCCTCAAGGTGCCGGCCACCGAGGCCGTCGCCTCCTGGAACGCCCACACCCCGCCCGGCACCTGGATCGCCGTCGAACTGCGCGGCACCTACTCCGACGGCGGCCGCACCCCCTGGTACGTGATGGGCCGCTGGACCGCCGGCGACAGCGACGCCGATATCCGCCGTACCTCCGTCGATGACCAGAAGGACGGCAAGAGCAGCATCTCGACCGACACCTTCGCCATCGACGCCCCCACGAGCGGCCTCCGCCTGACCTCGTACCAGCTCCGCGTCACCCTCCACCGCAGGCCCGGCACCGCCCTGACCCCCACCGTCTGGCGGCTGGGCGCCATGGCCTCGGACCTCCCCGACCGCTTCGAGGTACCGGCATCACGGCCCGGCCGGGTTGGCCGCGAGCTGGTCGTCCCGCACTACTCCCAGGAGATCCACAAGGGCCAGTACCCGGAGTACGACAACGGCGGCGAGGCCTGGTGCAGTCCCACCTCCTCCCAGATGATCATCGAATCCTGGGGCCGGAAGCCCACCCGGGACCAGCTCTCCTGGGTCAATCCCGACTACGCCGACCCCCAGGTCTGCCACGCCGCCCGCCACACCTTCGACTACCAGTACGAAGGCTGCGGCAACTGGCCCTTCAACGCCGCCTACGCCGCCACCTACCGCGACATGCAGGGCCTGGTCACCCGCCTCGCCTCCCTCACAGACGTCGAACGCCTCATCCACGCCGGCATCCCCGTCATCACCTCCCAGTCCTTCCTCAAAACCGAACTCGACGGCGCCGGCTACGGCACCGCCGGCCACCTGATGACCGTCGTCGGCTTCACCAAGACCGGCGACATCATCGCCAACGACCCGGCCTCGCCCGACAACGCGGCGGTCCGGCACGTCTACAAGCGCCGACAGTTCGAGAACATCTGGCTGCGGACGAAGCGGAAGAACGCCGAGGGCAAGGTGGTCGGCGGCAGCGGCGGGGTCTGTTATCTGTACTTCCCGGCTGAGCCGGCAGCAGCTCAGCGACGGGTTCTGGCGGAGCTGGGAATCCGCTGAGCATGTGCACCCCGAAGGTGGCCTCGATGACCTGACGGCTGGGCTCACTGCCGTCGAGGGGGAGGTGGCTGTACTGGTCCACCGTGATCTTGATGGAGCTGTGGCCCGTCCATCGCGAGAGCTCGTGGGCATCCTCACCGTCCGTACCGAGCACGAACTCGGCTACCGGCCGCCCCGGGCGTGCCTTGGCCACCCTGGGTGAGGTGCGTACCCCCAGCCACCCTGCCCGTCGAGCCGGCGCTGGGAGTCGACCTGAGCAGAGCCGATGCTTCGTCCTGACATCCGGCCCGTCGTCCCGGGGAGCTGTGCACGGTATGACCACTGCCGTGGCCAATCGGCTGGTGACCGCCTGGGCTGCCGAAGGCGACCGTGCCGCAGTGCTGACCATCAACGACGGTGATGTTGACTTCAGTTGGTATCACAGCGGAGACGGGGCCTGGCTGACGGTCGACGTTCCGCGGCCGACGGGTCACGTCATGCGCTGGAACCGCCTGCGCTTGACGCCGGGTAACGGAGAGGCATGGAGGGTGAGTTTGAACCCGGGACCGGGCCTCTTCGCCGTCGTAGACGATGAAGCCATTTGATGCCGCTCTCGACGCCACGCGAGCGTTGCAGCCGCATCCTCGTCGTGGATGGACGACCATCTTCCTGGGCTGGTGGAGTCACGAACAAGGGGGTTGACGGCGTGGTCTTGCCTTCGGAGCCAGCGAGTATCCAAGGTGTACGACAACTCCCGGGCGGCGCTGCGCGGTTGACGGAGACCGTGCTGTTGACCTAGCTGCCGAAGACTCCGCTGCTCTTTGGCGAGAACGCCACCTGGGCCAACACGACCTGTCCCAGCTGCCCCTGGCAGGGCTCGTGCTTCTCCATTTCTGTAAGGATAAGGAGCTCTTGGATGCCTTCACGGAGCAGGTGGAA
Organism: Streptomyces sp. bgisy130; assembly: GCF_057708345.1. NCBI lineage: Bacteria > Bacillati > Actinomycetota > Actinomycetes > Kitasatosporales > Streptomycetaceae > Streptomyces > Streptomyces sp. bgisy130. The sequence goes on from NZ_JBYISA010000008.1 coordinate 212,649, forward strand.
GAACACCTCAGCCGCTATGGGACACCCGTGCTCGGCTGGATTCCTCCTGAGCCCGAGGAAGATCGCTCTCTGCGCAGTGCCGCAACGAAGACCACTCTCGACCGCATGAGCCAAGAGAACCGAGAAGGTGAGATTGCGGCAGCTTCAGCTATCGGTGGCAAACTGTGGTGAAGCCGCAGCGCACGATGCTCTGACATCGCCGACGGGGTGGAGCGGCAAGGGGATCCCTTCTTGCGCTCCACTTTACCGACCGCAGGAGCTCGTGAACCGGATCTGAACTGCGACGACTCATAGGCTACATGTCCGTGACGGGGAGTCGGAGCCGTTTGGCTTTGTTCACGAGAACCGGACTCTCGTGAACAAAGCCAGGCCGTTGCTGTTCGCCGTCATTCCATCGAGACTGTCTGCCGTCGGAGGCAGCGGGCGAACTCGGCAATGACGTAAGAGTCCTTCAGGTCGGTCTTGCCCTGGCCAATCTGCACTTGCAGAAGTGCCTCCTTCAGGGCCGTGCCGAAGACGGCCGGCGACGCATCCAGGCTCCGGACCCTGTCATCGAGCTCTTCGGCCAGGCGCTCCGTGGCGTGCTCATTGACTGCGGGAACGAGGTGTCGTTGCACCCTCGATGTCACGGATCGCTCACCGATCACGTCGGGAACTCGCCCACCCAGGTGCGCTGAGCAGGTGCTTGGGGAGGTACTCCGACTCCACGTCGATGGGCATGTCCGCGTCGTGCGCCACGCAAGCGATCGCCAACGAGGCCAGGGCCACCAGACCGTCGCCGCTCAGGGAGCGGGCCTCGTTCGCGGTCCAGTACTCCTTGTGCCAGGTCGGGGCGTTCGCCAGGGAGTCGGTGAAAGCCTGGTTCCCGTCCCTGGCGGCGTTCCTGTTTTGCTGGATCAGCCTTCACTCGCGAGCTCTCGCAGCCTGTCCAGCTCGATTACGCTAGGCCTGTCGCCATCGGCGAGGCCAGCCAATTCCGTGAGTGCCTGTGAGGGAGACAAGCCCCGGTCGTGTGCAGACCTCAGCCGCTTTAGCCACGAGAGTGAAGCCTTGTACTTCTCCTCGTCATCGAGGTCCCGTGGTTCGAAACTCGCGCCGTTCTCCGCATCGGAGGCCCAGAGGTACCCGAGCACCCCATGCTCGTCTCGCACGGGGACGTACTGGACCTCACCGTCCACTGAGCGCTTGTAGCCGATGTGGCCGAAGCCAGGTGCGTGCCTGAAGTGGCTGTACCGACGAGGAATTTCGAAACTGGCCCATACATCGGACGCGGCGCCGCCTTCATCGATGTAGTTGTCGATACCTGTCTCGGTGGGCTTGCCGAAATAGGTGGGATCGTCTGGGTCGATCTCCGAGTCGAGCGCCTCCGACAGATCACGAAGGGCAGCAGATAGCCGCGGCGCGTTTGCCGCGTAGACGGAGGGCTGGCCGCAGCCCTTGAGGTCGTATGGCATCCAAGCGTCGGAGAACGTCACCAGATCGACACTGACGTAGCCGAGAAGCGTTGCAGCCCCCACGTGGAACAGCTGGTCTTCACGTAGCTCTTCATTACCGTCAATGATGAGCCCAGAGCTCTTGGCGTCAGCGTACACGGACCCGATCTGCCCTGGGCGTAGTGCATCCGTGACCACGCTGGCCAGTTGTTGCGCAGGGTCGGACCATGTGGCGTCGAACTCAAGGTCTCCCTGGAACAGGTAAGTGTTCGGTTTTCCCGCTTCATGGACGGAGACGGATACGTTCGGACTATCGGCCGCAAGGCGATGCCTGGACAGGATTGTGTAGGCGGTCAGCAGTTCATGAAGGCACGCGGCAACTTCGTCTTCGGCTTGCTCATCCCGTCCCCAGGTCCAACGAGCGACAGGCGTACTCGCGATCACAGTGTTCCTTCCGGCATGAACCTACCGTTGGGCGGGATGATCAGAATCCCATCCTCAACCCGAATGATGAACTGGATGTTGGTGTTCCCGTACACATCGGTGAGGCGCTGTTGAGCCCGGAGGGCCTCGTGCTCCGCCATCGTTCCCTTGGTATCGACCACGAAGGTTTTGAAATCGGCACCGGACTCGTCCAGCTGTTTGATATTGTCAAAAATTTTCTTGACGAGCTTCTTCGGGTTCTGAATCTCCTTGAACTGGTAGCCGTGGACACTTCCATCCGCGTCCCGGGCCATCACATCAAGGTCCGTTTTCTCCCCTGTCCGAACTCCGGGCTTGATTTCAACATCACCCTTGATCTCGAAAGAGATGTCGCGGACGCCCATGTCATGCAACGTGTTGGCCAAGCGGAGTTGTTCAATGCCGCCGGACATCTTGTCTGCGTGGCTGAGGCTGGACAATACCTGATCAAAGTTCTCGGCACCCTTGAACCTGCCCGACGTAATGGTGTCGGCGATTTCGCGACCGGCCGGATCTTCGGCCAGGTTAGCCAAGACCTTTTCAAGATCGTTGGGCTTGACCTTGGAGCCCCGCAATTGGTCTCGTATCTGCTGTTCCTGCTCGCCCCCGCGCTCAAAGGGGCCAGATTCCTCATGCGGTCTCTCCCAACCGCTGGCGTCACCAGGGCCATCGCCAAGGGGGTGGTGAGGTCCGGCTGCCGTTCCGCCTCCGAGTCCGTCTCCAGCAGTGCCCGAACCACCTTCAGAGGCACTCGCAGGCGCTGTACGGCCACTGCCAGGCGAGTCTCCTCCGTGACCGACAGTGGATCCATGTTGACCATCGGTACCGGATCCCTCGCTGTGGCCGGCGTTGTGCCCAGCAGGCGTTTCGTGGCTGGCGGAGGGAGCCACAGAGCGGTCGTCAGCCCGGCCACCGGGCAGGTGATCGGCAGCGCCACCCGGAGGGTCGTCGCCGCTCCGCCCGCCGGGGATGTTGTCGCTGGCGCGGGCCGGGTCGGGTATGTCCGAGCCGACGCGTGTGAAGTCGTCGCCCCGTCCGCCGACGCCGGCCGGGACCCGCTGTTCCTGGTGGGCCGGGGTCTCGATCCGTGGGTTGTCCGCGCCTGTGGCGTGTGGGGCGGGCGTGCCCTCGGGGGCGTCTTCGACGCCTTGGAAGAGGCTGCCGTCCGCGTTGTAGAGGTCGCCTCTGGGGACCATGTACTTGCCGTTGAATGGGTTCTTTACCGTCCCCGGTGGGAAGGTGACCGTGTCCTTGGGCAGTTCGATGCTGCCGTCCTGGAGCTTGGTCGCCCCTTCTGGGATGGCGGCGTTCTTGGGCAGTTGGATTGTGCCGTCCGGCATTTCGACGGCGCCTTCGGGCAGGCTGTAGGCGCCCTCGGAGATTTTCGGGGTCTGGACGTGGCCGAGGTCCTTGAGGTGGGCCAGCACGTCGCCGACCTTTGACAGGCCCGCGCCTGCGCCCTTGATGACGTAGGTCATCGGGTCGACGGCGCTGCCCACCTTGCTGACGACGGACAGGCCCTTGGCCAGCGCGCCCGCCTTGCCCGCGCTCTGCACGGCGGCGCCGCCACCGCGGGTGAAGACGGCGGTCACGATGTTGAAGGTGACCGCGCCGGCGGCTCGGGAGCCGTTCGTTTCCCACTGGTCCCAGGCCACGAGAGCCTTGCCGGTATCCAGCACCGCGGTACGCGAGTCCCGCAGCCAGGAGGGGAGCATCTTCCCCGGCGCCATCCAGTAGGCGACGTTCAAACCGGGCGTGGTGGTGATCGCCACTGCGGTGGAGAGCTTGGCCAGACCGAGCCACGCCTCGCCGGCGGCGTCTCCGCCGTGCCCGCCGAACAGGGTGTAAATGCCGTCGATGGTGCCCCCCACGCCGTCGACGATGAAGCCCTTGCCGAAGTCGTAGGCGTGCTCCCACACCTGCCACCAGGGAACGGACTCCTCGACCGCATCGCCCCAGGGAAGGTTCTTGGATGCCTTGAGGGCTTCGGCGTCGTAGCCGTATCCCTTCTGGTGGGAGGCATCGATTGTGTGGAGCGCCTTGCCGCCGGGTACCAGCGCGATGATTTTGGCGTGGCAGTCGCGTTCGGCTTCCTGGAAGGCGGCCCAGACCTCAGCGATCTTGTTGCGGCGGTTGAGGTTCTCGTCGGTCAGGTCGCCGTCTTCGCTCCAGTCGTCTTCGGAGGCCTCGTTGTCGCGGAAATCGGCGGCCTCCTGCTTGAGCTGCTCCAGCCGGTGGATCAGTGGCCTGATCTCACGGGCGTAGGTGCTCAGAGCCCCGGCGATGACATGTATGTCGTCGCTCAGGTCGTGTGCCGTGCGCTCCACCGGTTTGGTGACGCCGAACAGCTGCTCCGCCTCGGGTGCCTTGTAGAAGGCGGCCAGTCCGCCGAAGGACTTGTGGACGTCCGAGCCGGCGGTTTCGATCGTGGAGCCGCCGCGGGAGAGCGCCTTGATCTTGGTTTCGAGGACGTCCAGGTCCCCGGTGAAGACCGGTACCTCGGCCGGATCGACCGGTCCGCCGCTCACTTCTTCTTCCCCCCGAAGTCCTTGAGAGCGTCCAGCCGCACGCTATGGGCGGCGTTCTGGGCGTTCTTGGCCGCTTCCAGATCGCCTTGGACGTATTCATTGGTGGCTTTGACAGCCCCCAGGACGGCGGCCTGGCAGCGATCGGCCATTGCCTTCATGCGCGGCTTGTGTTTCGTTACGTACTCGGCCAGGGCCGCGGCGACCGGCCCCGTCGCCGTCTGCGTGAACAGGGAGGTGGCCGCCGGTCCCAACGGCTTGTTCCTCGGCGCCCACGGCCCGGGCGACAGCGGCGTTCGGGCCTGTGTGCCCGGCACGGCCGTACCCGCTGCCTGAGCCGCCTCCTGGATGTCAGAGAGCAGTGTGGTGAGGGCTTTCCCCAGATCTTCGGCATGTGTGCCGACGACCTTCAACTGGCCCTGCACTCCCTGTGGCTGAATGTCCCATGACGCCATGAACGCCCCCCTGCGTACACGTTTCTTGCACCGGCGCCGCGACCCGCGCGGCGTCGTCCCCCACTGCTGGCAACCCTTCCGCGCACTCCGAAGGATTGCCTTATCTGTCGATGTGCTGAGGCCGGCTCAGCCGATGTTGTCGACCGCGGCCTTCGCGCGTGCGAGCGTCTGGTGCGCGGTGCCGTCGTTCTTCTCCAGCGTCGTCTTCAGCAGCTGGATGATGCTCCTGACCTCCTGCGAGGCGCGGTTCCAGCGCTGTTCCTTGCCGTGGTATTCCTCCGCGACGCCATCCGCGGCGAAGTCCGACATCGCTGCCTTCACCTGCGCGTCGCGCTCCGCGATCACCTGCTCCAGGCGTGCGATCACGGCCTGGATGTTGCCCTGCGCCTCCGCGGACGCACCCGAGTCGTACGAACGACGGTCCATGCCAGCAGCCATCACAATCACTCCCCCTGAGATCTGAGTACTTCTGTCGCAATCGGGCTGTCAGCGGCCCGAGAAGCGGGCCGCGTCGAAGTTCGCCGCCGACATCTGCGACCGGGCGTTGTCGGCCTGCTCCTGGTCGCCCGAGCCGAATGCCGTCTCCATGCCCGACTGACCGCCCACGATCGCGGCCAGCGCACTGTTCAGGGACGCAGTGATCTCGTCCGAGTGCGACTTGAACGAATCGAAGGCCGCCTTGCCCGCACCGTTGAACTTGCCCTCCAACGGCTGTGCTGCCTGCACGAGCTGGCGGATCAACGTTCCCAGTTCCGTGCTCGACCCTTGCGACTTCGACCTCAGGGTCGAGAGCGTCTGTGCCCCCATGTCGAACTTCATCAGGCTCCCCCTGCCGGACTTGACGATCGTATGTACGGTCATGCCTATCAACCGGGGCGTGACCAGTGCAATTCACAATCCCGATGCTAGGGCCAGGGTCTGACAATGGCTCAAAGCGGATAGGTGACTGCCCGCCACTGCATGCGGTGTGCTTCGCGCCAAGGCCCGGCTGCCGGCCCCGACCCGTACAGCTCACTCGCCCTTCAGATGCCGCATCAGGCGTTCGAAGTCCTGCCATCCCGACAGGTCCAACGGGTCACCCGGCAGCGGATAGTACATCGCAGGGCGGGTCTTCGGACCGAGGGGGACAGGCGGCTTGGACAGTGGCGTGTTCCGGGCGCGGTCGCCGGGCATCTGGCGCACCTCCTCCGCGCCGAGCACGAAGGCCAGAGGGACACCGGGCCCCTCGAAGCGGGGCGGAACGGCCAGGTCCCGGCGGGCTTTGCGGACCTGCACGAGCATCGACAGGAGACGGTGGCGGGTGGCGAGCACCTCCGCGACCCTGGGCAGGGACTCCACCGGCGGCTCCTCGTCGGGGCCGTAGCCGAACATCAGCGTGACGTGCTCCTCCACGCCCGCCTTCGTCCGGGTGACGCGCACCGTGGCCAGGCCCGGTCGGTCCGGGGTGCCGACCACCACGAACCAGGTCGGCTCCGGAGCCCGCTCGTAGGCGAGGTCGGTCATCTGGCGTGGCGACCAGGGGAGGTTGGCGGGTTCCGCGGTTCCCCACCCCGCTGGGGGCTCGCCGGTGAGTTCGCGCCATATCGACTCCAGCGCGCCACCGAGGACCAGACGCTCGTCTGCGGGGTGGACCGTGCGGAACGTAAGGGCCAGCTGCTGATCACCCGTGTCCGTGACCTCCTGGTAGGAGGCGGCTACCGGGGTGCGGGGGTCGTCGGCGGTCGCGTCGGCCGCCGCTACCGGTTGGAACATGCCGTCCTGCCAGCGCAGTACGGCTCCGGACTGCCCGTCGTAGTAGCCATCCCTCTCGTCCCGCACGACCCAGCGGGAGGGCCAGTTGCTCAGGCTGTCGCGTACGGCCGGGGAGAGCGTGGTTCCTGGCGGGGTGACGACCTGGAGGCCCAGCTCGGCGCCTGCCGCGGTCTGGATGGCGTCCTGGAGCCAGGCCGTCATGGCGATGACCGGGCGGTCCTGGATGACGACGGCGACCTTGTCGGTCAGGACGTCGACCGCGGGCTGTGCGGCGGCGGGCGTGGGTGCAACGCTCACGCCTTCGGTTTTCACCACGGCCAGGGACTGCGCGGCTTCGGGCGGCCAGGCGGAGCCGTCGGCCAAAGCGGCCAGCCGGGCCGCGAAGGTGCCCGCGAGCCGCTCGGCTTCTTCCACACCGGTGGTCGCGCGGGCCTCTGTCCACCAATACGGAAGCGGCGGCGGGGTAGCTCCGAGCAGCCGCTCGGCCTCGCCCGCGACCTGCACGAGCAGCGGTGCTTCGACGGAGACGAGGGGGCGTCCCTCCTCGTCGCACAGTCGCACGACGGCGCCCTCGCCCGCCGTGTCCACCAGCTTGTCGGGGCCTCCGGAGAGCAGTCCCGCGAGCATGGCCCACGGGTCGGGCATGCGCTGAGTGAGGGCAATGACGTCCTTGGTCATGGGGTCGTCCAGTCCTTCGTCGTTCGGGGCATGGATGCCGTACGTCTCGTGGTCCGCGTGGGCGGGAGAGCTCTCCTCGATGTCACGCGGGGGAGTACACGGTCTGGATCAGGCGGTTGGTCTGGCCCCTGCGGATGAGGACACCGCGGCCCGGCGGCTGCCAGGAGGCGTAGACGCCGGGGAACAGCTGGCCTTCACCGCGGTCGCCGGCCATGAGGAGCGCCGAGGAGCCCGACTCGCGCAGGCCCTGCACCAGGGGCTCGTAGATGCCGCGTGAGGCGCCCGCGACGCGGCGGGTGAGGACGAAGTGGAGGCCGATGTCGACCGCGGAGGGGATGTACGGCAGGAACGCGGCAAGCGGTTCCTGGCCGGCGGTGGTGAGTACGTCGTAGTCGTCGATGAGGACCACGATCCGCGGGCCGCCGCCCCAGCTGCCGGGTTCCAGATCCTCCAGGCGCGCGCTGTCTTCGGGCAGCCGCTTGTCCAATACGCCGGCGATACCCGTGGCCAGGCCCGCGCACAGCTTGGCGTTGTACGCGTAGCCCCCGTTGAACTCTTCGGGGATCGCGCCGCGCAAGCTGCGTCGGGGGTCCATGACGGCGAAGACCAGCTCGTCCTCGCTGTAGCGCTCGATCAGGCCGCCTGCGATGGTCTTCAGGAGATTCGTCTTGCCGCACTCGCTGTCGCCCATGATCAGCAGGTGTTGGTCGTGTTGGAACAGGTCGAGCAGAACGGGTTGGAGGGCCGTCTGGTCCAGGCCGATCGGCACCCGCTGGGGTTCGGCGACCGGACCCGGCAGGAGGTGGGGCTCCAGGAGGTGCGGCAGCACACGCACCGGCTGGGCGACCTCGCCGCTCCAGGTGGCGCGGATCGTCCGGGCCGCGCGCTCCAGCACCGCGCCCAGGTCCGCGGTGTCGGCGAGCGAGTCCGTACGGGGAAGCGCGACCTGCGCGAAGAGCTTGCCGGCGGTCAGGACGCGGCCGGGTTCGTCGGGCGAAAGGGTCACTGCCAGCTTGCTGTCGATGCTGGACTCGCTGGGGTCGTTCAGCCGTAGCTCGACGCGGGTGCCGAAGTTCGACTGGACGGCGATGCGTACGTCGTTCCAGCGGAGCATGCCCGCAACCACGTGGATGCCGTAACCGCCGCCGCGTTGGAGGATGTCGGCGACGGCGTCCTCCAGCTCTTCGAAGTCGTCGCGCAGCGCGCCGAAGCCGTCGATGACGAGCACGATCTCGGCGGAGGCCAGCTGGGGCAGCCGGCCCGCCGCGTGCAGGGTACGCAGCTGATCGACGGAGTCGATGCCGTGTTCGCGGAAGAGTTCCTCCCTGGCCGCGAGCATGTTGCGTACCTCGTCGACGGTGCGGGCCACCCGCTCACGGTCGACGCGGCCCGCGACACCTCCGACGTGCGGCAGGCCCGACAGGGCCGCGAGGCCGCCGCCCACTAGGTCGAGGCCGTAGACGCCGACCTCTTGCGGAGTGTGGGTCAGCGCGAGGGAGAGGGCGAGGGTGCGCAGGAGTGTGGTCTTGCCGGACTGCGGGCCGCCGATGACGGCGGCGTGGCCGCCCGCCATGGTGAGGTCCAGGTACCACTGGCCCTGCCATTGTCTGGCCGGATCGTCGAGCAGACCGAGCGGTACCTCCAGTGGGCCGCGGCGCCCCGCGAGCTGCATCCCGCGCGGGCCGACCTCCAGCGGTCCCGCGACCGTGTCCAGGGTGATCGCTTCGGGCAGCGTGGGCAGCCAGATACGGCGCACCGGACCGGCGGCGTTGGTGAGCTGCTCGACCATCACGCCCAGCTCGGTCGGCCCCATCTCGCGGCGCCGCACCGCAGGCTCCGCGGCGTCCGAATCCTTCGCACCGGTCGTGGTGTTGAAGGTGTCGTAGGGGAGGGCGAGGGGCCCGGTGTCCTCTTCCTCCCCCCGCCGTACGGGGCCGCGGTAGGCGCCCGAGACGTAGGTCGCCTTGAAGCGGTCGTAGTGGCTGGTGTCGACCTTGAGGTAGCCGAAGCCGGGCAGCGGCGGCAGGTGGAAGGCGTCCGTGGTGTCCAGGACCGTACGGGATTCGTCGGCGGAGAAGGTACGCAGACCGAGCCGGTAGGAGAGGTAGGTGTCCAGGCCCTTGAGGTTGCCGCCCTCGATGCGCTGGCTGGACAGCAGCAGGTGCACCCCGATGGAGCGGCCGATGCGGCCGATGGACAGAAACAGGTCGATGAAGTCCGGCTTCGCGGTGAGCAGTTCACCGAACTCGTCGATGACGACGAACAGATGCGGCAGCGGCTCCAGGTCGGGCCGCCGGCCGGCGCGCAGCGCGGTGTAGTCCCCGATGTCGGCGATGTTGCCCGCGTCCTTGAGGACCTGCTGGCGGCGCTTGACCTCGCCGGCGAGGGAGGCGTGGACGCGTTCGACGAGGCCGGCCTGGTTCTCCAGGTTGGTGATGACGCCGGCGACGTGCGGCAGATTCGCGAACGGGGCGAAGGTTGCACCGCCCTTGTAGTCGACGAGGACCAGGGCGAGGTCCTCCGGTGGATGCGTGGCCACCAGAGCGAGGACGAGGGTGCGCAGAAGTTCCGACTTCCCGGAGCCGGTGGCGCCGACGCACAGCCCGTGCGGGCCCATGCCGAGCTCGGAGGACTCCTTCAGGTCAAGGAGCACCGGCTCACGGGAGTCGTTGATGCCGATGGGGACGCGCAGGAAGGCACGTTCACCGCGCGGGGCCCACAGGCGCGACACGTCGAGGTGCGCCATGTCGTCGATGCCGAGCAGGTCGGCGAAGTCGACGGGCCCGGTCAGCGGTGCGTCGGTGAGCGATTCGGCGGACAGGCGCAGCGGCGCCAGCATCCGGGCCAGGCCCTCGGCGAACGGGATGCCGGCCTCGTCCACGGTGCCATGGGCGCTGACCGGCTCCTGCTCGCGCAGATCCTCAATGACCACCTGATCGCCGTCGACGGAAATCCGGACGCCGACCTGTCCGGGCTCCTGGACCCGCTGTTCGAGCAGGTGAAGGACGGTGACGCCCATGTCCCGCAGGCCGACCGCCTCGTCGGGACGCGGCAGCTCGACGGCGTCCTCGCCGTGTCCGTCGGCGACGACGAGCAGCCGGGAGGTCATCGACAGGGCGTCATTGCCGGACAGACCGCGCCGCACCTCTGCCGCATAAGAAGCGCGGCGGCGCAGTTCGGGGCCCAGCAGCCGGGCGAGTTGGGGTGCGGAGGGGGCGATACGGCGAGCGGCGACGGGGCCGTCGAACTGCTCGGTGTCGAGCAGATGCGGCAGCCACTTGGCCCACTCCCAGTCGGCGAGCCGGTCGCCGGGCGCGGCGAGCGCCATCGCCACGTCGTCGGGGGCGTGCAGGGCGGCGGCCTGGACGAGCAGGGCGCGCGCGACGCGCAGGCAGTCCTCGCGGGGGCCGATGACGCTGACGTTGCCGATGCGGTCGAGCGGGACGGTGAGCGGGAGTTCGGTGCCGGTACGGAAGCGGGCCATCAGTGCCGACGCCTCGTTGAGCATGAACCGGTCGGGCGGAGTGAGGACCGACGAGCCCTGCTGAGCGATCTGCAGATCGCGTACGGGCATCTCGCCGGTGCCGACCCGCACACGCAGGAAGTCGCCGTCGACGCGGCGGCGCTCCCAGAGGCGGGCCGGATCGCGCACGATGTCGTAGAGGGCGGCCGGGGGAGGGTTGAGGACATCGTCGTGCTCGCGCCGCCGCCGCTCGTCGTCGGAGAGCTCCTCGCGCAGGTCCTCCAGATAGGCGAGGAACGCCTCGCGCTGGGTGCGGCGGGTGCGCTGGGCCTTGCCACGCTGCGAGAAGACGAGCGCGACGGAGCCGATGACGGTGACGAGGAGGATGATCGCCCCGAGGCCGGCGAACTGGCTGTTACGGACGACCGTCATCATCACGACGGACGACATGACACCGGCGACGGGCAGCAGCGACATGGCGATGTTGCCCGCCTTCCCCTCGGGGAGGTTGGGCGGGGCCTCGATGATGCGTGCGGCGGAGGCGGCCGGGGGCCTGGTGGTCCTGGCCGGGCGGTGGATCAGTCGGGTACTCATCGTCGTCCGTCATTCGCGATCGGGCTTGGCATCTGGGTCAGTGACGCTGCTGGGAGAGGGAGAGCTGGAAGACGTCCGCGGCGAGGCGGGCAGCGGCTTCCCTGGTCGGGTGAGCCAGCAACTCGGTATGGACTCGGCCACCGGCTGCCAAATGCCGGTCATACGGCAGAACCTGGACGCCTACTCCCGTGGACTTGAGCTCCCGCGCCGCCTGGTCGAGGTCGAGTCCCGAGTGGGGCACCAGTTCGGTGAGCACGACGATCGTGCCGGTGATCACCTGACGGGGCAGCTTCTGCATCCACTGGAGCACCGAGTACGTACTGGTGATGCCTTCCGGCGTGGCGGGTGCGGTCAGGACGCGCCCATGGGCGGCGGCGAGTGCAACACGGGCAACTTCGGCGGGCAGTGTCTCGCAGTCGATGACCATCACACCGAAGTAGCGGCGCAGCGCGACCACGGCCCGCTCGTACGCCCGGCTGTCCAGCATGACGCCGATCTGGCCCTGGCTCGCGGGCAGCAGCCAGGCGTTGTCGGGGAGCTGGACGAGATAGCCGGTGACGTCGAGCAGCGACATGTCCGGCTTGACGATGTCCGCGATTTCGCTGGTGGTCCAGCGCAGCGACTCGGCTCCGAGCCGCACCGGCAGCGAGCCGAGGGCCGGGTCGGCCTCCAGGAAGAGGACCGGGTCCTGCCGGTAGTGCGCGTACGTGGTGCCGAGCAGCGCGGCGACGGTCGACTTTCCGGATCCACCCCGGATTGAGGTGACGGCAATCTGTCGGCCGGTCGTCACGGGCTGCTGCAGCACCGCAGCGGTGCGGGTGATCTCGGCGACCTCGCGCGCGGCTGAGGAGGAAAGCGTATGGCGTAGGGCACGTGCGGCACGCGCCGCAAGGGACTCACCGTGCCGCGGCTTGCTGCGCAGCGCGGCGGCCAGGCCGTCGTCCACCACGGGCCGCGAGGGGCAGCTGTGGGGATGGGGGCCCGGGGCGTACGTGGCTGGGGCCTGCTGCTCCTGCCGCTGTTCCGGGTACCCGGTCTGGTGCGGCCAGCCGCCCGGACGACCTGCGTGCTGCTCCTGCCCCTCGTGTGGGGAGCCGGCCTGCCGTGGCGCGACATCGCCATGGGCGGCGTCCGGCACCGGGGTGCCCTGCGCAGGCAATGCGTGGCCCGGCGCGGAAGCGCGGTACGCCTGCCCGCTGGGGCCCTGCGCCCCCTGCTCGGCGCCGCCCCTCAGGTCGCGCAGTACGTCACCCTGCCAGCCGTCTCCGCTCGGCATGCCTGTTCACCCCCCCACTCTGCTGCCCGCCCGCAGCGCCGGCACATCGACTCAGAATCGTCAGAACTGGTTGAGCAGCTGCCCGTACACACCGAACACGCCAAAGGCGAGCGGGAAGAGCCCCACCATGCCGATGGACTCGACCAGATCGCCCATGCGCCGCAGCCGCACCTGAACATGCTCGGGCACCTGCACCGCCAAAACGACCAACGGCAGCACCGCAGCCACACACAGCACAGACAGCGGCCCGACACCCCCTCCATGCTCCATCCACCACGTCACCAGGCGCACCACCAGGCACGACGCAGCAGCCAAGAGCGCAACAACCTCAACGACCAACGGGAACGCTCGCGCCCTCGACACCAGCACCACGACAACGAGGGCTGCCAGCATCACAGTCCATACAGTCGGCTTCTCGGCCAGCGTGAGCAGCCAGCCGGCGGAGGCAGCCGAAACCGCAGTGACGATCGTCGAGAAGGCAAGGCCGCGATGCGTCGCCGCAAGCGCGGTACCTACCTGGTGACGGCTGACAGAGACACCGCCCGAGCGGCGGTCATCGAGCGCGGTGAGCCCCGACGCCATCAATGCAAGCCGCGGCAGCACACCGAGCACCACCAAAGAGAAGACAGCCATCACTGCACCGAGCCGGGTCGGCTCACCCTGAACAGCCGCCACCGTCTCCCACACAAGGGCGATCGCGGCAGTGGTCACCGCACCGACGAGCCCGCCCTTGCCCACCGGAGAGAAGTATCCAAGGAACACAAGTGTCACGACCAGCGCACCCGCCACGGCAGCGAGCCGCGCGGTGCCCGGCCAGCCGAACGCATCGGCAGCCGTCCACGCCGTGAGAACACCAAGCCCGCCGGCCGCGAGCAGGAGCGCCGTCGCCAGTCCCCGGTTTCCCCGTCCGATCTTCGCGACGAGCGCACCAGCTGCCAGGAGCACAGGCGCTACAACTGACAGAGCACCGACCAGGGCGCCAAGCGGGAACTCACGGCGGGCGAGCAGCGCGGCGATCACGGCGAAGACGACCGTTGCCACACCCGCACTGGCCCGGCGCGCAGCAGGACGCCAGCGCCAAGACCGCAGATCGAGGTCGTCAGCCACCTGATCGGTGACGTCGTGCACCACGGGAGCCGGCGGCGCGGAATGCGTCGTCACCAGCCGGAGCACGGCGCCGTCGGCTACCCCGGCCGACGCCAGCGTGCTGTCGTACGACAGGACAGAACCGTCGGCCGTAATCAACTGCCGAGCTAGCGGCCGCGTCGAGGGACGATCGCCCAGCAACGGCAGGACATCCGGGATCAGTTGCCCTATCGGCGTATCGGAGAGCAGGACGACATCGGCCCGGCGTCGCTCGCCGACCAACGTCACTCGGCTCAGTTGCGCTCGGGAACTCGCTGCTCTGTTCACCACTTACCGGAACCTATCATCGCAGGATTGACGACCTCTCAGCTCAACCGGCCATGCCTCTGTGCCGCTGACGTCCCTCCCGACCCCACGTCAGAGGAGGCGGAACACCTCTGCCGTCGCGCAGAGCTCATCGCGTATGTCGTTTGGTACCGCAAAACCTGTCCGAATCCGATCCGTGGAGTCCTGGGATCTCGCCTACTTCGTCGGCTGCCCGTACTGCTGCATCTGACGCTGCTGCTTCTCCTGCTCAGCCTTCTGCGTGGCCAGCGTGTGCTGAAGGAACGACCACCCCACGCACCCCGCGCACAGGACAGCCGTGATCGCGATCCCCGCGAAGACCTTCCCCAGCCGCTCGTCCGCCGTACGCCGCCCCCGCTGCACGCCGAACAGCAAGGCGTCCCGCAACCTGCGTCGCCGTACCGCCACCGACTCCAGCAGCTGACTGTCGTAATCCCGCGCCATTTTCCCGTCCGTCGCCTCAATTCGCCTGCGCGTCAGCCATGTTCGATGAACCTCGACCATGTGCGGTGCTTCGCCGGCAGCCTCCCCGAAGCCCTCCCACATGATGGCCCACTTCTGGGGCTGTCGTGAGCAGGCGACTCGTCGAGCACCTTCATATGCCGTGCTTGTGGCCTGGTGGTGTGTGCGGTACTCGCCTTGGGTCGGCGCGCAGCCGAAAATGCTGACACACGGTCGGTGGTCGCGGCCCCCGCGTCAGCACGGCTCCGAGGCAGAAAGCTCTCGGCCCCCGGCTCACCGAAGAGCCACCTCCTCGTTCATGTAGCCTCCCGTTCGCGAAGTTGTTTTCCAGCCACTGCTCTATCTCGCTAGGCCAGAACCGCAGTTGTTGCCCCACGCGGAAACGGATCGCGGCCTTACCAAACGGCTCCGTAGAACACCATCTGGACCCACGGGCCGTGGTGGTCTCCTCCTGAGAGGAAGTCCACAGCGCTGCAAGGCCCTGTCCAATACCGATGAGGCACCTCCGACCTACACCTTTCGTGTCGACTGGGAGGTGCCCCGCGGCGCCGCAGTTCCTATCGCTGCCGGCGTCTACGGCAGCTGGCGCGTCTTTTGGCGCTTCGGTCGCTTCTCAACAGGGACCAAACCTCGGCGGATCTTCATCAGATGCTCGTCTTTCGTGTTCTCGCGCACTGCGAGACGACTCAGGATTCGATGCTGGGTTTCCGGCGTCCAGAACACTTCGAGACGCTCCCGAGCGCGTGTGATCGCGGTGTAGAAAATGCTGTGGGAGATACTCTCCTCGTTGGCATCCGTGATGACAACCTTTACTGACTCGTACTCAACGCCCTGTGCCTTGTGGATCGATACGGCGTAAGCGATCTGAAACGGCACCATGGTGGTGACAGAGTCATCGTCGCTGTTTCCGCGCTCGAAAACGTCGAACTGGACAGTCGATCCTTCCACCCAGCGCAGACCTGTGAAGAGCACATCGTCCTCAGTAACATCCCGTTCGAGATTCACATCGAAAGTGATACGGCCGGGCTCGCGATCGATCTTTACGATCTTTCCCTTCAGGTTGTTAAAGATGACTGGACTGAACCGATCGGACTCGTTGAAAAGTACTGGATCTCCGACCTTGTATGTGGACTCGCTCCATGTCACGGCCGGATTCGGGTTGCTTGCCTGTAGGAACCGGTTAACGTTGTTGATGCCATATAGGCCGTCATAGTTCAGGCAGAGCACGATCTCGTCGTCGCTTCGATGTTGAAAGAGTGAGTCTCCCAGAACCGCCGAGTAGTCATTCTTGGAGAGCGACTCCTCGATGTGGTCGTCCAGGTTCCGCACCCTGCTCCAAAGTGTGAGAAGGCCCTGATCGGTCATCCTGAAGGGCTCTGTGAGTTCGAATACAGACTCGCTCGGGATGTACGACCGGATGATGCTGAACCAGTTGCCGAACTCGATCGACTCGATCTGGTAGACGTCGCCAACAAGCACGAGCAGATCGAAGGATGCATTCTCAAGTACATCGAGCAGGCTTGCGTTGCTCACGGTGCTGCACTCGTCGATTACCAATACGTCGTACGTTGATCCGAACGACGTACCCTTGCGTACGTGCTTGCTGATCGTGCTGAACTCAATGTTCGGCGCCTGTACTCGTCTCTTTAGGTTGTCGACGGCCGGATTGGTATGCGCCAAAAAGAGCTTTCGCGCGTCCTCGAAGTAGTTCGCGATGTGATTCACCATCGTCGATTTTCCAGCAAGTGCTCAGCTCATGCGCCCGGCCTGGTCATCCGGAGGCCGCAAAGGGCACGTTGCTTGGCGGTTCGCTACGGAAGCGCGTTCACGTCCACCTGGCGCCAGGGCGCCCGGGCGTCGGTTTCGGCGATCAGGTGGTCCTGCGTGGCGGCGGGAAGCGACCGGTCGTCGGTGAGACGGATGTGGGTGCGGGTGATGGTGCCCCAGGTGTCGGCATGGACCTGTGCGTCGGAGATCATCGCCGCTGGGGAGAGTCGTCCGGCTGGAGGATCGCCTCTAGGATGAACGGCGTCCGGTCAACACGATGTGACGGTGCCGGGCGGACAGGACAACGGGGAGACAATGACCAGCCCGACCCAGGCCCCAGAGCAGGCCAACGCCCATGAGCACCACCCCTACATCGGGGGTCGCAATGCCGCGTTGCGCGCGCTCACCGGGTGGCGGATGGAGCGGCCGGGCGCGCCTCGGGTCGTCATCCTGACCGGAAGCCCGGGGACCGGGTGTTCGCGGCTGCTCACGGGGTTCCTGATGCTCTGCGACCCGGAGTATCGCGAGGGGATCGAGCTGGACGCGCTCGATCCGGCGACCGTGCCTCCGGACCTGCCCGCACCCGCCGTGCCGAGCGTCGCCGGGCTGACGGCAGCGCAGATCCTGTGGCTGCTCGCCGATCACTACGGGTTGTCCGCGACCCGCACCGCCGACATCTTCCCCGAACTCGGTCAACTCCCGTCGTCCGGGCGGCCGGTGACGATCGTGGTGCCGGATGTGGATCGGGCCGGTCCGGTGCGGGGGACGGGTGAGCCCGCGCGCGTGGTGCGGGACGTGCTGACGCCCCTCGCCGCCGTCGAGTCCATACGTCTTCTCGCCGACGTGCCCCGGGAGTTCGCCGTCGAGCTCGCCGAGGGCCTGCCGCCCGGCGTGGCCCAGATCATCGACCTCGACGCGCCCGAGTGGGCCGACCCCGAGGGGCTTGTGCTACAGGCCGAGGCGTTGCTCAGCCCCCAATTCGGCGCCCCGGCGCTGCCGTTCACGACTGAGCCTCACGCTCGACGCGTGCTCGCCGAGGCGATCGCCCGGCACGCGGGAGACGGCGCGGGCAGCCGTCTGACCGTGCATCTCGCCGTGCAGTCGATCCTGATGCACCCGGAGGGGTTCGACCCGGAGGAAGCGGACCAACTGCCCGGCAGCGTCGGCGAAGTGCTCGATCTGCACGCCGAGCGACTCGACACCCACCCCCGCACCCTGCGGCAGATACTCGCGCCCCTCGCCCTTGCCGAGGGCGACGGCCTGCCCGTGCACCTGCTGATCCCGCTCGCCTCCGCCGTCGCCGAGCGGGACATGAGCGAGGACATGGCGCGGGGCATGCTGCTCGTCGCCCCCTTCATCCGCCGCATCGAGAGGGACGGCGAAGGGATCCCCGAGGACGAGCGGACGGTCCTCGGATTGCAGCACCCGGGTGTCGGCGAGGCCGTTCGGGCAGGCATTCCGGATGTTCCGGGAGCTCAGGCGCGTATCGCCATGGAATTGCTGGAGGCCGTACCCCATCAGGACTGGGCGAAGGCAGGGGCGTACGTTCGCGATCACATCGCGGGACACACCCTGGAGGCCGGATTGCTCCCCCGGCTCCTCACCGACCCCGGCCTGTTCGCCCACGCCGAGCCGGTGCGGTTGCGCGCCGCGGTGGAGGCCGTACCCCCGGAGCAGCTGGACGCGCCGGCGCGCACATATCTGCGTACGGCCCCGCTGCTCACCCGCACCCAGGCACCCGCCATCTTTCGAGCGGCGCTCCTGGAGACCGCGTTCGTCGAAGACGGACTGCCGGAGTACGCGGCGGTGTTGCGCCGCATAGTGCCCGAGCTTGCCTGGCACACCCTGTGGAGCGTGCCGGTCGCCGGGGTCGACGCAGTGACCGTCGGCAAACTGCCTCCGTCCGCGGCCGCGTCGGACAGCGCCGCGGAGGCTGCTGCGCAGCAGGAGCCTGCGGAGTCGGCCCCGGTCGCCGTCGCCGTGAGCGCGGTGCCTCAAGGCACCCCGGGGGCGAGCCCGTTGAAGGCCGACGATCCCAACACCCCCGCCCTGCTGGTGCAGGACCTCGCCACCGGCTCTGTCATCGATGCCGACCCGACCCAGATCCTGCGCCCCTCGGATGACGAGCGTGCCACGGGGCCACTCGGGCTCAGCCGCGGTGCCGACTATGTACGCGTCTGGCGGCGCGGCGAGCAGAAGGGCGACGAGGAGATCGTCACGACCCTGATCTCCGCCACGCCCTTCACGGGAACCGACCTCTCTCCCGACGGCATCCTCCTCGTCGCCACGGAAAGCGGTGTGAAGGCGCTACAGATCCGCCCGGCGCAGCCCTCTGCCACGACCGTTCGGCGCTCCGTACCCGACCCCCGGGCAGCCGAGCCCGAGCCCGTACCGGCCCCCGAGCCGAAGCCGGAAGCCGCACAGGCTCCACAAGCCCCCGGGCCGGATGCCCACCCGGCCGCCTGACACCCACCCACCGCAGACCGTTAGCCTCGAAGGCTCGAAGGCCCGAAGCCTCTCGAAGGCGCCCGCGTCAGACCGCCTGTATCCAGGCCCACTCGGACGAGGGCCGCGGAGCGCGCCCGGCACCGACCCCGGCCGCATCGGCCCCGTCCGCCCGAAGACTCGAAGGGAGTTCCCGTGATCAGCCAGGAGCAGGCGCTCGCGACCGCCGAGGGGTGGCTCAACCCCGAGGGGCAGGAGCGCCGTGAAGTGCGGATGCAGGAGTTCGATCTGGGCTGGGTGGTGTGGGCCGCGGCCCCGCCGGTCGAGCGTGACCCGGTCACGGGCAAGCGCCGGCCGCCGGCCACGATCGGCCACTCCTGCGGTGTGGTCGACCGCCGCACCGGCGAGCTGAGCACCTGGCCGTCCGTGCCGGTCGAAGAGGTCGTGCGGATGTATCAGCAAAAGCACGGCGGCGGCCAGGAGACCGCGCCGCCCGCGCAGCCGCCGGTCACCGGCCCCGGCAACACCACGGTCATCACCTACGTCGACCCGCGCACCGGCGAGGAGACGAGCCTCTTCAAGAACTCCGCCCCCGGTCTGCCGCACTCCGAGTTCCAGGCCATGGCGGAGATCCAGAGCCTCGGTGTCCCCGCGCAGAACGTGCTCGCGATCCACACCGACCTCAGCTCCAGCCTGCTCCCCGGCGGGTACCCGGGCCGGCTGATCGGCCGTGTCTACCCCCACGCCCGGTTCTCCTGCACGCAGGAGTACGGCCTGCGGGGCGAGGAGCGCGCCGAGGCGATCGCCGGGCTGCTCCAGCACGTCGAGATGGTGCACCAGATCGCGGGACAGCAGCCGCCGCCACGGCCACACCGCGCGCCGGTGCCGACCGACGTCGAGCCGGCCGAGCCGCTCGGCGATGTTGCCCTGGGCCGCGAGCTGACGGAGACCTTCGGCGTTGACGACGTACGTCGCTACGACGCCGACGACGTGGCGGGCACCCCGCTCCCCGAGGCCACCAAGGCCACGCTGACAGGGGCCGGGCTTCCGACCGACATCCCGTTCTTCTTCACGGCCGACAGCCCGGAGGCGGAGCTTCCGGCCGGCCTCTTCGGTAATGCCGCCGCGCATCTGCGCGAGGTCGGCTCCCAGGCGAGCGCCGACTCCCTCGCGTTCCTGGAGGGCCACGTCAGGATCGGCACCGACGGGGTCGCTCTGATCACCGTCCAGTGCACGGGGTCCGATCTGGCGGGTGAGCCGGTCGGCCAGCTCTGGGCCGTCACTCCGGAAAGCGGCGCGGGCCGCCGCGTCAACGCCTCGGTGTCCGCCTTCGCCCGCTCCCTCGCGCTCCTGCACACCACGCGCGAGGAGATGATCGCGCTCGACCCGATCATGGCGGGCAGGGCCGTCGCCGACTTCCAGGATCAGCTTGTCGCCATCGACGCATCGGCCCTGGACGACCCGGGGAACTGGTGGTCGGTGATCGTCGAGCAGATGTGGCACGGGTTGTTCTGATCGACTCCCATCGCCTTGGAGGACGGGACACGCCCTACCACCCGCGGCTCAACGGACGCGCCTGATCGGACGGCGAAAACGGCCGCGACAGCCAAGACGGGGAAGGAGTACCGGACCATGGGCCGGGGCTACGAAGTGGACGGTTACACCGCCGAGCTGGACGACGATTTGCAGGTCGTCTACCGCAATCCCCGCGGCAAGAAGCTTCAGCAGGCACCCGGCCGGCTCGCGGACACCGAAGGCGTACGCCGGCTGTACCGGCTGCGGCGGGCGCTGACCGGGCACCGCAGGCACGCGCGCCTACAGGCCGAAGCCTGGGCCACCGCGGGCACGCGCGTGCCCATGGCCCTCGCCGACTCCGACCCCGTGTGGTGCGAGGCACTCGACGACGCCGGCGTCGAGCCGGCGGCGGACCCGCCCGCACCGGATGCCGACGAGGCGGCGCTGATCGCGCGGACCTACGCCCACCCCGACGACCACACCATGACGCTCCTGCTGAGGGCCCCTTTCGCACGCCATTGGGACGCGCTGGTGGCGTCGCAGGAGGACTGGGCGCTCACGGACACGTTCGCGACCGGCATCCGGGTTCCCGGGGACACGGAACTCACCTTCCCCGAGCGGCTGATGGCGGCGCACCCCGGTCGGGAGCAGGAGGCCCTGGAGGCGGCCTACGCCTTCGGCTGGAGCCTTTGGGGCAGTCCGCTTCTCCACAAGTCCATTCTGGAAGGTGACTTGGCGCACCGGGCCGCGACAGCACCCGGATTCCTCCCCGACTTCCTCGACGAACTCGCCGACATGTGCCTGAAGGCGGGCGGACAGCGCAAGGAGCACGCCACCGGGTACTTCACGCGCGCCAGGAACGCCGAACGCGAGCACCACACCAAGCCCGACGAGCGATGGCTTGACGCCCGATACGCTGCGCGGGCGACACGGACAAGTTCTGGGTCGACGCCCTGAAGGGGAAGGCCCTGGAGCTCCTGGTCGAGCGACGCCCGGAAACGGTGCACGACGTACTGCGGCTGACCCCCGACGACGCGAACAGCACGGAGGACTGGCTGTCGCTGCTCCGACGAAGCGGTGCCCTGGCCTTGTTGACGGGCGAGCGCCCGGGACTCCCCGCCGGTGAGGTGGCCCGCCTGCTGCACGACTGGCTCGCGAGCGAACCGACTCGGCGTGCGCGCAGTGACGAGCTGTACGACCTGGCGGTACGCCTCGCCCCACGCATGGCGGCCGACGCCGTTCCGGTGCGCCTGCCCTGTCCCGCGCCCGACCGCAGGCGGGCCCCCATCCCTACCACCGTCACTATCGGCCGCACCGGGAAGCGGAACTCAACAGCTGGCGCAGCACCCCGGGCATCTGCCGTACGCCCATGGGCCGTGAGGTGCTGTGCGCATGGCTGAACCGCCAACGCGAGCGCCTGCGCGCAGGGCTCGACCTGAACGGGCTCGTGCACCTGCTCGCCCCCTTCGTGCACATCGGCGGCGTTGTCGACGAGCTGCTCAATGACGAGGCGGCGGCACGGGAGTTCGCGTCCGTGGACGTGGTCGCGCTGGTCCTGGCCGACCTTCCGACCGAGGCCGACCATCCAGCGATCGAAGGGCTGATGGCAACGATGCGTCCCGAGGACCTGATCGGCGCCAGGCCCATGCCGGGCTTGGGCACACGGATCGGCGAGACCTTGCCCGACCTGTCGGAGTTGCAGGTCGCCCAGGCTTGGAAGGCGCTCCAGACGGGGGTCAACTGCCAGGAGGGGCTGAGGCGTCTCGTCGCCCGACTCTCCGACTGATCGGTGTCACTCGTTGTGGAGTACGTACGACCAGGCGGGCTGCTCACTGCCCGTCTCGTCGACTTCGGCCAGCGCTCCCAGGACCCAGTAAGTGATCTGTCCCCGCTCGGAGCTGCCTGGAGGAAGGAGGGCACGGGTGCGGAGCCCGGTGACCCACAGCGCGACCATGGTGAGGAAGCTCTCCAGGCTGCGTGCAGCGGGAAGCCCGGCCAGATACTCCTCGTCGGGCCCGGTCGGGACGCGCAGGATGTGTCCGGTGGGCCCGTCGATGACGATTTCGCCTCCCATCCACTTGCCGATCTGGAAGAAAGGCCCGCGTTCCGCCACGGGTTCGACATCACCCGGCCAGCTCACCTCGTCGAAGAGGTCGACTTCCCAATCCCCGTATGGCAGTAGCGCCATGGCGCCCTCGTTCATGTCCGGCAGGCCGAACTCGGTGCAGAGCTCGCGAGTCGGCTGATGGGTCAACTCATCGGGAAATTCCTCGGATTCGGCCTCGTAGATGTCGTCTTCGCTGAAAAGCGCGATCAGGTCTCTGTGGTTCGGGGGAGTGGCATCAATGGGGCGGCTTGGGCCCGCGTCCGCGTAATCCCAGGACAGGGGCTGTTGCCGGGAGCCGAAGGTGTCCGAGGGGACCACGCCGTCCGCTGACTGGATGGCGATCAGCCCCAGGTTGCCCCCGAACACGACGACATTGCCCACGGTCAGTGAGGTGCAGGGAAGCAGGAACGCGTTTTTGCTCCGAGGAGGGGACGACGAGTCGAACAACTCACGGAGGTGTGTGGGATGCCTGGAACGCTCGCCGGCCTGTGAGGCCGATGGGGTCGGTGTCGTAGTCGCCGGGGGAAAGGCCAGGTCCGTGCGATGTTCCTGCGGAATCTCATCCTGCTCCCAGGGACCTGCGACGAGCTCACCCGTCTCCAAGTCCCGGACGGAGACATACGGTTGTGGCGATCCGTCTACGGTACGCTGCTGCAACCCGGCAATGGCGGACCGTCCCTGCCGGCGCACTTCCGCCAGCCTGACGAACCTGCCCGCTTCGAGGAAACGCGCATGGTATCCACCCGGCGGCCGCCAGTGCACCCACTTCGTACGCCAGGGAAGTGAGACACCGGACGAAGCCACGGACGACGCGAATTCGAGATCGTCGCGTGACCAGGCCATCAAATGCAGCCAGGAAGCCCACTCACCCTGACTTTGCGGTACAACTCCCCATCCCCACAAATGAATTGCGTCGGCGGCGGGACTGTTTCCGGGGATGACGAAGCTGCGGCTTCGCGCTGAGTCCATGAGTGCGGTCTGCGGTAGATGGGCCACCGTACGGCCATCGCGCAGGAGTTCTTCGTACGTCCCCGCCTGCACGGCGTGCATGGCGAGCCCAGTGGCCGCGTACAGGCCGATGGCACCGTGCTTGGCCCACCCCTCGGGGTGGCGGAAACCCGGAGCCGAGCGCCTCAGCCAAGCAACCACATACCCATTGACGCGGGAGAGGTCGGCAGATTCGATCTCCCGACGCAAGGTCTCGGCCAGGCCCTCGTCGACGAAGGAAACCCCGAGAGGCCCGAGCCGGAGAATTCCGGACCCTTCCCTGGCGAATCCGGCGAGTTCGTCCTCGGATGCCGCTTCACCGGTCAGCGCGGTGACGAGTTGAGCCCAGACGGGGACGGGTACGAAGCGGGGCTCGGCCAGGGCCAACGCCCGTACAGCAACGGACTGTGTCACCGCCGGCAGAGACTCGACGGCCGCCGCGGACAGCCGAAACACCGCCCTGGGATCCACGCGGGCCGGCAGCAACTCGGGAGCCACATGGACCATCACAGCCAACTTGCCACGCGCCAGCCACGGAAGCGTCAGGGTCACCAACCGCTCGGGCTCGTACGACCGCCGTGTCGGCCCGGCACGATGGGCGTTGACGACCAGCAGCAACCGCTCCTCGGGCCACGAGCCGAGCGCGAAACGCCAGTCGTCCCGCTTGTCCGCGGACAGATCGACTTCGAGCGCGGTGAGGGCCTGCTGCATGATCTGCTCGGCGGTGAGACCGGTGGCGTCGACGACGACACTGCCGGGCAGGTGCTCGTGTGTCTCCCGCATGACAGCCGAGGCGTCATGGCCGTCCGGAGCGACAAGAAAGGCCACCTGGCCGCCGAGTCCACCCTCACGCCACCATGCGCCGACGCGACCGGCGACCTCTTCCTCGGGGATTCCGGGGGTGTCGGTGGTTGGCTCGGGCATGGTCCTCCTCAGTTGCGCGATGACTCCTCGACCCTACGCGTGGTGGGCGGTGGCGGAATCAGGCCGGGGCAGCCGCGACGCGGCGCAGCTCCACGACCCAGTCGTCCTCGCTCGGCCAACCTGTCAAGTCGGCGAGCTGCCACGTCTCGTCGCCCACGGGGAAGGTTTCACCAATGCGGAGGATGTGAGTCTGCTCCTCGGTGGCGAAGGCCACGAGCCGAACCCTGACCGCGGCGTCGGACTCCCTGTAGATGTCGTTCACCGAGAAGCTGGCGTTCCCGAGATTTCGCTGAATTCCTTGCCAGAGGCGAATCGTGTCAGCACTCACTTCTCATCCTCCAAAGATGCGTACTGGTTGCTGCAGTATTTCATGAATTCCTTGATGGTCAGCGGCTCGGGATGGTCCTTGTTGTGTGGGTTGCGCAACTGAATCAGGCCCTTTTCGTCGACCGAGACGATCTCGTAGGCGTGGGAACTCCGGAGGCCCTTCTCCATCTTGTTCTCCACACCCGTTCCCTTGGGGCGGGTACCGATAACGACCGGCCTGCCGCTTTCCGTGAGCTCCCGCAGGTGGGCCAGGACTTGCTTTTCCGGGCTGCGGCCGTGCATATCGTACTGCGTCGGGAAATCGTGGTTCTCCGACGGACGTCCCGTGAGCTGGGCGAGCAGCTCGGCACGGTCGCCCGATGTGGAGCCCTGGGTGATACGGGAGTAGCCCGTCAGCAGATTGCCGTCGAAGTCTTTCTTGCCGGGGAACTGCGACTCGTGCTCGCGCTTCTTGTCGTCCCAGAACTGGTCCAGGCCCGCGATGGCCTTCTCCATGATCGCCGGCCAGGCCACACCCGTGTTGTTGGCGTCGGCGTAGGCGGTGGTGTGGGGGAATTCGCTGTACACGGGTACGTCCGGGGTGACACGCACGGTCAGGATGCGGCCGGTCGGAGCCTGGTTGCCGTAGTTGTTGCGCCGCACCTCGTGGAGACGGACCTCGTAATTGCCGTCCTCCGTCTCCCGGATCATGTCCTGGAGGAGATCCGGGTACCTGCTCGCGAGGGCGCCCAAGGTGGCGATGATGCCGCAGTCGCCGATGGCACCCTGCTGCGTCTGCTCACGCGACGGAGGCCCGTCGAACAGCGGCGCGCGCGTCCCGTCGGGACGGTCCAGCGGAGTGCCGTAACGGTCGGGCTGGAACTCCGCCGGCTTCTTGTGGTTGCCGAAGCGCGGCTGGTCCACCTCAGTGGTGATCTCGGTGGGCTCGGCCGGGCCCGACTGGGTCAGGGACTGCCAGAGCTGCTTGAACCGGCCTCGCTTTTCCGGCTGGTTGTCCGAGGCGGGGGAGCCCTCGCGAGGCTCGTCGGCGGATGGGTTCGGGGCGCCGGCCTGCTCGCCCGCCCCCGTGGCGGCGGGGGTGGTGGGGCGCGGGGTCTCGCCCACGCCCGCGAGTGGGGTCTGCGTCTGCGAAACGTCGCGGTTCGAGTGCTGTGAGGCCGCCGGCGCGGATGTTCCGTTGTCCGCAGTTCCGTTGTCCGCAGTTCCGTTGTCCGCAGTTCCCTTGCCCGCAGTGCCGTTGCCCGCAGTGCCGTTGCCCGCAGTGCCGTTGCCCGCAGTGCCGTTGTCCGCAGGGGAGTTGACGCTCGCGGGGCCTGCCGATGGTGTGCGCTCGCTATCGGTCGGGTTGGTGGTCGGCGTGCCGGTGGAGTCCGCCGGGGGACGGCGGTCTGTGCCTGCGGGGTCGGTCGGGGGACGGCGGTCTGTGCCTGCCGGGTCCGATGGGGGTGTGCGGTTGGGGTCCGTGGGATGGGACGGGCCCGACTGAGGCGCCTGGGTGGGCGGTGTGTTCTGGTCGGGCGTGGGGGCCGGCGGTGTGTTCTGGCCCGGATTCGCCAGCGTCTGTGTCAATTGATCGACGAAGTTCAGGTGCTGCTGGATCTCCTGGTCCATGAGTTTGCGGTTGGGCGTCTTGTAGCCGTCCAATTCCTTCTTGATCTCGGCGTCGGTCTTGCCCTGGTCCCGCCGGGCGGCGCGCTCCTGCTCCAGCAACTCCTTGCGCTGAGGGTCGACCCGGTACGTCGTGCTGTAGTACACGGGCACCCCGTCCATCGCGTCGGAGTCGCGAATGGTCTTGGAGCAGTCCGCATGCCCGGACATGTCCTTGCGCAGACCGCAAGGCTCCCGCTCGGTGTACAGACCGGCGATCTTGTACTTGGGCTTCCCCTCGGGTTCCCTGCTGTTGTTGAGCTGGTCGACCCACTCCAGGATGTGACTTTCCGAGTGCCGTGGACGCACGGCATCCGAGGCGGCCGGGACCGAGGAGTCGATGATGTAGTGGCTCTCGCCGCGCTCGTCGACGACCTCCACCACCGCGTAGTTCTTGTCGGAGAAGTCCGGGGAGTTGCGCTCCGTCTCGTCCAACAGATCCCTGAGGTCCTGCGGGGCGTTGTCCTTGGGGCGAGCCGAGGCTTCCCGTCGGGTGGATGCCACGGACTCGTGATGGTCGTGCGCCGGGTCGATCTTCTGACGCTTCTTGGGCGGGGCGTCGGCGTACGGATCGTTGTTGGGCGCGGGTTCCGGGCTCGCGCCCACCGCGTTGTTCGCGTGGAAGGAGTGGCTCATCCGGCCCAAGGTCGCTAGCGCGGCGTACCGGTCACCGTCGTTCATCTGCGACCACGCCGGGTCGAGATGACGGCGCAGATCGCTGTCCTTGAAGTTGGTCGCCGGCATCGAGACGTTGTCCCGGTGCGCCCGCAGCGTCTCTTTGTGCTCCTTCTTCGCCTCCGCCAAGGCGTTCTTGGCGTCGTACAGTCTCTGCTCGGCAGCCGCCCGCCCTGCCTGATCGGCCTTCTTCAGCGCCCTCTTGGCGCTGCCGGTCTCCTTCTCGGCGTCGTCAAGAGCCTGCTTGGCGTCGCGGACGTGCTGTGCGGACTCTGCATGCTGCTGCCGTCGATCCAGGGACTCCTGCAGCAGATTGTGCAAGGGGGAGGGGGAGGTGGGCGGGTTGCCCTGGAGCTCGGCCCAGGCCCGCATCTGCTGCTGGACCGGCGCCAGATCAATCCGCCGTACCGCGTGCTCCCGCCGGAGATCCTGCTGTGATTGATCCGGAGGGAGGTTGGCATGCTGCTGGTGCGGGGCTTCCGGGTTGGGGAGGCTCTGGTTGCGCCGCTTGCGAGTGGCTTCCGCGCTGGGGTCGTTGGACCCAGGGGTCGCACCGGCCGGGCGCTGGGGCGATGTGTGGTCCGTACCGGCAGGTGTGGGCTGGTTCTGGTTCTGGTTCTGGCTCTGGTGCTGCGTGGTGGGCTGGTTGGTGGTCTGGATGGGGCGACGGTTGGCGTCCAACGGGATCGCGAAGACGCCGTTGTTGCCGCTGTGGAGCGGGGTGGTGCTGCTCTGGCCCGTCTGCGGGTCGGCGTAGACGATCTGGCCGTTGTGGTTGACCACGTTCCAGGCGTGGGCACGGCCGTCGGCGTTCTGGGTGATGATCACGGCCTGTGAGCCGTGGCCCTCGTTGAGGAGGGCGGTCTCCAGGTTGTTGTACGCGTCGCGGCCGTCGCCGAAGTCGTCGAACTCGGCGCCCAGGGCGTCCTCGATACGGTCGCGGCCGTTGGGCTCGGGAGTATCGGCGGGGGTGCCGTCCTCATGCGGGCTGCGGCGGGCGGCGACCGTGGGGTTGCCCGCGTACGACTCGACGAACGCCAGCGATCCGTCCGGGCAGTTGATGTCGCGACCGGACTCGTCGGGGTTCTGGCCGCGCAGATCGTTGACCCAGGTGCCCTCGCGCGGGTCAGGGGCCTGCTGGAACGAGCCGTCCTCGTTGCGCGGGAAGCGCTCTTGCTGCGCACGGTTGTCGGCGTCGGTGGGGTCGTCGTAGCCATCCGGCGGACCGGAGGGGCGCGTGGCGGTGGACGGGAAGACCGGTTCCCTCGACTCCGGTTGCTGGTTGGTGTCGTGAGGGTCCTGGGTTTCCTGTGTGTCCTGGGATTCCTGGCTGTCGTGGGTGTCCTCGGAATCCTGAGGGGCTTGGGATTCCTGGCTGTCCTGCGTGTCCGTCGTGTCCTGCGCGTTGTCGGGCTGCGGGCTGTCCTGGTCCGTCGCGTCCGAGTCCTGGGTCGCTTCCGGGCCCTGGGTCGCTTCCGGGTCCCGGTCCGTGGTGGAGTCCGTGTTCGGGGCGGTCTCGGATACCTGGTCCGGGTTGGACTTCGGGGGGGTGTTCGTGTCCGGAGTGTTCTGGGTGGACGGTTGAGGCGTCGACGGGGTCAGGAAGTACGGAGTGATCGGATTCCGGTTGGCATCCAGCGGGGTGTAGAAGACCTCTTGGGCGCCCAGGTGAATCGGATTCTCGCTGACGACGCCTGTTTGCGCGTCGACGAACAGGATCTGGCCGTTGTGGTTCACCGCGGCGAAGGCATGGCCGCCACCGCCGGGCCAGTTGACGCCGATCACGGCTGCCGACCCATGCCCGGCCTGCGACAGCTCGTGGGCGATGCGCGCGTACGGGTGGGGATGGTCGTTGCCCGCATACGTGCTGGGTGCGCCGGCCCAACGCGCCTGGTTGTCGACCGAGTCGCGCTCCGCGGAGAAGGTGTTCAGGCTGCCGTCCGCATTGAGGTCCAAGGTGCGCGGAGCGGACACCGTCGGGCGGCCGAACCATGTCTCGAGGAACGAGCGGGTGCAGTCGGCGCAGTTGTTGGACCGGCCGGGCACCCCCACGCCGCCGTCGTTCTGCAGACGGGCCCAGTTTCCCTGACGCGGGTCCGCGTACACCTGCGGGGTGCCGTCGGGGTTCCTCGGGTGGGCGTTCTCAAGGTCCTGCTGATGGGCGGGGTCGGGTGTGGTCAGTCCCTCGAACGGGACGTTCAGGTCGTTGCGGATGTCCGAAAGGTTGTCTGCCTGGGGCGGAGGCGGAGGCGCCGTGGGTTGCTGGGGCGCGCTGTCGTCAGCGGGGGGCTGGTTCTGATCGGGTGCCTGGTGGGTGGCGTCCGGCTGTTGATTGTCCGGCTGTTGGTTGTCCGGCTGTTGGTTGTTCGGCTGTTGGTTGTTCGGTGCCGGCATCCCCTGGTCGTTCGGCGTGGGAGTGGGGGACTCGGCCGGTGACTGCTGGTCCGTCGGATAGTTCGTCTGGTCCGTCGGACGGTTCGTCGGCTGATCGCCGCGCGGCGGCGTGGTCGGGCGGCTCGGTGTCTCGGTGCGCGGCGTCTGGGTGCGCGGCGGCGATGCGGGACGGTTCTGCTGGGTGTCCCGCGACGGCGTCGTGGGCCTGGTGCCCGGCTGTTCCGCGCGCGGCGTCGTGGCGCTGGGCGTGGTGGCCCGCGGTGTCCTCGTGGAGTTGCCTGCCGCCGGCGCCTGCATCGGGATCGGGCCGGCCGCCGGTGGTGGCATGGCACCTGGGGGCGACGTTGATGGTGTCGCGGACGACGGGGCCGCTTGCTGCGGGGTGCCCGCCTCACCTGGCTGCGTACCGGGGACCGGGGGCGCCGCCGTGGCGACGCTGCCCATGAGGTCCATGTTGTCGTCGTGCGGGCTTTGCGAGGTCGGTGTTGACGGTGTCGGCGCGTGGCCCTGACCAGGGCTGGGGTGTGCGGTGGGCGTGTTGCCGGGCATGGCACCGCTCGGCATGGAGACGCGGCCGCTGCCCTGGCTCTGGTTGTCGTTGTTGTTGCCGTCGTGGGAGTCGCCCGGCATTTGGCCCTGGGCCGGTGCGGGCATGGTGGTGGCCGAGTCGCGGTCGACCTGGTGCACGCCCGGTTCGGGGCGGGAGTTGTCGGGAGCCGGGGCCGGTGCGGCCTCGGGACGGTCTGTCTCCGGCGGCGGGGACGGCATGGGCGCGGGCTCGGTGTTGCGCGGGTCCGGGATCGACGCGCCCTGCTCCGGGGTGTGGACGTCGACGCCTTCCGGGCGGCTCGGGCGAGCGCTGTCCGCAGTGGTGTCCGGCGCCGGGGAGCCATCGACATCCGGCGTGGTGCCCGGGCCCTCGATGGGCGAGGAGTGGGAGGGCATGGACGGCTCGTTGCCCGGTGCCGTGGTCGACGGGGCGTCCGGTGTGCGGTCCGGACGGGCGGAGTCGGGGGCTGTGTCGGGGGCGGAGTCGGGGGCCGGTCCGCCCTGGGCATCCGGCCTCGTCGTGGTGGGCGGCGTGGACGAGTCCGGAGACGAGTCGGGGGTGGACGAGTCGTCGCCCAGAGGACGACCGATGCTCTCCTGGTAGGCCTGGGTGCCCACGTCGAAGGGGCTGGGCGAGTCGGAGCCACGGCTTGGTGCGGGCGAGGACGACGAGGCGCTCGACGAGTCCGGGCTGCCGGCGCTGTCCGTGCTGCTGTTGGACGGCGTACTCGAGGAAGAGGAGGGCGTACTCGAAGCCGACGGGCCATCGGACGACGAGGACGGGCTCGACGACGAGGACGGGCTTGACGAAGAGCTGTCCGAACCGCTCGACGGGGACGAGGACGACGGACCGCCGATATCCGGTGCCCTGCGCCCGGAGTCGCCGCTGCTCGAACTCGGCGAACTACTGGAACTCGGGGAGTCGCTCGATGAACTGCCCCCGTTCGATGATGAGGTGGACGAGTTGGGCGAGTTGGACGCGCTCGGCGAGTTCGACGAATTGGAGGAGCTGGGGGAGTTGCTGGACGAACTGCTGTCGCTGGACGACGAGTCGTTGGAACTGCTGTCGTTCGACGACGAATCGTTGGAGTTCGACGAGCTGTCGTTGCCGGAGTCCGACGACCCGTCGCCGCCGTCGTGTCCGCTGTTGGTCAGTCCGTGGCGGGCGCCATGCCCCGCGCGGGAGCCGGCGCCGTCGCGCAGGGACTCGCCGAAGGTGGAACCGGAATTCTTCAGGGCGTCCTTGCCCTCTTCGTAACCCTTCTTGGCGGTGCGTCCCAGGTCATAGCCCGACTGCTTGCCGAAGTTCTGCTCGACGGTCTGGGCGACCAGGTCAGTGACCATGGCTTCCAGAGCGGAGACAAAGGGTTCCTTGGCGGTCTCCAACACCGCCTGCAAGAGCTGTTGGGCTATCTCCTTGAGGAGTTTGCGCAGGATCATCCGTGTGGCGGCGGCCGCGCCTATCGCACCGAGTTCGGACAGACCCAGGGTGAAGGGAGCGGCGGCCTGGGCCGCGGCGATCTCGATCGCCAGGATGATCAACTGGGCGATCACCGCCACTTTTAGCCCGATGATGAGCATCGCCGCGGCGTCCATGCAGATGGCGATCAGCTCGGCGCCCTGGCGGGCGTCGTCGAAGTAGCCCGAGCCGTCGGCGAACTTGTCCCAGGTCTTGCTGAAGCCCTCGATGGAATCGCCGGCGTTCTCGGCGAGGACGTTGCCGGCGGCGCTCATGCCACGGGCCTGGAGGGCCTCCACATCGGCGGCGAACTGGCGCCAGGTATTGGCGCACTCCATCATCTTGTCTTCGTTGCCTGTGGGCCATTCGAAGCCACACATCTCGAGAACCCACTCAAGTGCGTTCGGCAGCATCAAAGCCACGACGAAGACCCCCGTTATCGCCCATGTAGTTCTTGTTGTTCCGGCCCTGTGGTGGGCCGACCGGCCCCCTCTGCCTCACCGCCGGCGGAAGGGCCTTGATTCTCTGCTGCTGCCGAAGGCGCCATTAGGAGCCTCGTGAGTGTTCAACCGGCTTGGGTCAGCGCAGAGCCATGCCCATGCCAGAGCTTACCTAGCGGCCTTTCTGGTCCCTGAACTCCGGTGCGTCACAGTGCGCTAGTAGACATCCGGTCCAGAGCCATCCAGCCCTCAGGCGGCCGCCCTAGTGATTGGGCCGGCGCAGGCTGCGGTATAGCTCGATCGCTGAGTCCGGCGGAAAGTTGGGGACATAGGTGACGGCTCCATCGCTTTTGGAGATCACCATGTGACTGCCACCCAACGGCGCCTGAGTGCCGGGCGGCGGTGGGGGCATGACTGCGTGGATGAGGAAGCCGATGTCGAACTCCGTCACGTACAACGGCGCTGGGTTTCCTGCCGGATCCAATACTTCGAATCGGGCGCGAGCGGCAGCCAATGCCTCTTCGGCAGTGGTGGGGATGGGCTGTACCGGATCCGGCGCGTCGGGATGCGACACGGACTCTCTCCTGTCAGTGAAGGGGCGGCTGGGCTGTGGGTCAGGCGGGGTCATGCGCTTGGACTCGGTCTTGGTGCGGGGCGGTCGGCCGTCGGGGTGGCGGCCCTGCAACCCCGCTGTACGGTCGCCACACGCCCCCGTGGTGCGGGCCGTGTTACTTGCTCACGGACTTCAGAATCCGCACCTCGCCGCCGAACTGGTTCTCCGGCTTCTGTTCCTTGACCAGAGCGTCGTTGAAGTCCTCGTTCTCCTCGTGGTTCTTCGCCATCCGCTCCAACGCCTTGCCGATTTCGTTGAGCTTGGTGGCAAGGTGCTCCATCGAGTCCGTCATGCCGTCGCGTAGTCCTTCGTAGACCACGCCGAACTTCTCGCCGAGCTCGTCGTCACCCCACGGTGGGGTGCCTTCCTTGTCGCTGAAGGTGGTCAGGCCCTTCCAGGCGTCCTGGGCGACACTCGAGAACGTCGTCTCCTTCGGCGCTCCGCCTCCGCCGCCACCGTCACCCTGCGCGGCCAGGCCGTTCTTCAGCTTGGTGGTCGCCTGGTAGAAATCCCTGCCGATGTCGGAGAAGTTCTTCCCCTCGGTCTTCAGCGTCTGCGGATTGCTCTGGAATCCGTCGCCCATAACTGCGCCCCCGTTCACCAACCGGCGTCATCGAGATGCCGGTTCACATCCGTTTCATATCCGTGTCAGCGTACCCAGAGGCACCGACAAGCCCTCAGCCCCTGGATTTCGCAGTGCTGTCCCAGGAGCGTCCGGCCGATACCCTTCCGAGATAAAGCGCTCGCCGTGTTCGGGGGTAGCCGATGTCGAACTCGCCCACCCGTAACGGCGTCTGGGTGCCGTCAGGCCCGGTGGCTACCGAAGAAGGGGCGGGCCATTTCGAGGCCCTCCCCATCGTTCGCCGGCAGGCGGTGCGCCGGCGAGCCGGCCCGAGCCTCCGTGGGCACGGGCCCGTGGTCCGTATCCGGCCCCGGGACGCTTCCCCGCCTGTTGGTCACGAGAACCCCCTTCGAGCCCAGAGGGCCCTTCGCGCACACCGAACGCGGCTTTCGCACTCGCTACAGCCTGCTACAACTTTTGACGAGCTTATCCAGCCGACCGTTTGGACCGTCACCCCGGGTGCATCCGCGCACCGCTCGCCGCGCTCCCACTCCTCGCCCGCCCCAGTCCTGTCCCCATCCGGTGTCGGCCTCGAACCCGCGCACATTCCGTTCCCGACGCAACCTTGGCCAATGGGGAACAACCAGGAACGGGCGTCGAAAACAGGGCCCCGGCAGCGCGGCCGCCCGGGTTTCTCGTGCCGGAGCCGGGTGATGGGCTGGTGGACCCGCTGCTCAGTCCGCGTTGCCGGTGGCGGCGTTCATATCGCGGTGCCAGTCCAACTGGGCGGCGAGAGTGTCGTCGCCGGGGCGTTGCGGGGGCGGTCCGCCGGCGGGGCGGGAAGGGGGGCGGGTGCCGCGGGAGATTTCTCCGCTGGTGGTGATGTTGTGCTCCACGCGGGGGCGGCGGCACGTTTCGTAGAGGGCGAGGGCACTGTCCGGATCGGGGGTGTCCCGTAGGGACTTGGCGAGGATGACCGCGTCCTCCAGCGCCATCGAGGCCCCTTGCCCGGTCGCCGGTGAGGCCGCATGTGCCGCATCACCGATGATCAGGGCCCGTCCCGAACGCCAGGGGGTGCCGGGCGGGATCTCGGTGGCGTTGGTGGCCATGAGGTCGTCGGTGGCGGCCGCGACGATGTCCGCGGCGGGGGTGGCGTCCTTGCTCAGCGTCGCGACGAGTTGTTCCCGCCAGCGGGAGGGTGTGGGGCGGGCGAGTTGGTCGGCGGGGACGGCGTCTCCGCCGACGCGGGCGAACCAGTACGTCTCCCCGTCCGGCGAAACGGCGTAGCCGAAGGCGGCGGAGCTGCCCCGCACCATGGTGATGTGGCCGGTGTCCTCTGTCACCGGGGCGCTGCGCGTGTAGCCGTAGAAGACGCTCTGCCCGGCGTAGACGGGTTCCACGCCGGGCGCTATCGAGCGCCGGACGGCCGAGCTCAGGCCGTCCGCGCCGACGAGCAGATCGCCGGTCGCGACGCCGCCGTCGGCGAACCGCGCGCTCACCCCGTCCGGACCGTTCTCGACGGACACCAGCCGCGCACCGTGCGACAGCCGGATTCCCCGACGCACGACCTCGGCCTGAAGCGCGGCGCTCAACTCGCCCCGGCGCAGGCACCGGTAGCGCAGAAGCGCGTCCTCGGCCTCGCCCAGCGGCACATGGGCTACCTCACCACCCTGGTCGTCGAGCACGCGCATCGAGCGCAGCGGGAAGCCGAGCGCGGTGACCACATCCGAGGCATCGAGCTGTGCCAGTGCGCGCATCCCGTTGCTCGCCAGGGTCAGGAACGCCCCTATGTCCTCGGCCGTGTCGGGGTGCGCCTCATGCACGGTGACGTCCAATCCCGCCTTGTGCAGGGCCAGCGCGGTTGCCGTACCGGCGATCCCGCCACCGATGACCAGAATGTGTGTCACGTACCCGTCCGCTCTGTTGCGTTGGTCCCCTCGGGCGTTCAGTTCCATGATGCACCCGGGCACGGGACCTGGTGGGGCCGTCCCACGCAGCCGACTCCACGACACCGGTCTCTCCGATGACGGCAGGCCGCAGGAACGGTGTCTACGGTTCGGGTCAGTTGCCTACTGCTCGGGTCAGGGCGACCTGTGCCTGGGCGGCCATGGCGGTGACCAGGTCTTCTGCCGAGGGCCGGTCGTCGATGAGGTCGACGGCCTCGCCCGCCCAGACCGGCAGCGGCGGCACGGCGCCGCGGGCCACGTCGTCTTCGTACGCCTGGCGGGCCTCAGGGTCCGCGGCGAGCTCGGTCTCCCGGCCGCGCCAGCGGTCGAGGTACGGGTGGCCGAGTGTGCGAGCGGGGTATTTCGACGGCCACCGTGAGCCGCGCGCGATGTCCAGCACGGTGCTGCGCTCGGTGTCCTGGCCCCGCCCGTCGACAATGGCCTGGCTGATCGAGGGGGTGACCAGGGACTCGGTGGTGGCCTGGAAGCGGGTGCCGATGAGTGCTCCGGCGGCGCCCAGTGCGAGAGCCGCGGCCACCCCGCGCCCATCGGCGATCCCGCCCGCCGCCAGCACCGGCACCGGACCTACGAGATCCACCACCGCGGGCACGAACGGCAAGGTGGACCGGCCGCGCACGGATCCGTGCCCGCCGCTCTCGATTCCCTGAGCCACGATCACATCGGCGCCCAGGTCCACGGCCTGTTTGGCCTCCTCCAGGTCAGTGACCTGGAGGATCAGCAGAGCCCCGGCCCGGCGGACATGCTCCGTGTACGGGCTCGGATCACCGAAGGACAGCATCACGGCGGTGGGGCCATAGCTCAACGCCAGCTCCACGGCGGCGAGATCGATTCCCCAGGTCAGGAATCCGATACCCCAGGGTCCTTCGGTACGGGAGACGATCGGCACCTCGCGTGCCAGCCACTCCGGATCCCCGTAGGCGCTACCGAGAATCCCGAATCCGCCACCGCGGGAAACTGCTGCGGCCAGTGCCCCACCGGCCGACCCGCCCATCGGCGCCAGCGCGATCGGGTGCCGCACACCGAGCAACTCCGTGAATGCCGTCGTTAAAGTCATGTTCGCATCATGCCGCCAATGTTCGATCAGCAGAACCCAGCGCAGCGGCGGGCCTTTGGGGCTCTGGTGGTGCCTTCGGCCCCCGTGCCCCGGCCCGCCCCTACCGCTCGTCTTCGACGGCCTGGAGCGGGCCGATGAGGGCGAGTGCCGCGTCGAGAAGTGTGTCGGTCAGGTCGGGGAGTTGGCCGGGGGATTCGGACAGCAGGAACAGCCAGGCGAAGACGGGGCCGACCAGCAGGGCGTTGAGGGTGGCCGGGTCGGGGCGGGTGGGGAGTTCGCCGCGTGCGGTCGCGCGGTCCAGGATTTCCGTGAGGGTCCGGCGCTGGGCTCCCAGGTACCTCTCTTCGAACCGGTCGCGTAGTGCGGGGTCGGCGTGGACATCGGCCAGCAGGCCGGGGACCGTTCCCTGCGGCGGAAGGGTCAGGCTGTCCGCGATCTCGGCGAGCACGGCGGCCAGGTCGGCGCGGAGCGATCCGGAGTCGGGTGCCACGGCCAGGAACTGATCCGGCAGCAGCACGTCAAAGATCATCTCTTGTTTGGTGGCGTGGCGCCGGTAGATCGCCGCCTTGCCCACGCCGGCCCGCGCGGCCACCTCGGCCATCGTGAGTCGGGTGTATCCCACTTCGGACAGCAGCTCTCGGACGGCGGAGGCGATGGCGTCGTCGACGCGGCTGTCTCGGGGGCGGCCCCCCTGGTTGCGAGCTTGCTCTCGAACGGACATGGGTGCATCATACGGAACTGTGAGTATCGAAACCAATGGTTCCGTAACTCGGGCCCGTCCGTGTCTACGGCGCGCCGGCGGGTCCCGGCCCAACCGGCAGGGCTCACCGGCTCGGAAGGAATGACCGATGCGCATCCCGAAAGCCGCCCACACCGCACGGCCGTGGCGGATCCATGAGTTCACGCAGGACTTCCGGGTCGAGGACGTGTGGTCCTTCCGCGCGCCCGACGCGGGGCCCGACGACTTCCCCGTGATGGCCGAAGCGCTGAAGACGGCGTACGACACCCGGAAGGATCCCGCCGCGGTCCGCTTCCTGTTCGCGGTGCGCTGGAAGCTCGGCGCCCTGCTCGGCTGGGACACCCCACGGGCGGGCCTGGGTGGGCGGGTCGTCTCGCTGTGCGACCGCCTGCCGCGCGACCTCGCCCGGACCGCGATCGACGCCGCCCCCTGCACCGACCCGTTCACCGAGGTGTACCAGCTCGACAACGAGGCGGCCCGCGAACTGGCCAACAAAACCGTCCACACCGTCATGCACCTGGGCTGGGTGCCGACCGGCGACGGCGGATACGCACTGCGCATGGCGGCCCTGGTCAAGGCCAACGGACGGTTCGGGCGGCTCTACATGGCCGTCATCGCACCGTTCCGGTACCTCATCGTCTACCCGGCACTGACCCGCCGATGGGAACGTGCCTGGCTCGACCACGGCCGCCCGCGGCGGCACGGCGGAGGCGCCGCGGGCGGAGATACCGCCGGCCCGGCTTGACCACCCCAACCACGGCCGAACGACAACCGCGTGAGGTCGCGCGACGCCACATCCGCGCGACTCCACATCAGCGCCACTTCACATCCGCGCGACCTCACATCCATCACAGACCGGAGGATTCAGATGATCAAATGGGGCGCTTGGCTCCTGGTGTTCCTCGGAGCCGCGCACACGGTCTCCGCCTTAACGGTGGAGGGAGCGGCACGCTACGCGGGGGAGTGGTTCAGCGGGGCTCTGTGGCACGAAGGCTTCTCCGATATGAGCCCGGCCAACAGCGCGCTCTGGCTGTCTCTGGAGAGCTTCGGCCCGCCGCTCATCGTGGTCGGCCTGATCGTCCTGTGGCTGGACCGCCGCGGCATCACTCCACCGCCGTTCCTCGCGTGGACGCTGGGGATCTGGTGCGTGGTGGACGCCGTCATCCTCATCACCACGCCCTGGCCGCTCGCCCTGCTCGCGAGCATCCTGCTGGGGGCCGGAGGCCGCCGCGCCGCCGGCCGCGCCAACTCCGCGCCGCACGCCGACGCGACGAAGACTTCCTAGGCGAAGTCGGCGGCGGGCTCGGTGGCGTAACGGCTCATCACCTGGATACTCGCCTCGGGGGTCAGCGCCCGGCCGCCGGCGAACGTCTCCTCCAGGTCCCGGAAGTACTGCACGTACAGGTCCGGTGTGAAGGTGCTCAGCATGACGGCCGGATGGTCGGTCGTGTTGGCGAAGGTGTGCGGGGCTCCGGGTGGGACCATCACGAGCGTGCCCGCGGTCGCGTCGTAGTCCTTCTCGCCCACGGTGAACCGCACGGTGCCGGAGATGATGTAGAAACCCTCGTCGTGCTGGGCATGGCGGTGCTGGGGCGGTCCGGGCGTATGCGGCGCGAGGACGGACTCGGCGAGGCCGAGGCGGTGCCCGGTGTTGCTGCCGTCTTCCAGGACCCGCATGCGCGTGGTGCCCAGGAGGAGTATCTCGCCGTCGCTCGGACCGACCACCGATACGGCGGGGTCGGGCATCGGCTCAAGGGTCTTCGGTTCGTCAGTCATGCGCCCATTCCACTGCCGGGGCGAGGCGACGGTCCAAGACCTGTTCCGTGACCTCGATACCGAGCGGGTATCGTCGCAGCATGGAGCTACGCACACTGCGTTACTTCGTCGCGGTGGCCGAGGAACTCCACTTCGGCCGGGCCGCCGCCCGGCTGCACATGAGCCAGCCGCCGCTGAGCCGGGCGATCAAGCAGCTGGAGACCGAGGCCGGCGCCGCGCTGTTCGACCGGTCGTCCGCCGGTGTCACGCTGACTCCGGTGGGGGCGGTGCTGCTCGAAGAGGCGCGCTCGCTGCTCGACCAGGCCGACCGGGTACGCGAACGCGTGGCCGCGGCGGCCGGCGCCGCGACCCTCACCGTCGGCATGCTGGGCGACAGCGCCGACCCGGGCGCATCCCGGCTGGCCGGCGCCTTCCACCGGCTGCACCCGAGGGTGGAGGTCCGCATCCGCGAGGCCGACCTGACCGATCCCACCTGCGGGCTGCACGCCGGACTGGTCGATGTCGCCCTGACCCGCGGCCCCTTTGACGAGACCGGGCTGACCGTGCACGCGCTGCGCGCCGACCCGGTGGGAGCACTGCTGCGCGCCGACGATCCGCTGGCCCGCCGCGGCAGTCTGACGCCGAGCGACCTGGCCGATCGCCGCTGGTTCCGGTTTCCGGAGGGCACCGATCCGCTCTGGCAGGCGTACTGGCACGGCGGGGAACCTCGTGAGGGCCCGGTGGTGCGTGCCGTCCAGGAATGCCAGCAGGCCGTTCTCTGGAACGGCACGGTTGGCATGACCCTCCTGCACCACGAGCCGGCCGCGGGGCTCACGGTGGTGCCGCTCATCGATATGCCGCCGAGCCGCGTGGTCGTGGCATGGAACGAGGGCGACGACACGAATCCACTGATCCGGTCGTTCGTCCGGACCGCGATCGCCGCCTATCAGCGCTGAGCAAGGTGAAGTACGCGAGCGGGAATTCGCTGATGTCTCACAAGAGGAGACCGGCGGGCGAGGCGCCGGGACGGTGCGGAGCGGGGTACCCACGTGGTGGTGCCTGCCGGTTGGCCCGGCAGGCACCACCACGCCGCTGGCCGCATGAGCTTGCGCAAGCCCTGGCGATCGATGCTGCGTTGAGGTCATGCACCGACCATGCGGGTCACCACGGCACCTCGCCCTCGTCGTCGAAGAAGCTGCCGGTCGGGCCGTCGTCGGGCAGGGTCGCGAGTCGGAGCGCGGTCGCCGCGCCCTGTTCCGGGGTGCGGAAGCCGCGGAAGCCGTTGAGGTCGGTGGCGCAGTAGCCGGGGCAGGCGGCGTTGATCAGGATGTTGGTGTCGCTGAGCTCCTTGGCGTACTGGACGGTGACGGCGTTGAGGAAGGTCTTCGACGGCGGGTACGCGACGGCGATCGGGCCCGTGTCGGTGCCGGGAGTGGTCTGCCGGGTGAGGGAGCCGACGCCGCTGGACATGTTCACGATCCGTGGCGAGGACGAGCGGCGCAGCAACGGCAGCATCGCGTTGGTCACGCGGATGACGCCGATCACGTTGGTCTCCACGGCGGCCCGCA
This sequence comes from Streptomyces sp. bgisy130, assembly GCF_057708345.1. Classification (NCBI taxonomy): domain Bacteria; kingdom Bacillati; phylum Actinomycetota; class Actinomycetes; order Kitasatosporales; family Streptomycetaceae; genus Streptomyces; species Streptomyces sp. bgisy130. The sequence goes on from NZ_JBYISA010000008.1 coordinate 252,674, forward strand.
CCGTCGTCACATCGACCGTGGTGGGCAGCTGCGCCGGATTGCCGGTGATGCCGGCGTTGTTGATCAGCACGTCGAGTCGTCCGGCGCTGTCCTCGATCAGCCGGGCGGCGTCGGCCACGCTCGCGTCGTCGGTCACGTCGAGCGGTACGCCGAAGGCGTCGACACCGGCCGCCCGCAGCTTCGCCACGGCGGTCTCGCGCCGCTCCTGGTCCCGGGCGCCGACCCCGACCCGCCAGCCCAGGGTGCCCAGTCCGGCCGCGATCTCGTACCCAATGCCCTTGTTCGCGCCAGTCACCAGCGCGATGGTCTGTTCGCTCATACGGCGATCCTGTCCGGGCCTGGCGGGAGCGGGCCAACACCGATTGGGTGGGCAGCGATACCGCGCGGGTATCGATCCAGGTGGGAGCAGTAGCATGTCGGCGTGGAGACAAGGGAGTTGCAGTACTTCGTCGCCGTCGCCGAGGAGCTGCACTTCGGGCGGGCGGCGCAGCGGCTCGGGATCGCGCAGCCCCCGCTGTCGCGGGCGATCCAGCAGCTCGAACGGCGGCTCGGAGCGGCGCTGCTGGAGCGCACCAGCCGCGCGGTCACCCTGACGGAGGCCGGGGCGGTGCTCCTGCGGGAGGCCCGGGCGGCGCTCGACGCGGTCGAGGCCGCCGAACGCCGCACCCGCCGCGCTGCGCTCGCCGCGACCGGCCGGCCCGGCGTGGTCCTTGCCACGAAGGCCGGCGCGTCCAGCGAACTGCTGGCGGAACTGCTCGCCGTCTACGCCGCCGAACCCGATGCGGTCACCGTCGATCTGCTCCTGTGCGGCATCGGCGAACAGGAACGGATGCTGCGCGACGGCCGGGCCGATGTGGCTCTGCTGCATCTGCCGTTCGACGCGGTGGCCGGCTTCGACACCGAAGAGCTCTGCACGGAGCGGCAGGTGGTGATTCTGCCGGCCGGGCATCCCCTCGCCGGCCGGGCCCATGTGCGGACGGCCGACGTCACCGGGCTGCCCGACCTGCCGCTGCCGCGCTGGCCCGGCCGCGACGGTACCTACCCGGACGGCCCCGGTCCGCAGGCCCGGGATCATGCGCAGCTGTTCCAGCTGATCGCGCTCGGCCGCACGTGCTGGATCGCACCGGAGTCGTGCCGGACCCAACTGCGCGAGGGTCTCGCCGCCGTGCCGGTGCTGGACGCGCCGCCGGTCACGACGGTGATCGCCTGGCCCCCGCACAGCCGGTCCCGGGCCGTCGCGGGGCTCGTCCGGGCGGCGACGTCCCGTTCACACGTCACGGTTGTGTAATACAGCGATCCGGGCATCAACGTGCCGGGAGCTGACGGCATCTCACCTCGCAGCAACGAACGACATGAGGAGCTGAAGATGCTGCACAAGCGCTTACGTCTGATCGCCGTGCCGGTCGCGGCTGTCGCCCTGCCCCTGACCATCGCCGGTTTCCCGGCCCAGGCGGCCGACGCGGCACCGTCCGGCAAGGGAGCCGCGGCGACGGCCCCGTGCCTGGCCGATGCCACCACGCTGCTCGGCGACCTCGACGGCGACGGTCACCGGGACAAGATCAGCAACCCCGGCCTCACCGGTACCAGGATGACGGTCCAGTGGGGGACCGCGAACGGTTCGTTCGGTACCAAGCACGCCGTCAGCGCCCTTCTCGGCGCGAAGAAGGGGGAGGTCGCGACCGCCGCGGTCGCCGACTTCCAGCGGGACGGCAAACTGGACATGGTCGTCAACCTCGTCACGCCGGCCGACGGGGACGACCCCTCGACGGCGCGCCTCGCGGAATACCGCCCCGGGCCGCTCAAGCGGTCGAATCTGGGCTCCGCCAAGGCCCGGCACTCCGACATCGGTGACCACGGTGAGGCGCAGCAGCTGCGGATCGCCAACTACGGGGGCGACGTGTACCCGGACCTTGCGATCCTCAACAACTCCGGTGACGGGGGGCTGGACCGGGATGTGCGCCTGACGAAGCCGGGCAGCGGTCCGGGGAGCTATCACTACGAACTCCAGGTGAAGTACGGCGAGTTCGGGACCACGCCGGAGCCGCCGTCGATGCCCGGCGACGGCTGGAAGCACTTCTACAAGCCCTGCTCCTGACCACAACTCCCGGCACCGGACCGCTGTCCGCAGGCCGGGCTGAGCCGGACCGGGCCGCTCTCCTCGATCACGAGGGGAGCGGCTCCCTTTTCACGCGCCTACGAGGCTGCGGTTCCCTGCCCCCGCGGTCCGCCCGTGAGGTAGCGGGTGACCATGGTGACCAGCTCGTTCTCCAGGCGGGCGGGGTCCAGCGGGTCGGGCGCCGCGATGAGTTGGTGGACGAGCAGTTCGACCGTGGAGACGACGAGCCGGGTGGCGACGTACAGGTCGTCGACCCGGCTCTCCGGATGGTTCTCGATCAGCTTGCGGACATAGGCGGTCCGCGCCTGCTGGTACTGGGACATCTTTGCCAGCAACTCCTGGGAACGCGGCGCCTGTTCGATCATGACGCGGAGGAGCTGCGGGTCGTCCAGGTGGTTCGCGATCGAGAGACGCACATAGCCACGGATGACGTCTTCGAGGGGGCGGAGCGGCCCCTTGTCCGGTTGGCCCGCGGTGGCGGCCATTCCCGCGTCCAGATGCCGGGTCAGCAGCTCCATCAGGATGGCGTCCTTGTTCGGGTAGTACTGGTACAGCGAGCCGATGGAGATCCGTGCCTGCTCGGCGATCCGGTTGGTGGTCCCGGCGGCGTAGCCGTACTCCGCGAAAACGTGAGCAGCGGCCGCGAGAATCCGCTGCCGGGTGAGCTCGGCACGGGCCTGACGGGGCTCTTTACGTGGCCGGAGTCCGCCTCGTCCGGACGTCATGGCACCTCCTTGACAGCGCTGCGAATGCGAGTAGCGCAAGACCTGAGCAATTGCTCACAATAGTGACATGACCTGCGGCGAAGCGGTACGTCGTGCTCCGCTGCGCGGTCGTCTGTCCGTCCTTGCGATCCGGAAAGGAGCCCCCGTGACACAGACCAGCGCACGCCCCCGGCGGGTCTCGCCCGCCGATGTCCGTGCCCGGCTCGGCGAGCCCGAGGAGATGATCAAAGCCAAGATCCTCGACCGTATAGACGAGCACTTCCACCGCTTCATCGCCCACTCCCCCTTCCTGACGATGGCCACGGCGGACGCGGCGGGCCGCGCCGACTGCTCGCCCCGCGGCGACTATCCGGGGTTCGTGAAGGTCCTGGACGCGCACACGCTCGCCATCCCCGACCGGCCCGGCAACAAGATCGCCGACTCCTTCCGCAACCTCGCCGAGAACGACGGGATCGGGCTGGTCTTCCTGATCCCCGGACTGCCCGAGATGCTCCGCGTCAACGGCAGCGCCTACCCCACCGACGAGCCCGATGTGCTCGCCCGGATGCGGACCGAGGCGCGCGAGCCGGAGCTCGCCCTCGTCGTGGACGTCGCCGAGGTGTACTTCCACTGCGGGCGCGCGCTCCTCCGCTCCCGCCTCTGGGACCCCGCGAGCCAGGCCCTCGCCGACGAGCTCCCGTCGCCCGGCGAGATGGTCACGGCTCAGGCCGGTCTCGACCTCGCCCCGGCCGTCATCGACGACGCCCTCGCAGAGGCCTACCGCAAGCTCTACTGACCCCGGCGATCGGCCTGCCCGCACCACCCGGTGTGCCCCGCCCCCCCGGTCTGCCCCGACCACCCGGCCTGCAACAGGACTTCCCATAGGACGTGCCATGCAACAAACCGTCGTCGACCGCATCGACCCGGTCGCCGAAGACACCGTCGCCCTCCTCCTGCGCGCCACTACGGGCCCACTGGCGCCCTGGGAGCCCGGAGCCCATATCGACCTGGCGCTGCCGAACTGGCTCACCCGGCAGTACTCGCTGTGCGGCGACCCGGCCGACCGGGAGTCCTACCGCGTCGCCGTACGCCACGAACGCCTCAGCCGGGGCGGCTCGGAGTATGTCCACCGGTTCCTGCGCCGGGGCCGCCCCCTTGAGGTGTCCCTCCCGCGCAACCACTTCCCGCTCGTCCCCGCGCCCGCCTACCTCTTCCTCGCGGGCGGTATCGGTATCACCGCCGTCCTGCCGATGCTGCGCGCGGCGGCCGGGGCGGGCGTCCCCGCCTCCCTCGTGTACGTGGGGCGGTCGGCCGCGACCATGCCGTTCGCCGGGGAACTGCGGGCCTCGTACGGCGAGCGGGTCCGGATCGTCGCCACCGAGAAGCAGGGCCGGCCGGACCTCGCGGCCCTGGCAGCGGGGTTGGCCCCCGGCGCGCTGGTCTACTGCTGCGGCCCCGCCTCGATGCTCGCGGCGGCGGAGGCCGCGTTTCCGGCCGAACGGCTGCGCGCGGAACGGTTCCGCCCGGCGGCCAGGACGTTCGGCCCCACAACGGAGTTCGAGGCGGTGTGCGCGCGGTCGGCCCGTACGGTCCGGGTGCCGGCCGACGAGACACTGCTCGACGCCCTGGCACACGCCGGGCACCCGCTCCCGTCGGGATGCCGCGAAGGCGTCTGCGGAAGCTGTGAACTCACCGTCCTCGACGGCGAACCCGAGCACCGCGACGACATCGGCGCCCGTGCGGGCCGGATGTACGCCTGTGTCTCCCGCGCGCTGACCCCGCGCCTCGTCCTGGACCTCTGATACGGCACAGGGCCGTGTGTGGACCGTGCGGCAGAGGTCCGCTCGTGATCCCGACTGAGTCCATCGCGAGCCGCAAGGGCCGCTGCACAGCTGCGGGTGGTACCACGGGTGTACGACGCACTCACGGGTTCCTTGCAGCCTGCGAGCCACTTCCGACACGGAGCGTTCCTGACCCGAGCGCTTGGGGGGTTGCACGATGGCCGAGCGCCGCTCGGGGCACCGGCTTGCCGCACTCGACGGGCTGCGGCTGCTGGCCGCGCTGATGGTGGTCTTCTACCACTACGCCGCCCTCGCCCGGCCGTGGGGCCAGGCCACGGACACCATCTTCCCCACCGCACACCAGGTGGCCCAGTACGGGTGGCTCGGGGTGGAGGTCTTCTTCCTGATCAGTGGCTTCGTCATCTGCCGGAGCGTGTGGGGCCGCACGGTGGGGGAGTTCGCTGCCTCCCGGCTCGCGCGGCTGTTCCCCGCCTATTGGGCCGGCATCCTGCTCACCGTGGTGGTCGTGAAGACCTGGCCGGAGGTCGCTTCGCCGCGCGGCTGGGACACCGTGATCACCAACCTGACCATGCTTCAGGGCGGGGACGGCACCCCCGACGTCGACCCGGTGTACTGGACGCTCTTCGTGGAGCTCAAGTTCTACCTGATCACGGCGGTGGTCATGCTGTTCGGCGTCACCTATCGCAACTGCCTGATCCTGTGCGGGGTGTGGACCGCGGCCGCGGCCCTCGCGCCGGTCCTGAAGACCCCCTTGATCACCGAGTTCGCGATGCCGCAGTACGCACCGTTCTTCATCGCGGGCATCGCCTTCTCCCTCATGTGCCGCCACCGGCCCAACGCGGTCCTGTGGGCGCTCGTGATCCTGCAACTGCTGCTCGCCCAGCGCTATATCGACGACCGCCTGGCCGTCAACCTCGGCGCGGCCGCCGCGGACGCCCTGCCCACCTGGCCGGCCCGCCTCGTCATCCTGGCCGCCTTCGCCCTCATCGGCGCGCTCGCGCTCGGCGCCTGCGACCGGATCCAGGGAAGGTGGCTCACCACCGCGGGAGCGCTCACCTACCCCCTCTACCTCATCCACCTCAATATCGGCATGACCCTCATCCATCACTTCCGGGGACGCGTCCCCGCCCCGGCCCTGGTGGCCTCGGTGACCGCGCTCATGGTGGCCCTCGCCTGGCTGATCCACCGCCTCGTCGAACGCCCCCTGGGAAGGTGGCTCCGCTCCACCCTGCGCCGGGGCATCGACGATGTCCGCCGGCAGGTCCCACCGCACCGCAGACCCGGCCGGCGCCCCGCACCGCATCCGCTCACCGTGTCCGACACGGTGCAGAACGAGCGGACGACGCCCACCGCCCGCACATACGAGTCGGCCTGAGCGGTGCCGGGGCCGGTCCGGCGGGGGCCCGGCCGCATTGTGCAGGCCCTTCGCCGCGTCCGGGCGGGGCTTCACCCGCTCGCCCGGACGGCTGCTGCGGGGGCGCCGAGCACACCTCCCCCGCAGCAGCTCAGGCCCGCAGGCCCGTCCCCGTCAGCTGTTCATCGAACGGCCGAAGAACTCCAGTGCGGCGATGGCTACTTGCTTGTCGCCCGCGGTGCCGTATGCGGAGCGCAGCACCAGCCGTACGGTCGTCGCGTTCCGTACCGCCACATCGATTTTCTGCACCCCGCCGTCATTGATCCGGGCGTGTGAGAGGTGCCGCTTGCCCGCGGAGTCGGTCACGATCAGGTCGAACTCATGCGGACGGGCCGGGTCCGCGGCCTGCGGGGTGCGTGCGGAGGCGCCGGGGGTGATCAGGATGTTGAGCAGATCGGTGGGCTGGCCGAAGGCGGCCTCCACGTACTGGCCGCCCGAGTTGCCCGCATAGCCGGTGCCCCACCAGGTGTTGGAGTAGCCGTCGAACGCGAGCTTCGCGTCGTGGCCGGGGCCGGAGTGCGAGGCCTTCCAGGTGGTGGCGGGCACCGGGACGCGCTTGGCGAAGCGGTCCTGCACGGCCTGCGCGGCCGGCGGCCCGCCGATGATCCCGCCGACCACGACGCCCGCGATCACCGCCGCCACCACCGCCCGGGCGATCCACTTGGCGCGGCCGCGGTCCAGGCGCGGCCGCTGCCCGGCGTACGGGCCGTCGGCGGTCTCGCGGGTGGTCTCGACGAGGGGGAGGGCGCAGCTCCGGCAGAAGTGCCGGCCCGGCGCGTTGAGCACTCCGCAGCTCCGGCACGGTGCGCCGTTCTCGGGCTGGGGAGCCGCCTCCGGCGTACGGACCCGGGGCCGGGGCGCGTCCGGACGGCCCGGCAGCACGCTGCCGGGCGCCTCGGGGGGCGGAGTGGCGGAGGTGCCCGGTACGGGGACGAGGAGGGCGCGGATTCCGGTTTCGGAGACGCCTTGTTCGCCGGCCGGGCGGGGGGCGGCCGGGCCGGGCCGGCTCTCCCCGCTGTCCTGGCCGGCCTGGCCCGTCTGACCGGCTTGGCCGTCCCCGCCGGACCGGGGCCGGCCCGTGTCTTCTTGGTGCGGGGCGGAGGACGGGAGTGGGGTGGTCGGTTCGCCGTTGGCGTCCGGCTTCGGGGCGGCGGCCGGGCCGGTGCCGCCGGTGTGCCCGGTGGCGGGCGCGGGCGCGGGAGTGGCAGCGGGGGGTGTCGTGGGAGGCGTGGTGCCGGCGGGCCGGCCGGTGGGGGCCGGGGTGCCCGCGCGGTCGGCGGGGGCCGGGACGTTCGGGGCGGGGGTTCCGGGCGCCGGAGGGGCCGCGGCGGCCGGACGCCCGTCCGCCGTGGACGCCGGCCGGTCCCAGCGCAGGAAGGCTCCGCAGGAGTCGCAGAAGGACTGGTCCGTCTGGGGTGCGGGGGAGCCGCAGTCGGGGCAGGTGGTGTGGTCGCTGGGCATGGTCAGGTTCCTTCAGGGGTGGGCAGGTGGGTCACCTCGGCCGCGAAGGGGAGGTGTGCGGGACAGGCCGCTGCGACGACGGCGTGCAGACGGTGCGGGTCGACGGCGGCGGGGTCGCGGACCCGCAGGGTCACCCGCAGGCCGGGGTGCGGCGAGCCCGGGAAGGCACCGAGGGGCCGCGCGGACCAGGTCGCGCCGCCGCTCTCGATGATCTCCGGGCGTACTCCGAACGCCAGCTGGACGGCGTCCGACAGGCCGCGCCGGGTGCCGCGTACCCGGTGCAGCGAGACGGCCGTGGCCACCGCGCGGCGGCGGGTGGCCAGCGGCTCCGTCCCGTCGAGTTCGGTGCCGACCCAGGTGGTCAGCCAGTCGACGAAGTCCTCGGGGGCGAGCGCGGGCGTGAAGTAGCTCTCCAGACAGTCCAGGACGTTGAAGAGGGGGGCGAGGACGACATCGAGGCCCTCGACGAAGCGCTGGGCGAAGTCGTCGTCGGCGTAGACGGCGGGGAGTTGCCCGCCCAGTGGATGCGGGGACGTCATCCCCGCCGTGGTGCCCCTCATCGGGCCTCGATCACGCGGACGCGGTGGTCGAAGGGGAACAGGAGCGCGGAGCGGGCGAGTTCGATGCGGTCGGTGGCGTCGCCGCGGCGGCCGGTGAGCGGGTCGGCGGGGTGCAGCAGGACCTCGTCGACGAGTTCCACACCCGGTACGCGCTGGAGCGCCGCGAAGATCTCCCCGGAGCGCAGCGGGCGGCCGAAGGGCCAGCCGTCGCCGTGGGCGCCGCCGGTCAGCGGGTCGAGGTAGGCGTAGAGCGCGTCCAGGGCCTCGGCCCGTACGCGGTCGGCCCGCGCCGCCCGGAAGGAGTGCAGCGTGGCGACGACCGTGACGCCTTGGTAGAAGGGCGGGCCGACCGCGAGGCGGGTGCCCACCGGGCGGCGCTCGTCGAGGAACTGGGTGACGCGGCCCAGGAGTTCCTTCCCCGGCACCAGCTGCTCGAAGCGGAGCCGGCCGCCGCGGTCGGGGACGGCCTGCGGGACGACCAGGACCCGGACCGCGTTCTCGCCGGTCCGGCCGGTCCGCCCGGCCTCGGGGCCCTGCGCGCTCGCGGCGGCCGTCGCGGGCTCGGCCGGATCGACCGCGAGACAGGCGATCCGGGCGGCCTCGGGGGCCGCGCGCCGGGCCAGTTCCTCGTAGTCGCGGGCCGTCACGGCCCGTTCCTGCGCGCGCAGCGTGATCGGCGCGCGGACCTTCGCCTCCTGCACCGTCTCGCCGTCGACCCCGCCGCGCGCCGCCTCCCGGTTCTCCACCCGCGCCACGTACGGGATGGAGCTGCGCAGCGCCTGGATCGCACCGCGCGCCACATTGCCCGTCCGGCCGCCGCCGGTGCGGTAGGACGGGACCCGGATCACCGAACCCTTGGCCGGTACGGCCCCGAACTGCCTTATGGAGCCGTCCGGTTCGCGCACCGAAGGGCCGAAGGCGATCTCACCGGTGGCCTCCTCCAGCGTGATGTGCCGGTCGTGCGGACCGGAGGCCGCGAAGTCGGAGACGACCTGCCACTCCTGCCAGCCGTCGCCGTCCGAGACCTCCAGCCGCAGCGGCGGGCGGTCGGCGACGACGGGCGCGTGGACCAGGCGCATCCGCTGGCCGGGCACGCCCGCGGACTCCCCGAGCAGCTCGTCCTTGACCACGACGGCGTGCGCCACCGCCGTCGTGCCCCCGATGGTGAACGCGGAGGCGGACCGTACGGTCGGTGAGGCGCTGTAGAACGGCTGGCCGGGCGCGGCTTCGACGACCCGGCAGCGCAGCCAGGCGGCATCCGTCCGGCCGACGCGTGAGCCGGTGTGCCCGGCCGGGATGAGCAGGACGACCTCGCCGGGCCGGTTGAGGCCGCCGGTGGAGTCCTCCGCGACCTCGCACTCCGCCCATCCGTCGGCGGTCCATGCCTCCCAGAGCAGCGGCGGCTGACGCGGGTCGACGCCGACCCCGTCCACCCGGCTGTCCAGCTGCAATACGGCCGCGCAGCGCGGCACCGCCGCCGACAGCCCGAACAGGAGGGTGTCGCCCGGCTGCGGGGCCGCCGAGAAGACGGACACATCGTTGCCGCCGAAGATGTCCTGGCCGCAGTCCTCGGGGGTGGTCCCCACCTCCTGCCGCAGTACGGCGGCCAGTTCGCAGGGCACGACGGTCAGATCGTCCTCGGTGGCGAAGACCACCGCCTCCTCGGTCTCGGTCCGGCCGGTGGCCACCTCCGTGCCCGCGGGCAGCACGACCGGCTCGGGCTGCGGGGCGGAGAGCCAGAAGGTGACATCGGCGCGGGCGGCGGAGGGCGGGAAGAGGGTGACGCCCAGCAGGTCGAGAAAGGCCAGATGGTTCTTCTCCGGCACCCGGTTGAGCCGGTAGACGATCTGGTCGGCCATGTGCGCGACGGCCTCGATGAGGGTCACGCCCGGGTCCGAGACATTGTGGTCGGTCCACTCGGGGCAGCGCTGCTGGATATAGCGCTTGGCGTCGTCGACGAACTGCTGAAAGCGGCGGTCGTCGAGATGGGGTGCGGGCAGGGCCATCAGGCTTCGCTTTCGGTGGACGGTGATTCCGTGGACGGGATCACGTAGAAGGGGAAGACGAGGCTGCGCGGGTTGTTGGTGCCGCGCACGCTGTAGCGCACATCGATGAACAGCACGGACGGCTCGTCGGGCGCCGGGGTCACCTCGACGTCCTGGACCTCGATGCGCGGCTCCCAGCGGTCGAGCGAGTACCGCACCTCGTAGCGGATGCGGCCGGCCGTCGCCTCGTTGACCGGCGCGAAGACCATGTCGTGCACGGCACAGCCGAATTCCGGCCGCATCGGCCGCTCGCCGGGCGCGGTGGCGAGGACGAGCCGGATGGACTCCTCGATCTCCCGCTCCCGGCGGGCCAGTGCGATCCCGCCGCCCGCGTCGGTACGCAGCGGGAAGGCCCAGCCCGCACCGACGAACTGTTCACTCATGTCCGGTGCCCCCCTTGAGATGCATGTCCCTCAACTTCCTCACGCCCCCTAGAACGGAATGCCGTTGCGCAGGACGGCAGGTGCGTTCAGCGTGACCGTGGCCGGCGAGTTGATGGCTGCCGCGGCGCCCGCGTTGACGGCCACCGCGCCGACCGCGCTGACGGAGACCGCGCCGACAGAGTTGACGGCCACCGCGCCGGCCGACTTGAGGCTGATCGCGCCGGTCGCGTTGATGTCCGCCACGGCGCCCGCCATGACGCCGAACTTCGCGCCCGCCTTGATGTCGACCGCCCCGCCGGCGCTCATCGTCAGCGAGCCGCCCGCGATCAGCGACAGGTTGCCGCCCGCCTTGATGCTCACGTTCCGGGTCCCGGTGATGGAGACGGAACCGTCGCTGCGGATGGTGACCTGGGTGCGCGTCTGGTCCAGGTGGACGGTGAGCCGGCCGTTGCCGGTCTGGAGCCTGATGCCGCTCTTCATCCGGGACTTGGCGTCGACGAGCTCGACGGTGTGGCCGCTGCGCGAGGCGAGGGAGCGCCAGTTGATCCGGCCGCTGGTCGGATCCACCGGCTGGAGCCCGTCCGTGTTGGGCGTCGGCTTGTCGCGGCCGTTGTACAGCCCGGCAAGGACGTACGGATGCTCCAGCGAGCCGCGGTCGAAGGCGCACAGCACCTCGTCGCCGACCTCCGGCAGGATCAGTCCGCCGCCCCGTACGCCGCCCAGCTGCGCGACCCGGCACCAGTCGCTCTCGTAGGTGTCCGACAGCCAGGGGAAGCGCAGCCGGACCCGGCCCAGCTTCAGCGGGTCCTTGGCATTGCTGACCAGCGCCATGGCCACGCCCGGCATGGGCGGCGCGGCGTCCGCACCGCCGGACGCGAGCCCGTACAGCGAACGGAACTGCCGACCCGACACGGTCAGCCAGGTGGTGAACTGCCGCCCGGACTCGAAGACATGGCGGACGCCGGTGGCCGTGTACTTCCCCTCGAAGGGGAAACCCGCGCCCTTGAGCGCGACGGGCTGCCCCGGCTTCAGCTTCGGATTCCCGGTGACCGCCACCTCCAGCTCGGCGAAGGAGCCCGCCACATCGTCGGCAAGGGCACGCGCGGCATGGGTGACCTGGGCCTGGGTGGTGAACGGCGTGTCCGTCGCGGTCAGTTCGGCCTTCCCGAACGGTTTGCTGAGCGCCGAGGGGGCGATGTCCGCGACGATGTCCTTGCTCGTCGTGGCCGGGGACTGGGCGGACAGCGCACGCTTGGCCCGCATATCCCAGCCGCGCGCGCCCGCCTTGTCGACCTGCCCGGCGGCGGTGACCGCGATCCGGCTGTGCAGCGCGTTGTGGCCGAACTCCAGGACGTACGGGCTCTGCGCGGCCGGTGTGCTGTCGGCGGGCGCGGACGCCGCCGGGGTGAGCTTGCCGAACTGGAGCTTGCCCTGCGGGTCGAAGGAGAGATGGACGTCGTTCTCCTGGGCGAGGCGGGTCAGGAAGTCCCAGTCGGTGATATTGGGCTGGGTGGCCAGCTCGTAGACGGTGCGGGTGGGCTCCACCTTGCCGAGGGAGAGCTTGTTGAGGCCGGCGATCCGGCGCACGATGTCGCTCGCGGTCATATTGGGGTAGCCCGCCACGCGCCGGTTGCGCAGCAGCCGGTGCCCCGGGTCGTAGCCCCGCACGACCAGGTACTTGCCGCTGGCGTCCGCGTCCACTTCGAGGGCGGTGACCTCGCCGGTGACCATGGGTGTGCCGCGCTGCCCGTCCGTGAACGGCGACAGCACCGCCTTCGCGCCGACCTTGATCTGCGGAAACGTCTTGAGGATGTCTGACCCCGAGTCACTGAAGGTGAGCTCGAAGGCGGACGGCACATTGACGCTCGCGTCCACCCAGCCCGCGATGAGCAGGGCGGCGAGCTTGTCGGGCAGCGGCGAGCCGCCGATCACGGCATGCAGGACGCTGGTGTACGTCTTCTCACTCATCGGATGCTCTCGCTGGTCATCGGGCGGATTCGTGGGCAGGGGGACGGTGCGCCGAAGGGCTTCGGCTGCCGTCTTCGGGAGGGTCTTCGTCGGCGGCGGGCAGCAGCAGCTCCGTGCCCGGCCGCAGCCGCATCGGGTCGTCGATCTCGTTCGCCTCCGCGATCAGCCGCCAGCGGGTCGCGTCCCCGTACTCCCGCCAGGCCAGCGAGGCGAGCGAGTCCCCGGCGACCGTGCGGTGGATACGGCGGGCGGAGAGCGCGCCGGAGGTGGGGTTCTGCCCCTTGGTGGGCATCGCCACCTCGGTCAGGGACAGCGTGCAGGTGGCGCGGATCGGTTCGCCGGTCGGGTTGAAGAGGGTGTAGGTGGCACTGACGCTCGTCACATACGCCACGAACTGCACCGTGTTGAACGAACCCCACGAAAACCGCACCCAAGGCGGCGAAGGACGCTTGGAGTTGACGCTCTGCGCCGTCACCTCGCAGCAGGACAGCAGCAGTTCGATCTGCTTCTGCACCTTCCCGGAATTCGGGGTGCCGGAGGCGTCCAGGAACACCTCCAGCTGGAGCGTGGCGGGCCGGGTGCCGGTGAACTTGGGCGGCGCGCCCCGCATGTAGGCGACCGCGGCCTGGGTGTGCCACTCCGCCTCCCGCCCGAGCTGCAACTGGGTCGGATTGAACTGGAACTCCACCTCACCGATGCGCCCGCCGATGGAGCCGCCGAGGTCGGTGGGCGGCTGATGGATCGCGAGGGCGGCCCGTACGAGGCTCGCGCCCGCCTTCCCGCCGGTCGGTGCGGCCACCTCAGGCACCTCCCGCGTCGGTGAACCCGTGGTGCGCGATCTCCAGCGTCTCGGTCGCCACCCCCGGGCTGGCCGGGTCCAGACTCGGCCCCTGCCAGCGCACCGGAAGCACCTCCACCAGCCCCCACTGCGCGACGATCGAGCCGTCGGCGCGCAGCGCGGCGATCTGTGCGGTCGGCCGGCTGATGCCGGTGGCGAGCGACGAGATCCAGGCGGCCACCCGCGAGGTGTCGGCGGTGAGCGGGCGGGTCAGACGGATCGTGGAGAACGTCACGCGGGTGGGCAACTGCCAGACGAAACCGTTGTTGCCGCCCTCCTGCCGCTGCTCCACCTCCACCTCGGAGGCCAGGCCGTCACAGCCGTTGAACAGGCCGAGGTCCTGGCCGTCGATGGTCAGCTTGAAGAAGACGGTGGAACCGGGGTCCTGGGCCTGAGGCATGGTCGGTGGTTCTTTCGGGTGAGGTGGCGGTGGTCGGGCTGGAGGGGGGTGGGTCGGGCTGGGGATCTGGACGGGGGACGGGCTGGGGATCTGGACGGGGATGGGGCCGGGCGCGGGTCAGCGGCCGTGGTCGCGCAGTCGGCCGATGCGTTCGCGATCCCCGCGCAACTCGGCTCGGAGCAGCCGCGAGAGCGGCGTCACCAGCCGCCGGGCGAGGGCGTCGAGGGCGGCGGGGTCGGTGGGGGTGGTGGGCTCGGTGGGGGTTGGGGTGGAGGTGGATGGGGTGGTGGGGGTGGTCTTCGGGGTGGCTTCTGTGGGGGTGTTGGGGGTGCGTTGGATGGGGCGGGCGGTTGTGGGTGGGGTGGGGCTGGGGGGTTTGGCTGGTGTGGCTGACCGTTGGTGTGTGGGTGGGGTGGGGGAGGTGAGCGGCTGGGGGGCGGCCGGGGTTGGGGCCGGTGACGGGGCTCCGGGAGCGGTGGGTGCGCGCTGCACTACGGGCATGGCGGGGGCGGTGGGGGCCGTGTGGACCGTGTGAGACGAGGTGAGTGAGGGGCTCGGGGGCCGTGTGGATGTCGGGGCACCGGGAGCGGTCGGACCGGGCTGCCCCATGGGCATGCCGAGGGCGGCGGGTGCGGTGCGGACCGTGCGTGCGGGGCTCGATGGCCGTGTGGGTGTCGGCGCGGATGCCGGCTTCTGTAGCGCGACGGCTGGGACAGCTGCCGCTCGTCGGGACGCCGGTCCCGCTGCGCCGGCGGGACTCTCCGGGCTCGCCGCGCTCGTCGCGGGGCGAAGGGGGACGGCGGGTGGGGCCTGCACGCTGGAGCGCTGCACCGGTGCCGGGCCGGCGGCCTCCGCCGCGTGGCCGGTGGGCCGTTGCCGGACACCTGGATCCAGCGCACGCGCGGACGCGAGGGGCGCGCGACGGGCGATGGGGGGAGCGGTGACGGCAGGGCGGGGAGTGGTGCTGGTTGTCAGCGGTTGGTTCGGAGGTGCTTGATTCGTCGGTCGGTGGCTCGTCTGTGCAGGGGAGTCCTGTGGGTGAGATTGCGGGGTGCGGGACTCCGGCGTGCGGGATTGCGGGGTACCGGAGGGCGACGGGTGGGATTCCCGTGGGTGGAGCTGCGGCTTACGGGATTCCGGGGTGTGGCTCTCTGGTGTACGGCTTTCCGGCGTGCGCGTAGTCGGCAACGGGGCTACGGGGGTGGGGCGTTCGAGGCCCTTGGCCGAGCGCTGCAATGGGGCCGGGGTCGCGGACGGGGTTCCCGGGGTGGCGATCGGCGTTTGGGACGAGGCCGGCGTCGGGATCGGTGAGGGGGCCGGCGGCGTCAGGGGTGCCTGTGCCTGTGCCTGTGCCTGTGCCTGTGCCGGTGTCGGCGTAGGCGTGGGCGTGGGCGTCGGTGCAGCAGCCTCGCGACGGACCGCGGTGGACTCCGTAGGTGCGCCGATCAGTGGCTTTCGTTGGATCGCGGGTCGCGAGGGCTGCCCGCGGTCCGGCGTGCGACCTTCATCGGCCGGTGGCTGGGCGGGCCGGGCGTCGGCCGCAACGTCCTTGGCCGGGGTACCGGTCTCCGTGCTCGGGAGCAGCGGAGCGCCAAGTCCGAGGCGCTGGGGGCCTGTTGCCGCAGTCTTTCGCGCAGGCCGCTGGGCGGCTTGCTTCACGGCTCGCTGGACCGGGCGGCGCGCTCGGTCGCCGTCGCCCGTGGCCGGGCTCGCGGCCGGGCTCGCAGCGGGGCTCGGCGCCGCGCTCGGGGCTGTGCGATCACTGGCGACGGCGCCGTCCGCCTGCGGGGGCGTGCTCTTGGGCGAGGACGTACGCGAAACCGGTCGCGGGTTCGTGGCAGGGTTCGTGGCAGGGTTCGCGCCTGGTGCGGTGCCTGGCGTCAGCGGGGTCGCGTCCTTACTCGGCGCCGGGCCGGTGCCCGGTACGGCGTCCGTGGCCGGGCCGGTCTTCGGCGTGCTGCTCTGGTTCGGGGCGATCGGCTTGCGTGGGCCGACCGCCCGCCGCTGGACGACCCGGTGGGGGGTGTCAGGTCGTACAGCGGCGGGGGCCGGTGCCGCACCCTCGCTCGCCGGTTCGGCGGCAGCGGTGCGGGATGGGGGAGAGACAAGGGGCGCCGCTTCCGGAGGCGTGGTGGCCGACGGCGCTGCTTTTTCGGTGCGCTGCAAGGGAGTGTTGGTCGGGGTGGGGGCGGTGGTGCTGCTCCCCGCCTGCGACGTGGTGGCCGGCCGCAGCCGACGCGGCGGCATCGCGACCTTGCCGGCCGAGGTGAGCGGGGACCGCGCGCCCACGGGCTTCCGTACGGGCCTGGCCACGGGCAGGGCTGAGGGGAGGCCGGCAGCCCCACGCGATGCGGAGCGAGCGGCCTCACCGCCACCACCGTGCGCGGCCTCGCCGTCGTGTGCAGCCTTGCCACCGGGCACGGCCGTGGTGCCAGGCGCGCCCTCGGCACTGGGCGCGACTTCGGCACCCGGCGCGACCGTCCCACCCCTGCGCGCCCCGCCATCACCGCTGCCCGACGGCTTGGCCACCGCCGACCTCTGCTTACTCCACAGACTGCCCGACGGCATGGCAGACGGAGTGGTGGACGGCGTGACAGATGGCGAGTTGGACGCGGAGTTGGACGGAGCGACGAACGGCCTGCCGGACGGCCCGCTCGCCGAGGCGACCGGAGGCGTGCCCGGCGAATCGGCCGACGCGGCGCTGGGCGTTGCGCTCGGCGCGTCGTTCCGCGAGGTGTTCGCGGACGTCCTCCCGCCCCCCGAAGCCGATTGACGTGGAGCGCGCGCGGCAGCCGTCGGGATACCTGCCGCCCCCGGCGCCGCCGCCCGCTGTACGGCCGCCGCATCCCGGGCCTCCGCCGGACCCGCATCCCCGATCAGCGGACGCACCGCATCCCGGCTCTCCATGGGCACCGCACCACGGGTCTCCCCACGCGCCGCACCTCGCGTCTCCGCACGCCCGGCAGCCGGGCTCTCCGCACGCGCGGCACCCGGGCTCTCCGAACGTGTCGGACCGCGGCTCTCCCCACCTGTGGCACCCGGCTTCGCCGCACCAGCGGCATCCGGCGTCCCGGTACGCGGCGCCCCCGGCGCCGCCGCCCGCTGTACGGCGGCCGGCCCCCGAGCCCCGGCGCGTGCTGCATCCCGGGCTTCGGTACGCGAGGCATCCGGCGCACCCGGTACACCCGCCGCCGCCACCCGCTGCACAGCGGCACCACCCCGACCCCCGGTCCGTGCCGAATCCCGACCCCCGGTCCGTGCCGAACCCCGGGCCCCAGTACGTGCCGAGCCCCGGCCCTCCGTTCGCACCCCAGCCGAACTCTCCGCCCGCGCCGCACCCCCGCCCTGAGCCTCGACACGCCCCCCGACGCCCAGCAGCCCGGCCCCCTCGCTCCCGCCAGGCGCCTCGTCCTCCCGCCCCGCGACCGGAAGTCGCAGGGCCGGGAGTGCGAGGTCGGCCGGGCGGCCGGTGACCGGCACCAGGGCGTCGCGCAGCACGCCACCGGGGGCGGTGGCGTGGACGTCATGACCCAGTTCCCCTCCGAAGGAGGGGTTGCGGTGCGCGCTCAGCGACGCGGCGAAGCCGGGCTCCGCGACCGGGCGCGGCGTGCCCAGGACCCGCTGGATGGGGGGCACGGCGGCCCAGCCGCCGGCGCCGCCGCCGTCCGCGCTCCCGGCAGCGGTCTCCGCGGCCGCCCCGGCCTCAGGCCCTTGCGCAGGGTGCGAACCCTCGGCACCCCGCGACTTCCGCCGCCACCTGAACAACCCCATCCTCCGTCACTGCTTCCCTTCAGCCCGCTCCACCAGGGCGGCGATCTGTGACACGTACGCGCGCCGGTCGGCGTGTTCGAGGTCGAGGATGTCGTCGATGCCCCAGTGGAAGTGGTAGGCGAGATAGGCGACTTCCTCTTCGATACGCCCGGTCGCGTACGTCACGATTCCCCCAGGCGGCTCCCGGCCAGCTCCACTTCGAAGGGCTCCTCGCAGTGCGGGCAGGACACCGCGGCGCGGGTGTGCCCCTCCGCGTTGATCTGCCGGTAGAAGTCCTGAAGAAAGGCCAGGTCGGAGGCGAACATGTTCTCCACCGTCCCGTCGTGCACGGATGCGAGCGTGCCGAGCCGGGTGATGACCCGGCCCAGCAGCACGACCGAGAGATATGCCGGGTTCTCGCGCACCCGCACATCCCGCAGCGGGATCAGTTCGTCCCGTGCCGTCGCGAGCCGCATCGCACCGTTCCGGTGCACGGTCCCGGACTCGTCCACGAATCCGCGTGGCAGCTCGAACTCGAATTCCGTACGCAACGGCTCGCGTTGCTGTTGCGCCCCCGCCGGGCCCTCGCGCCGCATTACTCGATGACCAGCTCTTCGAAGACGATGGTGACCTGCTCGGTCAGCGCGGCGGCGTCGCCCGCCTTGACCCCGCTGGTCTCGACCTTGCTGCACCACGCATTGCGCATGTTGTAACGCTTCACGGGGTTGTTCTGGTAGTCCATCATCATGATGGTGGCGTTCTTACGGGCCGAACCCATATCGCCCGCGATGGACTTGTTGATCCACTCGCTGAACGCGCCGCTCTGCGTCATACCGCGAGTCACGGTGCATTCGCCGGCCTTCTTCGTGCCGGGCATCTTCTTCACGACGGGCTTGCCGTCCGCCGAGACCTGCTGGTATTCGATGACGTCCTGCTCCATGGTCAGTCCGCTGACCTCCTGGAGGTATTCGACCATCACGCCGTCGATCTGGAGGCCGAAATTGTGTGAGGTGAGGGCATCACCGGGCTGAAGGGACAAGGTGGTTCACTCCTGTGGTGAGAAGAAAAGTGCTGACGGGGAGAGGGAATGAGGAGGGAGAGGGGGGCTGGGCCCGGATTCAGGTGTGTGCTTACTCCTCCAGCTCCCCGCCGCCGCCCGAGAACTGGGCCAGCCGGAAGACCACGAATTCGGCGGGCTTGACCGGCGCGATGCCGATCTCGCACACGACCCGGCCCAGGTCGACGGACTCGACGGGGTTGGTCTCCGCGTCACACTTCACATAGAACGCGTCCTCGGGGCGCTGCCCGAACAGCGCGCCCGAGCGCCACTCATTCACCAGGAACGCCGAGATGTTGCGCCGGATACGGGCCCACAGTGCCGCGTCGTTCGGCTCGAAAACCACCCACTGGGTGCCGATGAGAATCGACTCCTCCAGGTAGTTGAAGTAGCGCCGCACGTTCAGGTAGCGCCAGGCCGGGTCGGAGGCCATGGTCCGCGCGCCCCAGACCCGGATGCCGCGGCCGGGGAAGGCCCGGATGCAGTTCACGCCGACCGGGTTGAGCAGATCCTGCTCGCCGCGGGTGATCTGGAGCTCCAGGTCGACGGCGCCGCGGACGATCTCGTTGGCCGGGGCCTTGTGGACGCCGCGCTCGGAGTCGTTACGGGCCCACACGCCGGCCATGTGGCCCGACGGCGGGATGGTGCGGGTCTGGCCGGTGGCCGGGTCGAATGCCTTGATCCACGGGTAGTAGAGCGCGGCGTAGCGGGAGTCGTAGCCCGCGATCTCCTGGCGCCACTTGCGGATGTCGCGGGCGTTGAGGGCCGGCGGCGGGTCCAGGACCGCCATCCGGTCGCCCATCAGCTCGCAGTGCGAGATGAGGCCCAGCTGGACGGCCTTGACCTGCTCCAGGTCGATCAGGCCCTGCTGGTAGGCGGCCATCAGGTCGGGCACGGCCACCATGTTGACCTCGTCGAGCGCCTCCAGGCCGCCGAAGCCGGTGCGGTCGGCGGAGTCGCCGATGAACTGGCCGGAGGCGATCCGCTCGACCGCGCCGTTCCCGGCGGGCGTCGCGGGCGCGGCGGTGGGCGGGGCCAGCGCGACCTGCTGCGCGTCCGGCTTCGTCAGTTGCGCGGCCGGGGCGGCCTCTTCGATGACGATCGTCTTGGAACGCTGCTTCACCTGCGTGACGACATAGTTCCGCGAGCTCTTCTTCGCGCTGACGTCGAAGCTCTCGACGACCTTGTCGCCGTCCTTGACGTTCAGCTTGAACCGGTCGGCACCGCCCTCGCCCTCGACGTCCTGCACCTCGACGGTGAGTGCCCCGGCGGAACCGGCCGCGATCGCCGAGACCTTGAAGGCCCCGAGCGCGCTCGGCTCACCGGCGGTCAGCGCCCTGGGCGCCTCCGGGGCCGCGGCGGTCTGCTGCGCTCCGTCGTCGTCGGACCCGCCGACCCGTACGACATACGCCGCCGTGCCGCCGTTGTTGAAGAACCCGTAGACGGAGTGCGCGAGGTAGTACCCGTCCGTGAACTCGCCGAAGGCGGCCACGTACTGGGACCAGTTCGTCACCAGGGTCGGCTCATTGAGCGGACCGGTGGGAGCGAGACCGACAAAGGCCGCCACCGATGTCCCGACCCCTTCAATGGGCCGCGATCCGCTGGCGACTTCCTCGACATAGACGCCGGGGGACAGGTAGGTGGGCATCTTCTGTTACTCCCTGGATAGGCGAACCGGCCGGTTCGATTGCTTCTCGTGCGGTGTGCTGACGTGCGATGTGCTGACGATGAAAGGCAGTGCGGGCGATGAGGGTCAGGGCATCGCGTACTCGAAGGTGGAGGCGAAGGAGCTCATCGAGGTGGCGGCGATCTTGTCGCACCCCTTGTAGAACTCTTCCGCGTCGTTCGGGTCGAAGTCGTTGGCGGAGACCAGCTGAGCGAGTGCCTGGTATTCGTTGATCGCCCGCTTCTTGAAGTCCCCGTCGCTCTGGTCCACGTCCGTATCGCGGTGGAATTGCGAGTCCTTGGAGCCGCCGGTGGCGGAGTTCCCCTTGGCCTTGGCGAAGATGGCGTACCGGTTGAGGGCCTCGTGCAGTGTGCCGGCCTCGCCGGTGACGACCTGGTTGAAGGCGGCGATCGCCACGGTCGGGTTGGCGGCGGCCCGGCGGAATTCGGCGCCCTGAATGATGGCGACCACCTTGGTGCAGTATTTGCGGCCGTCCTCGCTCATGCCATCGAAGTCATATCCCGGCTCGGTCAGGGCCCGGATGAAATGCTTGGCGAGTTCCTTGTCGGACAGGCCGCTGCTGTTCGCGGCGCGTTCGAAGAGCGCGTCGTACTCGCCTTCCTGGGGGCCGCCCAGGACGAAGTTTCCGGTATGGCCGATGGAGTAGGCGTTGCCGGTCGGCTTGTGCTTGAACGGGTTCACCATCTTCTGGCGGTCGCGGAACCCGTCGAGATCCTGTTCCGTCCCGCGCAGCGACAGCCGCCGGCGGACCTCGGCGAGGCGGTGGATCTGCTCGGTCTCGGAGATCTTCGCCCCCGCGTGCTCCGGATTCGAGGCACCGGTCTTGATGGCGGTGGGGACCACCGGAGGAAGGTGAGCCGCCGCTGCCGCGCGGACCCGCTTCTCGGCGAAGTCCAGGAGATCCTCGTACGAGCCGTACCGCCCGAAGTCCTGCTCCTCGCCCGCCATCTTGACGAGTTCGTTGCGGATCTTGGTTTTGAAGTCGTCGTCCCAGCGGGCATGGCGCGCCTTGCCCTTGGCGATCAGCGCTTCGACGGGAAGGACATCGTCAGCGGTCTGAACGGTCTTGTTCGCGATTTTGAACGTCCGCTGCACGGGATGATGCCCGCCCGCGGTGCCGTGGGCCGGGGCGGGCGCGGGGTCGGCCGTCCGCTGCACCTCTGCCGACAGCACCCGGCTCGCGGTGGCCTCCGCCTCCCGCTCGAACCGGTCGGACGGATCGCTCACCTTCGTCCCGTCGCCGCGGTCGGTGCCCGCGACCGGGCCGTTGCGCTGCTGGATGACGTGGGTCAGTTCATGCGCCAGCATGTGGCGGCCCGACGCGGAGGAGGCGTCGTAGCGGCCGCGCTGGAAGACGATGTGCGAACCGGAGGTGTACGCATGGGCCTGGACGGCCTCGGCCGACTCATGGGCGGAGGCGTCGGTGTGCACCCGCACGTCGGAGAAGTCCGCGCCCAGGCGGGTCTCCATGTCGGCGCGGACCGGCTCGTCGAGGGGGCGGCCGGGCGCGCGCAGGACATCGTGGACGGCCGAGCGCTGCACGGCGGGCGGTGCGCCGTGTCCGCAGCCGGGGCCGTGCCGGTGCTGCTCCTGCCCGGCCAGGGCAGCCGAGAACGCCGCGTTGCCCACGGCCCGTTGGAGGGCGGCGGCCGCCTCCGGCGTGAGCCGCTCCGCCTCGCCGGCCGCCGTCTGACGGGCCGCGTCGGAGGCCGGGGAGGGCGTCATACGGGCGGGCTGCGCCGCCGCCGGGCGTGCGTTCCCCGAGCCCGGCTGCCGATCCTGTGCCCGCACGTCGTTCCTCCCCCATCACCCTGCTGATCACTACGGGCCGTCTCTGCGCCCTACGTTTTCAACCCTGGCGGACGGGCGGCCCCGGCTGTAGAGACGAACGGGCGCCGTCGGGGGCAGAGCGCACTGCCCGTTCGGTCACGTGGGCGGCGCCGTCCGTGCTGCGTACGCCAGGTTCTGGGCGCGGATGACGGTGTCGAAGGACTGGTCGCTCCCGGCCCGGCCGTACAGCGCGAAATAGCCGAGGGACTTGCCGTGCTGCACTGCGCTGGTGCGGTCGGCGGCGGCCTCGTACGTGAGGGTGTCGGAGCCGTCGCGGAGGATGACGGCGGCGAAGTGGTTCGCCCAGCCGTCCGGGGCCGCTGCGGTCAGGTCGACGTAGTGGTTCTCACCGACGGCGGGTGCGTCACGCCGCACGCTGAGCCCGCCGTCCGCCGGCCTGCCGATGAGCTGGGCCGCCGCTGCCTGGCAGTCATTGGGGAGCGTGATGAGCAGCTCCTGCACCTGGGCCTCCTGGTTCTCCACGGCGGGCAGGCAGGCGAGGAACTCGGAGGTCAGGCCCGGCATGAGGACGGCGAGGTCGGTCAGCCCCTCCCGGCCCGCGCGCTCCGGGTAGGGGAAATGCGCGGCGACCCAGCCACCGCCCATCGTGGCCACCGCCAGCTTCATGGCCTCGGCCCGCAGCCCGTCGACGGTGGAGCTGCGCGGTTCGGTCCGTGCCTGGCGCGCCGCCACGATGCGCCGGGTGAGGGCCACGAGCTGCCGGACTTCCGGGGGGTCGGTCAGGGACCGCAGGTAGGCCGCACGCTTGTCGTCGCGCTGGGCCCCGGTGTCCCCGCGTACGGGCTCATGGCCGGCTCCCTCCGGATTGCGGCCCGCGGCCCGTACGGCGGCCTCCGCCCTGGCCGCGTCCTTGTAGACGGGCAGCACCCGGTACAGGGTGCGCTCACCGACCTGCACCGCCGCCCCGCGCTCCAGGGTGATCGGCACCCGGTCCTGGGAATCGAGGCTGTGCGCGGCGGCGGCGATCATGTCCGCGTCGGCGTATGCCTCCTGCCGGCCCCGGAGGGCGATACCGCCCTGTGTGGAGACCTTGTCGAAGCCGTGCGCGGCCTCTCCCTCCGCGTACCGCTGCACCTGCTGTGGCTCTCTTGCCTGCTCCGGGGCCAGCGCGCGGGCGACCGCCGCATTGCCCGCGGTCCGTTGAAGGGTGCGCAGCGCATCCGGCCCATGGGTGGACAGAGCCGATGCGGGGGTGCGGGGGCGCTCGGGTCCTCGGGTCGCGGTGCGCGGCGCCGATTCCCCTCCCGTGGCCCGCCGTTCGTGTGCGTGCACGAGGGCTCCGTTCTGGCGGCCGGTGATTCGTTGGTCCGTGGGCCGTCCTGAGGGGCCCGTCGCCCGACCCAGGTGGCCCCACGCCGATTTTCGGCCGCAGCGCCGGTCGTCTCCAGAGGCGGAAGGGGAGCCGAACGGGCAGCACGTTTGCCCTGCCGGACATCGATGTGCAGTGGGAACGCTGGTGAGGGCCGGTGAGAAGCCCCGATGGCCGGAGAAAAAGGGGGGAATGGGCGTTGGGTCAATATCAGACGTTTTCCTGGAATCGGGGTCCGCGCGCTGGGCTACGTTTGGTACGGCCGGTACATCAGTGCTGGTCCGAAGGGGTGGCGTGGCAGGTCGACAGGGGCAGGGGAGCGAGCTGGCGGTGCACTGCGACGCGAACGAGCCGTCCTGCGCGAAGCGGGCGGGCAGCCCGGACCGGGCCGGCCGGCTGCGGTTTCAGGTGCTCGGCCCGGTGCGGGCCTGGCGCGGAGACCGTCCGCTGCCGCTCGGCCCGCCACAGCAGCGCGCCGTCCTGGCGATGCTGCTGCTGCACGCCGGACGGCCGGTGTCCGTACCGCAGTTGGTGGACGCGCTGTGGGACGAGCGGCCGCCGCCGCGGGCGGTGGGCACCGTCCGGACGTATATCTCCCGGCTGCGCGGCCTGTTGGAGCCGGAGCGTGCGCCCCGGCAGCACGCACAGCTGCTGGTGTCGTCGGGCGGCGGCTACGCATTACGGGTCCCCGGCGCGGCGCTGGACGCGGCCGGCTTCGAGGAGCGGCTGGGCACCGCCCGCCGGTTGCGGGGTGCGGGCGACACCGCGGGCGCGTATGAGCAGCTGAGGGGTGCGCTGGCGCTCCCGGAGGGGGTGGCGCTGGCCGGACTGCCCGGACCGTACGCACAGCGGCAGCGCGACCGGCTCACCGAACTGTGCGTCACCGCCCAGGAGGAACTCTTCGACTGCGGGCTGGAGTCGGGCGGGCAGACCGGTCCGCCGGGCCCCTCGATAGCCGGACTGCGGGCCTTCGCCGCCGAGCATCCCCTACGGGAACGCACCCAGGCCCTGCTGATGCTGGCCCTGCACCGCGCGGGCCGCCGGGCGGAGGCCCTCGCGGTCTACGCGGCCACCCGCCGCACCCTCGACGCCGAACTCGGCACCGGGCCGGGGGCTCAACTCCGGGCGGCCTACGAGGAGTTGCGGGAGCGGCCCAAGGGGTATGGGCGTGGGGGCGGGGCTGGGATCGGTCCTGGGACCGGGTCTGGGGCCGGGTCTGGGGCCGGGCATGTTTCCGGTCCCGACGGCGACCGCGCCCGTCCCGACGACAGCCGTGACCACCGCCCCCGCCCACCCCACCCCACCCCGAACGCCTCGTCCATCGCCCCGCCCTCGCCCATACCGGCTCAGCTCCCGCCCGACATCGCCGACTTCACGGGGCGTACGGAGGCCGTCGGACACCTGGTCTCGGCGCTGCGCGGGGCGGCCGGTGGGCGGGCGCCGGTGGTGGCCACGCTCAGTGGGCTCGGCGGAGTCGGCAAGACCGCGCTCGCGCTGCATGTGGCGCATGCCGTACGGGCCCGCTTCCCCGACGGGCAGCTGTATGTGGACCTGAAGGGCACCGGCCGTGCTCCGGCGGACAGCGGAGCCGTGCTGACGCACTTCCTGCGCGCGCTCGGTGTCGCGGAGGGCGCCGTACCGGACGGGCTGGAGCAGAAGTCCGCCCTGTACCGCTCGCTGATCGCCGGCCGCAGGGTCCTCGTACTCCTCGACAACGCCCGCGACAGCGCACAGGTGCGGCCGCTGCTGCCCGGGGCGGCGGGGTGCGCGGTGCTGGTCACCGGCCGGGCGCGGACGCTCGCGCTGCCCGGCGCCGGCCGGGTCGACGTGGAGGTGATGGACGAAGCGGAGGCGCTGGGGCTGCTCGGCGCGATCGTGGGGACGGAGCGGGCGGCCGCCGAGCCCGCGGCCGCCCGCGAACTGGTCGCCGCCTGCGGCGGGTTGCCGCTCGCCGTACGCATCGCCGCCGCCCGACTGGCGTCCCGGCCGGCCTGGGCCCTGGCCGACCTCGTGGCCCGGCTGAGCGAGCGGCGGCGGCTGGACGAGCTGCGGGTGGGCGACCTGGGCGTGGCAGCGACCTTCCGGGCCGGCTACGAGGCGCTCGGCCCCGGCCTTGCCCATGCCTTCCGGGCCCTCGCCCTGGGCAGCATGCCGACTTTCTGCCGGGCTGCCGCGGCCGCACTGCTGGACACCACCGACGACGCGGCGGAGGCGGCGGTCGAGGCGCTGGTCGACGCCGGGCTCGTGGAGGCGCACGGCGACGACGGCTACCGCTACCACGATCTGGTCGGGCTGTTCGCCCGGCGGCTCGGCGAACGCCAGGACAGTCCTGCCGAGCGGGAGGCGGCACGGCACCGCTTCTTCGACCACGTACGGGCCACCGTCCTGACCGCGGCGCGGCTGATCAGGCCGTCCTGCGCCGCGCCGGATCTGCGAAGCCGTCCTGACAGCCCTGACAGCCCTGACAGCCCTGACAGCCCTGACAGCCCTGACAGCCCTGACCGCCCGGGCCGTGCGCTCGCCGATGCCGACGCCGCGCGCGCGTGGCTGCACGCTGCGCACCCGCGGCTGTACGCGGCCGTGGAGCGGGCCCTGGACGCGACCCCCGGACTGCTGGGCCCCACCGTGGAGCTCCTCACCGCCTGGTCGTATGCGCTCCGGAACACCGGGCGCCACCACGCGCTCGAACCGCTGATCCGCCGCGCCCTGGACACCGCCCGGCGGCACGGCGACCACATGGCCGCGGCGCGTGCCCGGCGTTTGCTCCGGGTTCCGCGGGCCCGCACCGGGACGTACGGACAGGCGGTGTGCGCACTGCCGGAGAGCCTGCGGCCGGTCCCTGCGCCCCTGCTCAGTGCCAAGGACGCACACGAACTGGCCCTCGTGCTCGCGGCGAGAAGCCCGGAACACACCGGGCGGGGGCGGAAGTCGGCGGTCCCTCGCCGGCAGGCGCTGACCTGGGCCCGGCGCGCTTGCGGCGCACCGGGCGGGGGCGGCCGGGCGGGGGCGGCTCCGGAGTGTGCGGCGCGGGCCGTCAACATCGAACGGGAGCTGGGCGGTGCCTTCTCCCGGGGGCGGTCGCGCGCCGCCCGTGACCGTGCGGTGCCGAGGCCCGATGAGTCCGGCCGGGGCCCGCCCCGCCCCGCTCTCGGCCCGGGTGGTGCCGGCACGGTGCCGCGCGGCCGAGGTGGCGAACGGTGTCCGGCTGCTGCACGGCCTCCCAGGGGTGGCCGGCGGGGCGGATTGCGGTGCAAGGAGCCATAAGGACATCCCACTCTGCCCCCGGCTCTGCCCTTCCGCACGCTGACCCGGACCCGGCGCAGCCGGTTGACTGCACTGGTGAGCATGTGGACTTCACTGGAACCGGCTTCGATCACCGTCGACCCCGGTTCCGTCGCGAGGGTAAGGCTGCGGGTACGCAACACGGGCGACACCGTGGAGGAGTACCGGCTGCGGCCGGCCGGCGACGCAGCGGGCTGGACACGGGTGGAGCCGGATGTGCTGCGGCTGTATCCCGGTGCCGAGGGCACGGCGCAGGTCGAGTTCGCGCCTCCGCGTACGCCGGACGCCGTAGCGGGGCCGACGCCGTTCGGCATCCGCGTCGAGCCGACGGAGCACCCGGAGATCCGTGATGTCGTCGAGGGACAGCTCACGGTGGGGCCGTTCTCCGAACTCCGCTGCGAACTCGTCCCGTTGACCGTACGCGGCCGCTGGCGCACCAAGGCCGCGGTCGCCGTCGACAACCTCGGCAACCAGCCGCTGACGGTGTCCCTCTCCGGCCGCGAGAACGGTGACGCCCTCACCGTCGAGCCCGAGCCGACATCGGTCCAGGTCGCGCCGGGCCGGGCCGCCTTCACCCGCGTCAATATCCGGCCGGGCACAGTGAGCTGGGTCGGCGGGGTCAACAAGCACCCGTTCACCGTCTCCGTGCAGCGTGCCGGAGTCCCGGAGCCGACCGAGCTGCACGGCACCTACCTCCAGCCGTCCGTGCTGCCGCGCTGGGCGATGGCGGTGCTGTCGCTGCTGCTCGTGGCGGCGATCGCCTTCGTGGCCCTGTGGTTCAGAGCCGCGCCCAAGCTGACCTCCAGCGCGCGGGAGAAGGCCGGCGCGTCCCACAAGCTGCCGCAGAAGGAAGAGAAGCCGACCGCGCCGGCCCCGTCCAAGGAGCCGGAGGAGAAGCCCGAGGAGAAGCCGGAGGAACAGCCCGAGGAGCCGGCCGGCGGCGACGAACCGAAGGACGAGGGGCCGGCGCAGCAGACCATCAAGTCCGGCGCCAACGGTGGCTGGTACCTCCAGGCCAACGGGGGCGGTCAGGAGGACGGCACGCAGATCGGCCAGAGCCCCACATGGACGGAGGATCAGTTCGGCCGCAACCAGTGGTGGATCATCCACCACTACCCCGAGGACAACACGGTCTCCCTGGAGCCGGGCAGTTCCCCGGGCGGCGTTGCCCAGCTGAAGCCGAACACCAACGAGGTCGAGCTCATGAAGGCCGACCCGGAGCAA
Source organism: Streptomyces sp. bgisy130 (assembly GCF_057708345.1). NCBI lineage: Bacteria > Bacillati > Actinomycetota > Actinomycetes > Kitasatosporales > Streptomycetaceae > Streptomyces > Streptomyces sp. bgisy130. The sequence continues at coordinate 280,525 of NZ_JBYISA010000008.1, forward strand.
CTGGCCTCGGGCCAGCTGCCGCCCCATCAGAAGTGGCGGCTGGTGGACACGGGCAACGGCCTCACCCGCATCGTCAACGTGAGCAACGACGAATGCCTGACCGACATGCAGAACGACAAGGGCGCGGTGTCCGGCAAGTGTGCCGACGGGCCCTTCGACCGGCAGGACTGGAAGATCGCCGAAGGGCAGTGACGCGGGCCGGGGCCGGCGGGCATCCCGCCGGGCCCCGGCCGCACCCGGACCCTCAGTCCCACAACGGCGAAGCGTCCGGCACCAGCCGCCCCATCTTGCGGTACTCGCGCCGGGCCCCGGCCCGGACGTCCTCGGCCGACACCGCCTCGCCGCGCCCCGCCGCGAGATAGCCCGCGGTCACCGCGGCCGACCGGATCGCCCCGCCGGACAGCTCGTACTCCTTGGCGCAGACATCGAGAGCGAGGTCGTCCGCGCAGGGGGTGGCCGCCAGACAGGAACGCCACAGGGCGATCCGCTGCTCGGCGTCCGGGAACGGGAAGTCGACCACCAGATCCAGCCGCCGGGTGAACGCCTCGTCGATGTTGGCCCGCAGATTGGTGGTCAGGACGGCGATCCCGTCGAACGCCTCCAGCCGCTGGAGCAGATACGCGCTCTCCAGATTCGCGTACCGGTCGTGTGAGCTCTTGACCTCCGAGCGTTTGCCGAAGACGGCGTCCGCCTCGTCGAAGAGCAGCACGGCATCGGTGCGGTCGGCCTCGGAGAAGATCCGCTCCAGGTTCTTCTCGGTCTCCCCGATGTACTTGTCCACCACCGCGGACAGCTCCACCACATAGAGGTCCAGGCCCAGTTCTCCGGCCACGACCTCCGCGGAGAGCGTCTTTCCGGTGCCGGATTCCCCGGCGAACAGGGCCACCACGCCTCTGCCGCGCCCGCCACCGGTACGCAGCCGCCACTCGCCCAGCACCTTCTCCCGGTGCCGCGCCCGCTGCACCAGTTCGTGCAGCAGCGTCAGCGGTTCGGGCGGCAGGACGAGCCCGTCGAAGCCGACGGCGGGCCGGACACGGCGGGCGTGCCGGTCCAGCAGCGGCGCGGACTGCTGACGCGCGCTGTGCTGGACATGGGCGGCGGTCACCGGCGTTCCGTCGAAGGCGGCGAGAGCGGTGGCCGCACGGGCCGCCCGGCGGATCTGCGCGGCACCCAGCCGGTACGGCGCCACGGCCGCGGCCAGGTCGAAGCCCTCGTCCACGACGCCGAGTTCGGTGCTCCAGACCTCGCCCGCCGCCGCCCCGGCGTCCGGTGCGTCCAGCGCGAACAGCCCGGAATCCGGGGCCCAGCCCGGGTCGTACGGCTCGCTCCCGAAGAAGACCACCGGCACGTCCCGGCCCGCCAGCGCCCGGACGAGCCCGTCCGGCCGCTCCGGCAGCGGCCCGACAACGACCGCGGCCCGCCGAAGCCGGGCCTCCCGCAGCAGCGCGCCCGTGAGGCCCGTCCCGTCGCCGCGGTGGCCGTCCGGCCGGTAGCGCAGCACCGGCAGACCGGCGTGCCGCAGCCCGTCGGTCACCGGTCCGGCGGCGGTACCGGGCCTTTGCTCCCGCAGATGTACGGCGAGCGGCCGCTCCCTCGCGAGGACGGCGAGCCGCCCGGCGAACGTCTCGACCCCGGTGCGGGCATCGCGTCCCGTACGGCCGGCGGCCGGCCGTTCCGCCGTCAGCAACTCCACCTCACCCGCGCCGAGTTCCGGATCGAGACCGTCGTCCCCCAGCAGGTGGGCCACCACCCGCTCCGGCACCCGCAGCGCCCGCCCCGGCAGCGGCCGGTCCTCGTCCTCGATGACGAGCAGCCCACCGGCCGGCAGCGGCGCGGCGGGGTGGAAGCGGGCGCGGGCTCCGGGCTCGTACGGGCCGGTGCCCGCGAGATCCAGCGCCAGCGCGACCGTGGCCCGGCGCCGCCCGACATCGTCGTTGAGGTAGCCGTACAGCGGCTCGAAGCCCCGGTCCACATCGGGCGCCAGCGCGGCCAGGAGGATATGCAGGTCCAGGGCCGACAGCCCGAACCGCCCGGCGAGCGCGACCGATCGGTCGGATGACTCGTCAGCCGGCTCGCCCGTGGACGCCTGATCCGTCGCAGATGTCTCCGGCTGAGCCTCGATCGGCGGCCGCGCGGCCAGCCGTCGGGCCGTCTCCGGGGTCACATACAGGCCGCGCAGCGGGTCCGCAGCCGTGGGATCGTCGGCGCTGCGCCGCTCGACCAGCCCGGCCACCCGCTCCCGCAGCCCCGCCAGCCGGGTCAGCAGGGTGCCGCCGGGGGTGTCGCCCGCCGTGGTGCCCGTCACCGTTCCTCCCCGCTGGCCTGCGCGGGCGAGGCACCCGGAGCGGACCGGAGCATCCGAGGCTGGGAGTCGCCGGGGACACCGTCGATTCCGCGGACGACCGTGACCGCGCCCTCCGTGACCGGCGGCGCCACCTCGTACGACGGCGAGACCGGGAAGGGCACGGTGACCACCACGTCGAGGGACGGCTTGAGTTCGCCGCCGAGTGCCGACCAGATGTCGGCGATCGAGCGGGACTCGGGCGGGGGCACGGCGACGGTGAGCGGAATACTCACCTCCAGCCCGCGGAGCGCGTCCGGCAGCGCGGCCGCCGGCAGGATCTCGTGCGAGAGCAGGCACCCCAGCGTGGCGGACAGCAGCCGGTGTTCGTCCTCCGGGCGGGTGGTCCATGCCGTGACCAGGTAGGACAGCCGGAACCAGCGGTTCGGCTGACGCCGGCGCACGACCACCCCGGCGGCGTCCCGTTCCGCGATCGTGCCGCGCTCGCGGCGGGCGACGTCCTCGCGGATGTCGTAGAGATACGCATTGAGCGTGGGGGCGTTGCGCCGCGCCGCCCAGTCGCGGGTCGGCGCCTCGAACGCGACGTCTCCGGTGCCGTCCGGCAACACCCCGCCGCGCAGCACCCGCCGGATCGCCTCATCGACTTCGTGCATCATGCGCGTTCCCCCGCCCGGCGGTCCGCCGCTCCCTGTGCCCACTCCGTCACCGCTGTACCCCTTGCTCTTGCACTCGCACCTGTCCCCGCGTCCGCGCCCGTATCCGTGCCTGCTGCCGTCCCCATCAGATGTAGCCCTCCCGCAGCGCGTAGGCGACGGCGTGTGCGCGGTTGTGCAGCTGGAGCCGCGTCATCAGGGCGTGCAGGATGTTCTTGACGGTGCGTTCGGAGTAGGCCAACTTTTCGGAGATCTGCCGGGTGTCCAGCCCCTCGGCGATCAGCCGCAGCACATCGACCTCGCGCGGCGCCATCCCGAGCGTCGGTACGAACCCGACGGAGGGCGAGGTCGCCACCGACCGCCGCAGCTGCCCCACCTGGGTGAGCAGCGTGCTGATCAGGTCCGGCGGCAGGTCGCCCTCGCCGCGCGCCGCGCTCTGTACCGCCCGCAACAGCCGCTGCGGGGTGGCCTGATGACGCCACAGGATGGCCCGTACGCCGTACTCCACGGCCGTCATCAGCTCCGGCTCGCGCAGATCCCGGGCGATGAGCACGACGCGCTGCTCGCCGCCCCGTACGAGCCGTCTCAGTTCGGCCGCGGCCAGATCGTCGAACCGGTCGATGGGCATGATCGCCACGGTCCCGACCGCTTCCCCGCCGTTGTCTTTCGCTCTGCCACGTTCCGCCTGCTCCGTCCGCTCCCTGACCGCCGTTCCGGTCTGGTTCTGGACAAGCTCGACGGTGGGCTGGTGCTGGAGGTGACTGACGACTCCGGCCCGACTGAGCGGGTCGGCGGCGTGCACTGTCACCGTGACACGTGTATCCGGCACTTATGTTCCTCGTCTCGCCCCCGATTTACCGATACCCGCAAGCGTGAGTGAAGGCAATCAACAAACGTTTACCGGGCAATCAACGCCAGAAGCGGACCCTTCGGCGTCGGGGCGAGGAGGGGCAGGGCCACCGCAGCACCGTGACGACAACGGGGCTTGCCGTGGCCGGGGGCAACGCGCGACGGGAGCGCGCGCCACCCCCGTGGCCGGCGGCCGCCTAGTGCGAGGTGGAGGCCGTTCGCTCCGGCGGTGCGGTCTGCGACGGGTTGCTGCGCGGGTGCTGCGGGTTGAGGAACCACTTGCGGGCGGAGACCAGCCACCAGGTGCCGGCGAAGATCAGCACCGCACCCACGGTGAGGGGCGCGTAGTTGAACGTCTCCATGGTCACCGGGCTCAGCTGCGGCAGCATGAACAGCACGGTGATGATCGCGACCCAGCCGACCGCGATCACGCCCACCGGCTTCGACCAGCGGCCCAGGTGCCAGGGGCCGCGCCGGAAGTTCTCGCCCTGCCGCAGCCGCAGCAGGGTGGGCACCACGTAGGCGATGTAGAGGCCGATCGTCGCGATGGAGGTGACGGCCGCGTACGCGGTCGTGTTGAACAGGTACGGCAGACCGAGGACGAACGCACCGCCCGCGGCGAGCCACACCGCGTTGGTCGGGGTGCGGGTCCCCGGGTGGAGCTTGTGCCAGACGGCGGAGAAGGGCAGCGCCCCGTCGCGGGAGAAGGCGTAGATCATGCGGGAGTTCGCGGTCACCGACGCCATCCCGCAGAACAGCTGGGCGCCGATGATGACGAGCAGCATCAGCTTGCCGGTGGTCGCGCCGAGCGCGTCCAGGAAGATCTGGGCCGGCGGCACACCGGTGTCCGACTCCAGAGCGCCGTTGTAGGACTGGATGGCGAAGGTCAGCCCGAAGAGCAGCACGAATCCGGCGGCCCAGGACACCACGATCGAGCGGACGATGCCCTTCGGCCCCTCCACCGAGGCGTTCTTCGTCTCCTCCGTCATATGGGCGGACGCGTCATAGCCGGTGAAGGTGTACTGCGCCATCAGCAGACCGATGAGCGCGACATAGACCGCCGAGCCCCAGCCGGTGTTGTTGACGAACTCGGTGAAGACGAAGGCGGGGGACTGGTGCTTGTCGGGAATGATCAGCAGGGCGCCGACGATGACCACGACGCCGATCAGATGCCACCACACCGAGACGGTGTTGAAGAAGCCGACGACGCGCACCCGGAAGGTGTTCACCACGGCGTGCAGCAGAAGGATCACACCGAAGAGCGTGATCGTGTGGACGGGGGTGGCGGCATAGTCGAACTGGAGGTTCAGATAGGCGTTGAGGAAAGACGCGGCGCCGAAGTCGATGCCCGCGGTCACGGCCACCTGGCCGAGCGTGTTGAACCAGCCGGTGAACCATGCCCAGGCCGGAGCGGAGCGCTGCGGAGCGAGCTTGTGCGCCCAGAAGTAGAGGCCGGCGGAGGTCGGATAGGAGGAGCAGACCTCGGCCATGGCCAGGCCCACGAAGAGGGTCATCAGGCCGACGAGCACCCAGCCCCACATGATCAGGGCCGGCCCGCCGGTGTTCATCCCGAAGCCGTACATGGTCAGGCAGCCGGACAGGATGCTGATGATGGTGAAGGAGACCGCGAAATTCTGCCGCCCGGACATCGAGCGGTCCAGTGTCTGGGCGATGCCCAGTTCGGCGAGGCGCTCCTCCTCCGTCTGCGTGACGCTTGGAATCTCCAGTGGCATGGCTGGGACCTCTCCTGTTGGTGGCGCAGTGACGTGCGGAACAACCTCGGCCGGGGCTACGGCGCGGACCCCTTGACCGCCCATTTCCGATGCCGGGCGAAGAGCTGCTGGGCATCTCCGCAATAGCTCCACGGCACATCCGTGGCGTACGGGCCGATGGAGTCGAACACCTCGGCCGCCGCCCGGTGCTGATTCGCGAAGGACATCGCATGGGCCAGGTAGTTGGCGTCCTCATGGAAGGCCGCGTGCGGCATGGAAGGGGCCCGGTACGTCCACCAGTTCACCCACGCCTGCTGGGTCGACGGGTTGTCCGTCCACGGGTGGACCGTCAGGCCGTACCGGTGTCCTTCCTTCTTCATCCGCATCCGGTGCGACTCGGCGAGCGCGACCAGCGGCAGGACGTGCAACGGCATACCGCGGGGGACATGGGCGCATCGCTCCTGCGCCCAGTGGAACATCTCACCGGCCACGCCGTGCTGGTCGGGGAACATGTACGTGAGCAGCTCGTGGTGCGCCTCCCGGTTCCACGGGTCGCGTTCCTCGACCTCCTGCCACACGGTGTGCACCGTCTCCCGCCACTGCCGGTCGCGTGGGGGAGAGTGGAAGCGCAGCAGGGCGAGCATGACGACATAGGGCGTCGGATCGGCCGGCAGGGCATCACCGGCGGCATGGCAGGTCTCCCAGGCCTGTTCCATGTCCGGCCCGCTGCCCTGTCCCCGTGGGCCGGCCATCGACCGCAGCGCCAGAACGGTGGCGAGCAGGGCCAGCGCGTGCGGAGAACGGGGTTCGGCCTGGGCCCAGGTGTCGGCGAAGGTGAGCCGGGCCCCCGCACGGGCGAGCACCTGGAGGCGGAAGATCCGGCGGTCCCAGTCGGCGCCGGTCGCGGTCAGCAGTTCACGTGCGCCTTCCCACCTGCCCATCGCGGCGTCCTCCACCACCGCGCGCAACCGGGTGTCGTCCCGCGCCGGATGCCGGTCGAATGCCGGTTGACGTCTCACGGCTGCCCCGTCGACGTTCTCTCGGGTGCGGGGAACAGTTCCTCACCCTGCGCAGGACGGTGCGCGAGGGGGTGATCAACAGGCACTTGTCAGGCCTCCGGGTGGGCGTCCGTTGTGACGGACGCCGACGTAGGGGGAGCGCGTCGCGCTGAGCGAACGACCATGGGGCCGGCCGGGCCCGTATGCCCGGCGGCCTTGACGGGCGGGGCGGTGGGGGCGTCGGGCGAGGCGGTGTGGCACCGGTTCCGCGCCGCTGGTGAGAGGGCTGCCCGGACCTCGTGGGGGTCCGGGGGCGAGGGCTGCGAGCCCCGGATCCGGCCCCTGCTGCGGGGCTGTCTCGTGCGCAGGCGACAGCCCGGTACGACCTTGAGGGGCAATCACCGCAATCTCCTGTACGTGGCATGCATGTACTGCGCAAGCGGACTGTCAACTTCGGTCATGAGGTGCTGACTTGAGTAAGAAGACTATTCACTGATGCACGCCTGCGCACATTGCTTCGGCGATAAAAGCTCATGTGATGGAGCTGCCGGCCGAACGCCGCCGGGCGGGTGCCGGTACTTCCCCGGGTGTCCACCGGCCCGCGCCCGAGGACGAGTTGACGGCCCCGGCCCCGCGCTCCGGTCACCCGCCCCCTCGTTTCGGTCACGACATCGTCACAGGTTCTTCACTTCATCTATTTCGATGTTCAACAACTCGATACTCTCCCGGTTCCAGACACCTTGGGGGGAACCATGACCTATCAGCAGCCTCCCTCCCAGCCCGGACAACAGCCGCCGAACCAGTACGGGATGTATGCACCGCTCCCGCCGAAGAAGATGAGCACCGGCGCCAAGATCGGCATCGGCTGCGGCGGCGCCTTCGGTGCCCTCGTCCTGCTCGGCATCATCGGCGCCGCGATCGGCGGCGACTCCGGAACGCCGGCCGAGAAGCCCGCCAAGGCCGTCGCCGCACCGGCCCCGGAGCGTGCGAAGGAGAAGGCGGAACCGGCCGAAGCCAAGCCGGAGAAGAAGCCGGAGAAGCCGGCGAAGAAGGCGGAGACGAAGCCCGAGCCGGCTCCCAAGTCGCCGGCCGACAACTTCTGACCGCTGGCGCGAACGGGAGGGCCGTACCGCAGGCCGCGGAGCGGCGCGGCCTCCCTCGCACCGACACCACCTGTCTCCCCGGTTCCGGCCGGGCGGCGGCTCGCGACCGTGGGCAGGGCCATGCATGCAGGGGAGCATGCAGTCGCACGACAGGGGGGCCACATGACCGGGAACCAACGGCCGATGTCGCCGGAAGAGAAGAAGAACGCCCGGCTCGGCTGCGCGGTCATCGCCGTTTTCGTGCTGCTGGTCGGCGGATGCGTCAACCTGATGGACGGCGGCGAGGACTCGAAGTCGTCCGCCGGCAGCTCGGTCTCCGACGCGTCCGGTGCGTCCGATGCGTCTGACGCGGCCGGGTCCGCAGACGATGACGAAGCCCCTGAGCCCACGGACGATCCGGCCGGGGACGACGCTTCCGGCACCTTCGGCTCGTCCAGCTCCTCCGGCTCGTCCAGCTCCTCAGGTGGTTCGACGACTGGCGGCCAGGAGCGGGCCCAGGCCCCGGCAGGCGCCTCCGCGCGGTGCAACGACGGGACCTACAGCTACAGCGCGCACCGGCGGGGCACATGCAGCCACCATCACGGGGTCGCGGTCTGGCTGCGGAGCCTGCCGGTCTGAACGGGCGGCCGGCCCGGGAGCGATGGGGCGTAAGGGGCGCGGGGCGCGCGGGGCGCCCGGCCGTGCAACCTTCGGCGGCATTGGGCGGTCTTCACGACACCATCACGGATGCCAGGGGGATTGATCATGTCGTACTCGCCGCAGCCCGCGCCCGCCGCTCAGCAGCCCCACCTGTTCGTGCCCCCGCCGGCCGAGCGGCCGCCGGTGACCCAGCGCTACGGGCTCAAGATCGCGGTGGGTGCCGGGTGCGCTCTCGTCGTCCTCGCGCTCGCCGTCACCGTCGGCGGCAGCAAGAAGGACGGGGCGAAGCCCGCCCCCACCGTCACGGTCACCGTCGCGTCCAAGGCCGGCTGACAAACCGGCGCCCACGGGGGAGCCATCAGGTAGCCGAGCCGCCCCCGTCCGGGCGCCCGGCCACCCGGGTGCCGGCCCGTACGGGGTGACCCGTGCCCCGCGCACGGGATGACCCGTGCCCCGCGACTGCCCGCGACCGGTTTTCACCGGTCGCGGCAGGTCGGAACCATTTCCTCCAGTTTTGCCCGGGGCGGGGTCCTGTCGAGACGGGGCGGCTCACGAGATATCTTGATGTCGAGCAATGTTGCAGACGTGGAGCGGAGCACCCGGTGACTGACTCGACCATCATTTACACCCACACTGACGAGGCCCCGGCCCTGGCGACGTATTCGTTCTTGCCTGTGATCCAGGCATACGCGTCGACGGCCGGCGTCAGCGTGGAGACCCGTGACATCTCGCTGGCCGGTCGCATCATCGCGAGCTTCCCCGAGTACCTGGAGGAGGGCCAGCGCATCGATGACGCCCTCGCCGAGCTCGGTGAGCTGGCGAAGACTCCCGAGGCCAACATCATCAAGCTGCCGAACATCTCGGCCTCGATCCCGCAGCTGAAGGCGGCCGTCGCCGAGCTTCAGGAGCAGGGCTACGCGCTGCCGGCTTACCCGGACGACCCGAAGACCGACGAGGAGCGCGACATCCGCGCCCGCTACGACAAGGTCAAGGGCAGCGCCGTCAACCCGGTCCTGCGTGAGGGCAACTCCGACCGCCGGGCGCCGGCGTCGGTCAAGAACTACGCCAAGTCCAACCCGCACCGCATGGGCGCCTGGACGGCCGACTCGAAGACGAACGTCGCCACCATGGGCGTCGACGACTTCCGCTCCACCGAGAAGTCCACGGTCATCGGCCAGGACGGCACGCTGCGCATCGAGCTGTCGGGCGACGACGGCTCCACCACCGTCCTGCGCGAGTCGGTCCCGGTCCTCGCGGGCGAGGTCGTCGACGCGTCCGTGATGCGGGTGGCCGCGCTGCGCGAGTTCCTCACGGCGCAGGTCGCCCGGGCCAAGGCGGAGGGTGTGCTGTTCTCGGTGCACCTGAAGGCCACGATGATGAAGGTCTCCGACCCGATCATCTTCGGCCACGTGGTCCGCGCCTTCTTCCCGAAGACGTTCGCCCAGTACGGCGAGTCCCTCGCGGCCGCCGGCCTGACCCCGAACGATGGCCTCGGCGGCATCTACAAGGGCCTGGAGTCGCTGGTCGACGGCGCCGAGATCAAGGCGTCCTTCGATGCCGAGCTCGCCGAGGGCCCGGAGCTCGCCATGGTCGACTCCGACCGCGGCATCAGCAACCTGCACGTGCCGAGCGATGTCATCGTCGACGCCTCCATGCCGGCCATGATCCGCACCTCCGGTCACATGTGGGGCCCGGACGGCGCCGAGGCCGACACCCTCGCGGTCCTCCCCGACAGCAGCTACGCCGGCATCTACCAGGCCGTCCTCGACGACTGCCGCGCCCATGGCGCCTACGACCCGTCCACCATGGGCTCGGTCCCGAACGTCGGCCTCATGGCGCAGAAGGCCGAGGAGTACGGCAGCCACGACAAGACCTTCGAGATCCCGGTCACCGGTACCGTCCGGGTCCTCGACGAGAGCGGTAACGCCGTCCTGGAGCAGGTCGTCGGCGCCGGCGACATCTTCCGGATGTGCCAGACCAAGGACGCGCCGATCCGCGACTGGGTCAAGCTCGCCGTCACCCGCGCCCGTGCGACCGGCGACCCGGCGGTCTTCTGGCTCGACGCCGGCCGTGCGCACGACGCCCAGCTCATCGAGAAGGTCAAGACCTACCTCGCCGAGCACGACACCGACGGTCTCCAGCTGGAGATCATGTCGCCGGTCGACGCGATCACGTTCTCCCTGGAGCGGATCCGCCGCGGCGAGGACACGATCTCGGTCACCGGCAATGTGCTGCGTGACTACCTGACCGACCTGTTCCCGATCCTGGAGCTGGGCACCAGCGCCAAGATGCTCTCGGTCGTCCCGCTGATGAACGGCGGCGGCCTGTTCGAGACCGGCGCCGGCGGCTCCGCGCCCAAGCACGTCCAGCAGCTGGTCAAGGAGAACTACCTGCGCTGGGACAGCCTGGGTGAGTTCCTGGCCCTCGCGGTCAGCTTCGAGCACCTCGCGCAGAAGACCGGCAACGCGCGCGCCCAGGTGCTCGCCGACACCCTCGACCGCGCCACCGGCAGCTTCCTCAACGAGAACAAGTCGCCCAGCCGCAAGCTCGGCGGCATCGACAACCGCGGCAGCCACTTCTACCTCGCGCTCTACTGGGCGCAGGAGCTGGCCAAGCAGACCGACGATGCTCAGCTCGCGGAGGCGTTCGCGGCCCTCGCCGAGACGCTGACCGAGCAGGAGCAGACCATCGTCGACGAGCTGATCGCGGTGCAGGGCTCGCCGGCCGACATCGGCGGCTACTACCAGCCCGTCGTGGCGAAGGCCGATGCGGTCATGCGTCCGTCGAAGACCCTCAACCAGGCGCTGGCGAACCTCGGCTGACCCGACAGCTGCGCACGCCCCTTCCGCCCCGGCCGGTATCCCACCGGCCGGGGCGGTGCCGTCTCCGGCGGCGGCCCGGGACGGGGTAGCGTCACCGTGCACGGTCCGCACTTTCCGCACGGGGGTATCGATGGAACTTGCCCAAGTCCGCCTGCTCGTCTCGGACTTCCACGGCTGCTACCGCTTCTACCGGGACACCCTGGGGCTCACCCCGCAGTTCGCGGCCCCGGACGGGCCGTATGCCAAGTTCACCTGCGACGACGGCACCGCGGGCATCGCGCTTCAGGAGCGCGCCCAGATGGCCCGGGTCCTCGGCGAGCTGGCGGGCGCGCCGGACGGCTACCGGTCCCTGGTCGTCCTCCGGGTCGATGACCTCGACGCCTACTGCGCGGAACTGACCGGCCGCGGCGCCGTCCTCGCGCACGGCCCGGCGCCGATGACGGACCGGATGCGGGTCGCCCACCTCAAGGACCCCGACGGGAACCTCGTCGAGCTCCAGGAATGGCTGACACTGCGGTCCACCGGCTGACCGCCGCCTCGGCCCGTCCGGCGCTCAGCCCACCAGGTCCAGCACCGGCCGCAGCCCGTCCGGGCGCCGGTCCACCGGCAGATGGTCCACCGGCAGGAACGAGCAGCCCAGCGCCGTGGCGCCGCCGTCCGCCGTGCGGTCGTCGCCCACCATCAGGACGGTGGCCGGATCCAGCCCCAACTCCCGGCAGGCCAGGGCGAAGAGCTGTGGATCCGGCTTCTGGATGCCGTGCTCGTAGGACAGCACACAGGTGTCCAGATAGCGGTCCAGGCCATGGTCGCGGAGCACCGGCCGCAGATCCCAGCCGATGTTGCTCACCACGCCGGTCCGGACGCCGCGGTGGTGCAGTTCCGCCAGCACCTCGGCGGCGTCGGGGTACGGCTGCCAGGCCGCCGCCGTCATATGGCGGTCGTAGAGCGCGTCGTACAACTCGGGCTCGGGCAGCGGCACTTGGCGTGCCAGGCCGGTGTACACCGCGCGGTGGTGGCGGGCGTCGCGGTCCCGGATCTCCCACAAGCCGGCCAGCGCGGCGGGGATCTCGACGGGTGCGGAAGCGCCGGGCAGCGCACCGGCCCGTTCCAGCGCGGCCGCCCGGCCGGCGATCTCGGTGGCGGTCATGGCCGTACCGCACGCAGCCAGCGCCGCCCGCAGCCAGGACTCGGCGGGTTCGATCCGCAGCAGGGTCCCGGAGAAGTCGAAGAGCACACCCTTGATGGTTGTCATGACCGCTTTCCTGCCCACCGCGCGGCGCCGTTCCCCACCCGGGGCGCATACCCGGTGTACGCCGCTGCCGCCGCGGCCACCAGCGCCCCGCCCAGCAGCCAGCCCCCGACGACGTCCGACAGCCAGTGCACGCCCAGATATACCCGGGTGAAGCCGACGCCGACCACCGAGACCACGGCCACCGCCCCGGCCGTCCACCGCCACAGCGAACGGGCCCCGCACCGGCACAGCAACCACAGCACCAGCGCGCCCGCGATCAGTGCGGACATCGCGTGTCCCGACGGGAACGCCGCGTAATGCGCCGCGTCCACCGGGTCCGGCCAGACCGGGCGGTCCCGGCCGACCACCGCCTTCAGCACCTGCTGTAGCCCCGTCCCGACGAGCGCGGTGGCCGCCACCCAGCCGCCGAGCAGCCGTTCACCCCGCCGTACGAGCAGCACCACCGCCGCCACCAGCACCACGCGCATCATCCAGGGGTCCCACAGCCAGTCGCTGAGCACCCGGTTGAGGCGGGTCCAGCCGGGCGCCGCGACGGCCGTCCGGTGCAGCGCACCGGCCAGCGCCCGGTCCACCGCCATCAACGGTTCCCACCGCAGGGCGACCAGGGTCAGCAGCAGACCGAAGACGAGCGCGCAGAGAACGGCGTACGGGAGGGCCGGAACACGCGAGGCGGGTACGGGACGGCGGTCGTCGTCCACGGCGGACGACCGGACGGTGGGGCGCGGCGTCGGTGGCATACCCCGATCCTCGCCGATACCCGGCGCCCGGAGCCACGCCGACCCACCGGCCAACGGCATCGGGGCCCGGACACCGGCCACCGCCACCGGGCCCCGGTCGCTGGCCACCGGCCGCCGACCCTCGGCCACCGGCCGGCGGTCAGGCCAAAGCCCTCAGCCCGGGAATGAAGGTCACCAGCAGCGGAATCGCCGGTACCAGCGCCGCCACCGCGGTCATCCGCAGCCGGCGGGCGGGGCTGAAGCGGGGGGCGGGGGCCAGCAGCCGGTCCACCCGCTCCGGTACCTGGGCGAGCTGGGCCGGGCAGGGGCCGAACACCCCGCGGTCCTCGTTGAGTTCGACCAGGGCCAGGGCGATCGTCCGCCGGCCGAAGCGGCGCGAGGCCACATCGTCGGCGGCCAGCTCGACCAGCCGGTGCACCTGGTCGCGGAACGCGGCGAAGACCGGGACCTGCGGAAAACCGGCGGCCAGCGCCGAGGCGCAGTACAGCAGGAGATCGTGCCGGGCCCGCGCATGGCCCTGCTCATGGGCGATCAGCGCATCGAGCTGATGCCCCTTCAGCCGGCGCAACGCCGAGGTGGTGATGACCAGTTGGGGTGAGGCGTGGGACAGCCACCAAGCCTCCGGGCGGTCCCCTTCCAGGACGACCAGACGCTCCCCGGAAGGCTCCTCGCCGGGCAACAACGGCGCGCGGCGCAGCAGCTCGGCCCGCCGCTGCCGCCGACGGGCGCGTACCGCCCGTACCTCCCGAGTCAGTGCCACGGCCGTCCAGGCGCCGCCGCCCGCCAGGAGCAGAGCCAGCACCCCGGCCCAGGGCCCGTGCGTCTGGAGCGCATACGCCTCGACGACGACCCGCGGGGCGAATCCGAACACCGGGCTGCGAACGGCTTCCCAGGCGGCGGCCGCGCTCAGCGACATCGCGAGCAGACAGCACAGCAGAACGCCGGCCACCACGCACTGCCACACCCACAGGGCGAGCACCGGCTCACGGTCGGGCCAGTCGGAACGGGCCATCAGCCGTGGCGCCATTGCCGCGGCCAGCACGCCGAGCATCATCAGCGCGAGAGGGACCATCATGCCGTCACCCTATGAGCGCACGACTACCCGTTGGTACGGCCGCGCGACGGAAGTGATGCATGCCACCCCTGCGACAGCTGTGCACGGTCAACGGGCGCACGTCCGGCGCCGAACCGGGTGGCAGTGCATCGCCGCAGCTCACAGCGCCAGCAGCATCGCCAGCATGCCGATCCCCATCGCCACCCGGCAGGCCGGCAGCACGCCGGCGCCCGCCACCGCCACCGCCCCGCCCGCCATCCCCTTCCCGGCCTCCGCACCCGTCGCCGGCACCAGCCGCACCCCGGCCGCGAGGACATACCCGGTGAAGTAGACGAGCAACAGCCCCGTCAGCAACGGCACACCGCCCGGCACCGAGTGGGCCATCGGGCCCGGCCCGCCCGCCTGGCCCATCTGCGCCATCTGACCTATCTGCCCTGCGTGGCCTGCCTGTTGAGACGCCGGGACGACCATCGCGAGTGCCATGTACGCCATGGCCAGCGCGCCCACCGCATGATGCAGATGGCGGTGCGCCAGCGCCCACAGGCCCGCCGCCCCGAAAACCGCGGTGAACAGCCACGACGACCATGACGGCGGCGCCACCGGCCAGGCCATCGCCGCCATCCCCAGCGCCATCAGCCCCTCACCGCGCGCCTCGCCCTGCTGCGCGGCCGGTCCACTGCGCGCCCGCACCAGGCAGTACGCGCCGGCGGCGGCCCCCAGCAGCACCAGCAGCCAGCCGACCCACACCGGTCCGTGCACGGAGCACCTCCCCTCGTACCCGTACGCATCGGGGGCAGGATGCCCGCCGGGCGCCCGGCACACGGGAGCGCACGGGCGCAAAGGGGGAGCGCGGTGGTGGAGTGCCACCAGGGCACAAATACGGGCTCAGGGCCGATAGCGCAGCGGATGGTCCGCCGGGACCTCGGTCAGCACGAGGCGGTGGCCGTCCGGGTCGGCGATCCACATCTCGATCAGCCCCCACGGCTCCTGCACGGGCGCGCGCAGCACCTCCACCCCGTGCGCCAGCAGCTCCTGGTGCGCCGCCGCGGCGTCCGCCACCTGGAGCCACAGCTTGAGGGTCTCCGTGGGCGGCCCGGCGGCCCGGCCGGACACCTCCAGGAAGCCGCCGCCGAGGAAGTAGACCGTGCCGCGCTCGGAGCCGGTACCGAATTCCCGGTAGATCTCCAGCCCCAGCGCCTCGCCGTAGAACGCCCGCGACCGCTCGGGGTCGGCCGGCCGCAACAGCACCCTGCTGCTCAGTACATGCACCATGCCCGGACCTTACGCCGCCCGCCCCGCGCGGCCGGGCACCCGCCGCCGGAAGGCCGGGACAATCGGCCCTGACATCGCACACCTGCCGGTTGTTAGCCTCCAGGAGGCCGCCCGTCGGCCCGTCCGCCCGAGAGGACCGCGCACCATGCCCACCAGTGAGCTGACCTTCCGCACCGCCCTCGACACCGACGTCCCCGGGCTCGTCGACCTCATCGATTCGGCCTACCGCGGGGACATCAGCCGCGGCGGCTGGACGACGGAAGCGGACCTGCTGGAGGGGCAGCGCACCGACCCGGCGGGCGTCACCGCCGGGGAGCGCACCCCGTTCCCGTACGGCGACGAGCGGATCGGCGTCCCTCAGCGCCCCGACCTGGAATTCGAGCTCCTGGTCAAGCCGCTCGGCCAGGACATGTCTGCTTGACGGGCTGCTCTCCTTGACGGGCTGCCAGTTGATCAGCCGCTTCTGATGATCGGTGGCCAAGGGGGGCGGCGCGGCCCGCCTGACGCAGGGCAACCGAGATCAGGAGGGCGAACGCCACTATGGCCGTGCAGGTGCGGGCATCGTTGAACAGTTCCCAGCGGCTGAGGATCTCCGCATGGCCGGCCGGCGGCGTGGTGGCGGCCCACTGTTTGATGTGGCCGTTGATCGGGACATTCCCGAACCGGGTGATCAGGAAGGATGTGACGGTCAGCAGCCCTGCCGTGGCGGTGAGGACACGGGCCCGGCCGCGTGTCAGGGCGGCCAGCGCGAGGGCGCTGAACGCCGAGACCGCCATCGCTCCCTGCATGGTGATCCCGTTCATCTTCATCAGCTCGGTGTGGAAGTCGAGTCGCATCTCGATCGGCACGGCATCGAAGGTGGGGACGAGGTTGGCGGCGCCGTAGCCGAAGGCTCCGGCGAGCAGACCGGTGGAGAGCAGGGACAGGCCCAGGAGGAGGCGGGTACGCATGGGATTCATGCTGCGGTGGGCGGAGCGATAACTCCAGTAGATAGTTCTGCTGCGATCTAGAATCACTGCTTATGGAACTTCGCCAGCTGCGCTACTTCGTCTGTGTCGTCGAGGAGGGCGGTTTCACCCGGGCCGCCGCCCGGCTGCATCTGGCCCAGCCCGGCCTCAGCGCCCAGATCCGCCAGCTGGAGAGGGAGTTGGGGCAGCCCCTGCTCGACCGCTCCGGCCGGTCGGTGACGCTGACCGAGGTGGGCCGGGCGGTCCTGCCGTACGCCCGCGCCGCGCTGGCCGCGGCGGAGTCGGTGCGGCAGACCGTCGATGCGTACACGGGGCTGCTGCGCGGCCGGGTCACGCTCGGGCTGGTCTCCGGCGCCACCGGCCACGCCTTCGACATCGCCGCTTTACTCGCGGATTTCCACGACGCCCACCCCTCGGTGGAGGTGGCACTCACCGAGGACTCCACGGAGCGGATGCTGGCCGCGCTTCTGGCCGGCGAGCTCGATATCGCCGTCCTCGGCACGGCAGAGGAGACGCCCCCGCCCGGCGCGGCCTTCCAGACGCTGATCGACGTCCCGCTGGTCGCCGCCGTCGCGCCCGGCGATCCGCTTCTCGACCGCGCCGACGGTAGGAGCGTCCCGCTTGCCGAGCTGCGTGACCGGCCGCTGATCTGCCTGCCGCGCGGCACCGGGGTGCGCGCGGCGCTCGAACGCGGCTGTGCGCAGGCGGGATTCCGGCCCCGGGTGGCCTTCGAGGCGGCCGCCCCGCACGTGCTCTCGCAGCTTGCCGCGCGCGGCCTGGGCATCGCCGTACTCCCCGCCGGTGAGGACGAGTCCCCCCTCGACGGACCGCTGCGCACCCTGCCGATCGTCCGGCCCGAGATGCGTGCCCGCATCGCGCTCGCCTGGCAGACCGGCGGTCCTTCGAGCCCCGCGGCCCGGGTCTTCCTCGACCGCCTGCGCGCAGTCGTCCCCAAGCCGCCGGATTCCTAGACCACCGGATTCCTGGACCACCGGATTCCTGGACCACCGGATTCCTGGACCACCGGATTCCTAGACCACCGGATTCCTGGACAACCGGATTCCTGGACGGGGAGACTCCTCCTGGCCTACCCCCGGCTCACAGCCGCCCCGCCTGGATGATCCGTTGCAGGAACTGCCGGGTGCGGTCGTGCCGGGGAGCGCCGAAGACCTGCTCGGATGTGCCGCGCTCCAGCACCACCCCGCCGTCCAGGAAGCACACCTGGTCGGCGACCTCCCGCGCGAAGCCCATCTCATGGGTGGCGATGACCATGGTCATGCCTTCCGTCTTGAGCTCGCGGACGACCTCCAGCACCTCGCCGACCAGCTCCGGGTCGAGCGCCGCGGTGATCTCGTCGAGCAGCAACAGCCGGGGCCGCCCGGCCAGCGCGCGGACGATCGCGACCCGCTGCTGCTGGCCGCCGCTGAGCCGGTCCGGGTACTCCCCGGCCCGTCCGCCGAGCCCGAGCCGTTCCAGCAGCTCACGGGCCCGCGCCTCCGCCTCGGCGCGCGGCACCCCGTGGACCCGGCGGGGCGCCAGCGTGATGTTGTCCAGCACGGTCATGTGCGGGAAGAGGTTGTACGCCTGGAAGACCACCCCGATCCGGCGGCGGACCGCGTCCACGTCGGCCCGTGGGTCGGTGATCTCGTCGCCGTCCAGGAAGATCGCGCCGTCGTCGATCTCCTCCAGCAGGTTCGCGCAGCGCAGCAGGGTGGACTTGCCCGAGCCGGAGGCGCCGATCAGTGCGGTCACGGTGTGCGGCGGGACCTCCAGATCCACCTCCCGCAGCACGACCGTGCCGCGGCCGTAGGTCTTGCGTACGGACTCCAGCCGCAGCACCGGCCGGTCTTCAGGCGCGGCCGGGCCTGCGGTCTCCGCGGCGGGCCGCGGGGTGTCGTCCGTCGTGCTCATACCAGCCCTCCCTGGGCGCGCCCGCGGTCCATCCGGGCCGTGATCCAGTCCGTGCAGCGGGTCATCGGGATGGTCAGCGCGACGAAGACCAGCCCGGCCACGACATACGGCGTGAAGTTGAAGTCCTTGCCGGCGATGATCTGCGCCGCGTAGACCGCGTCCACCGCGCCCGCGATGGACACCAGACCGGTGTCCTTCTGGAGCGAGACCAGATCGTTCAGCAGCGGCGGCACCACCCGCCGCACCGCCTGCGGCAGCACCACGAAGCGCAGCGCCTGGCCGCCGGAGAGCCCCAGCGACCGGGCCGCGGCCCGCTGCGAGGGGTGCACCGATTCGATGCCGGCCCGGAAGACCTCGGCGACATAGGCCGAGTACGTCAGCACCAGCGCGGATCCGCCGAGCAGCACCGGATCGGTGGTCACGCCCTGGAGCCGCAGCGCCGGCACCCCGAAGACCACCATCAACAGACAGATGATCAGCGGCAGTCCGCGGAAGAAGTCGGTGTACGCGGCGGCCAGCGCGCGCAGTGGGAAGAACACCGGGCCGCGCAGCGTCCGGGCCACCGCCAGCAGCAGCCCGAGCACCAGCACCGCCGCCCCGCACACCACCAGCAGCCGCAGATTCAGCAGCAGCCCGTCCAGCACCTTCGGCAGCGCCAGCCGCGCGTACTCCATGCTGAAGAACGTCTCGCGGGTACGCGGCCAGCCGGGCGAGCGGGTGATGACCAGGAAGAGGACCGCGCCGGTGACCAGGGTGCTCAGCGCGGCGACGGCGGTCGCCCGCCGGGCCCTGGCCCGCCGGAACCGCTCCCGCTCGATCCGCCGCGCCGAGGGCACATACCCGTCGTCGGCCGCCTCCCCCGCCGTACGGGTCTTCAACACGCCGTCTCCGTACGTCACTTGAGCACCGGAACCGAAACGGCGTCAGTCAGCCACTTCTTCTCCAGCCGGGCCAGGGTGCCGTTCTTCCGCAGGGTGTCCACCGCGGCCGTCACACACCCGGTGATCCGGCTCTCCTTGTCCAGCACCAGCCCGAACTGCTCGTCGGTGGCACCGGTGGCCGCGAACTGCCCGACCACCTCGGCGTCCTTGACCTCCGCCGAGGTGATGTAGAAGGCCGTTGGCAGATCGGTGAGGATCGCGTCGACCTGGCCGTTCTTCAGCGCCGATTTGGCCAGGTCGTTCTTCTGGAAGACGGCCGGCTGCTGGGTGGGCCGGACGGTGTCCTGGAGGACGTCCAGGCTGGTGCTGCCGACCTGCGCACCGAGCTTGACCCGCCGCAGCTCGGCGATGCTCTTGGCGCGCGCCGCCTTGGAGCCCTTGAGCGCGATCACCGCCTGCCGTACGCCGTAGTAGCCGGAGGAGAAGGCGACCGCCCGCTTGCGCGCGGCGCTGATGGAGATCTGGTTGATGTCGAAGTCGAACTTCTTCGCACCGGGCGCGAAGGCGTTGTTGAACGGCACGGTCTGCCAGCGCACCGCGCCCTTGTCGTAGCCCAGTTGCCGGGCGACGGCGTACGCGACCGCGGATTCGAAGCCCTTCCCGTTGGCCGGGTCGTCGTCCTGGAACCACGGCGCGTACGCGGGCTTGTCGGTGCCGACCGTGAGCGTCCCGTGGGCCACGGTGGCCAGTTGGCCGCGTGCACAGCTCTGCTTTCCCGGCCCGGCGGCCCCCGGGCCACCGGGGGACGCGTCCTGCGGGGCACAGCCGACGGCCGCTGTGAGCAGCGCGACGGTGGCGCAAGCGGCAAGGCGGAGAGGGCGGTTGGCGAGGCGCATGGCGGGAGCGTGGCAGTGCGCGAGGTGATCTGTCGAGATCGCCAGGGAAAACATCCGCATGCTGGAAGCACATTGCACGGCTGTGAACTGCGGATGTCTCCGTATGGCGGGGCCCCCGTATGGCGGGGCGCGGCCCGCGGGACGTGGTGCGCCCCGCCGGGCCGGGCGCCGCGCCCGCCGTTTTACGCCGTGAAGCGGACCGCCCGCCGGATCTCCGGCAGGTCGGTCACCACCCCGTCCAGACCGAGCCCGCGGGCGAGGCGGAGCTGGTCGTGGGTGTTGACCGTCCAGGCCACGACCTTGAGCTGTGCGGCATGCGCCCGCTCGACCAGTTCCAGGGTCAGCCGGCGGATGTTCAGCGAGAGCATGGTCGCGCCGACGGCCAGCGCCCGGTCGACGACATCGGCGCCGTAGCGGCTGCCGACCAGCGCGGTACGGACGCCGGGCAGCAGGGTCCGGATCGCGGCCAGCGCCTCGTCGTGGAAGGAGATCACATCGACCCGGCCGACCAGATCGCGGGAGCGCAGCACCTCGGCCAGCGCCTGTGCGGCCGCCACATCCTTGATCTCGGCCTGGAGCGGCGCCTTGACCGCCGCCACGACCTCCTCGAAGACGGGGATCCGCTCGCCCCGCCCGGCATCGAGTTCCCGCAGTTCGGCGAGGGTGCGCTCGGCGATCGGACCGGCGCCGTCGGTGGTCCGGTCCACGTCCGCGTCGTGCATCACCACGAGCGAGCCGTCCTTGCTCAGATGCAGGTCCAGCTCGATGACATCGAGGCCCTCCTGCTCGGCGCGCACGAAGGAGCGCAGGGTGTTCTCCGGCTCGACGCCCATCATCCCGCGGTGTCCGATGGTGAGAAAGGACAAGGCTGCCTCGCTTCTGTCGGCTCGGTGCCGCCGCCGGCTCGGTCCCGGTGTCGGCCGTCGGCAACGGCGTAACGAAATGGCGCTCAGCCTAACGGGACCGTACGGCGGAAAAAGGGGTGCCGGACCGGCCACGGTGTGTCCAGTACGGGTACCCGCCATATCCGCTTCCAGACCCCCTCACCCGCGCGTGGGCGAGTCCCCGCCGCGCTGACGCGCCCGGCCGCCGCGGCGCCGGGGAGCGGGGTGTGTCATATGCCATACGGCTACGGACAGTAGATGTCCCGGCGGCCGGACCGCGCCCCTCCGGGAGCGAGAAGGGGCCGTTTGCCCGTCAACAGCCCCTGGAAGAAGCGCTGAAACCCTCGCCCTCATACCCAGGAAGTGTCGCCCAACCCGTCACGCACAGGAAAAATCTGCGTGATCGCCGGGTGTCGACAGAAAGATTTTCACCGACCCCACTTGAGACGGCGATCCTCGGCTGGTTACCGTGGGCTGACAACACGATCTACCGCCGGAGGGCAGTCATGACGGAAATTCTTTCGCCTGTGGGTGTCCGGGGGGCCACCACGACCGCAGAGAGCGTGGTCGCGCACCCGGCGTGGTCCGTGCTCAAGGACGCGGTCGAGACCATCCGCCCCTGGCAGTCCAAGGACGGTTCGATCGACCTGGCCGCGGAGGGCGCGCCGAGCGCCGACGCCGTGCGCGCCGAGGTCGACCGCGTCATAGCGGCCGTGGGTGAGCTCGCCCCGCTGCTGCCGCACGACGCCGCCTACCACCAGGCGCTCGTCGCCGACCTGCGCCGCTGGGCCGACAGCGGCTTCGACGTGCCGGACTTCCTGGACTCGCTGCTCGCCTTCCAGCCCGCCCGGCAGCGCGCCGACGGCCTTCAGCACCTCGTGCTGTTCCCCATGTACACCCAGAACGGCAACCCGGACCGCAACTTCGAGGCCGTCGTCCTGCGCATGGTCTGGCCGGACTGGCTCGCCGAGCTGGAGCGCACCCGCTACGACAACCCCCTCTTCTGCGGTATCGCCTTCGAGGACTTCACGGCCGGCTACGACACCCACTCCGCCGTGCTCTTCCCGGAGACCATCGCGGTGCGCGAGGCCCCCGAGCGGTTCACCTGGGGCGGGATCTTCTGCGACCGCGAGGCCGCCCGCTTCCGCCGGGTCAGCGAGGCCGCCATCGAGACGCTCGGTGTCGAACTCCCCGCGGACCTCCGCGAGATGCTCGGCGACCAGGAGCGCTGCCAGGAGGCGTTCGTCCTGTGGGACATGGTGCACGACCGCACCCACAGCCACGGTGACCTGCCGTTCGACCCGTTCATGATCAAGCAGCGCCAGCCGTTCTGGATGTACGGCCTGGAGGAGCTGCGCTGCGACCTCACCGCCTTCAAGGAGGCCGTGAAGCTGGAGGCCGAGGGGTACACCCAGGCGCGTGATGTGCAGTTCGCAGTGATCTTCGACCGGATGTTCCGGTTCCCCGTCAGCGGCGACCGGGTCCGCAACTACGACGGCCTGGGCGGCCAGCTGCTCTTCGCGTACCTGCACAAGCACGACGTCGTACGCTGGACGGACAACACACTCCACATCGACTGGGAGCGGGCGCCCAAGGTCACCAACCAGCTGTGCGGCGAGATCGAAAAGCTCTACCGCGACGGCATCGACCGGCCCAAGCTGGTCCACTGGTTCGCTGCGTACGACCTCGTCTCGACCTATCTCGCCCCGCACCCGGGCTCGGTCTGGGCCAAGGGACCCGACGCCCTCGACCTGGACCAGCCGCCGCGCAAACTCGTGGACGACGTGCTCCCCGACGAATTCCCGCTGAGCATGTTCTACGAAGCGCTCGCCAAGAAGCTGCGTGCTGTGATCGCCTCTACCAAGGGCATCACGGCCCACAGTGACGCATTGGCGGCGGCATGACGACGGACCGGAACACCCGGCCGCAGGCCGTCGAGGAGCAGGACGAGGAGGCGACGAAGATGGCTACGTCGACGGGCGG